>DUOI01000116.1 GCA_012838915.1 Clostridiales bacterium
GGGGTTAGTCTGCCTTTTTTTAAGATGATACGTGCTGAAAGCAATTAAATATTCTCTCGGAAAGTGCGGTATCAATTTTTCTTTCAGCGTCTGAGGATATACTCCTTTGTTTCATCATAAAAATTGTTGTTATGAAATGCCCTCTATATATTCTTTGTTAAATTATTTACAATCTTTTTTTTATATGGTATGATATAAATAGGTGAATATGGGCTGTTTTTGCAATAGAATATAATAATTACAAGGTTGCTTTCAGGAATTTGACAGTTTCCGGGGGTGGGAAACTTAATTTTTGAGTTTTTCCGCCCTATTTCTTTGTAAAAATAGGCTATATTATACATTGTAACACAATACGACATTATTTTTAAGGAGTTGATATAAATGAGAAAGGTTCATATCACTGAAACTGTCTTACGAGACGCAAACCAATCTTTGATAGCAACCAGGATGCCCTTTTCTGATTTTGAGGGAATTTTGGAAACCATGGATAAGGCCGGCTATCATTCATTGGAATGCTGGGGAGGTGCCACCTTTGATTCCTGTCTCAGATATCTCAGCGAGGATCCCTGGGAAAGGCTTCGCAAAATCAAGGACAAGGTAAAAAATACCCCCTTGCAGATGCTGCTGAGAGGTCAGAATATTTTAGGATACAGACACTATCCCGATGATGTAGTCAGAAAATTTGTCGCTCATGCGGTGGACAATGGAATGGATATTTTCAGGATATTTGATGCCCTGAATGACTTTAGAAATATCTGCGTAGCCTTAGATGAAGTATTAAAACGAAATGCTCATGCCCAAGGTGCTATCTGTTACACCACCAGTCCCGTTCATACCTTGGAGAACTATGCAAAACTGGGTAAAGAACTGGAGGAAATGGGTGTTCACTCCATTTGTATCAAAGATATGGCGGGTATTTGCGGCCCCCAGGAAGCTTATGACATAGTAAAGGCTCTTAAGGAAACCGTAAAGGTACCGGTATATTTCCATACTCACGGCACTACCGGCTTAGGTCCTATCACCTATTTCAAGGCTATAGAAGCAGGCTGCGACGGCATCGACTGTGCTATTTCCTCCTTCTCCAACGGAACTTCCCAGCCACCAACAGAAACGCTGAATTTTGCATTAAAGCAGGCAGGTTATGATACCGGGTTGGATGAAGATATTACAAAGGAAATTAATGATTATTTCAAACCTATCAAGGAAAAATATGTTGAGTCAGGTCAAATGGATCCCTTCGTAATGGGAGTAGAAACCGACGCTCTTGTATATCAGGTACCCGGCGGCATGCTTTCCAACCTTATTGCCCAGTTAAAGGCTCAAAATGCTCTGGACAGGCTGGATGAAGTGTTGGAAGAAATTCCAAATGTCAGAAAAGATCTTGGCTATCCTCCTCTGGTAACTCCCATGAGCCAGATGGTTGGGGTACAGGCTGTACTAAATGTTCTTCTTGGTCGATATAAGAATGTCGGTAAAGAAGTAAAAGCTTACTTCAAGGGAGAGTATGGAAAAGCTCCCGGTGAAATCAATAAGGAATTGATGGCTGAGGTATTGGGCGCTGAAGAGCCAATTACCGGAAGATTTGCCGATACCCTGGAACCCCAGTTTGAAAAAGCCAAAGAGCAGCTTAAAGGTGTGGCAAGATCCGATGAAGATGTACTTTCCTACATTGCTTTCCCGCAGATTGCAGAAAAATTCTTCAAGGAACGTGAAGAACGCGAAAATATAACGGTCAGCTATTCCATAGTGAAAAAGTAAAGGGTGGTGTATATGTCTTTAGCAGAAAGCTTACTGGTTTCCGGATTTTCGATGACCCTGGTGTTCTTTGTTCTGGTTGCCTTATTTTTGTTAATTGTTATATTCTCCAAAGTATTTGGAAAGACAAAGGCGGGTTCAGAACAAGGCTCCATACAAGGAACAGACACGCCTGCACAACCTGTTAATTTGTCCAAAAGTCCTTCAGGTCAGGATATGTCTGTTGGTACATTGCAATTAAAGAAGGTGGATGAAAAGACAGCAGCCATGATTATGGCCATTGTCAGCCATGAATCTGAAGTTCCCTTGTCTGAGCTTCGTTTTAAATCCATCAAGCTAATAGAAGAAAATAATTAAGTCTTGGAAATGGAGGTTAACCCAATGCGATACATTGTTACCATAAATAACAAAAGTTATGAAGTAGAAGTAGAAAAAGGACAGGCCAGCATGATAAATGTCCAGGAAGCTGCAGCCCAGACAGCTGTTCAAACCGCTCCGGCAGCAGTGCCGGCCGCGCCTCAGCAACCGGCAGCGGCTGCACCCCGGCAGGCAGCTCCGGCCCCGGCTCAGCAATATGCACCGGCAGCACCTGCTTCTGCAGCAGTAAGCGGCGAGCCGGTAAAAGCACCCATGCCAGGCACCATATTGGATGTTAAGGTAAGCAGCGGCCAAACCGTTAAATCAGGAGATATCCTGTTCATATTAGAAGCTATGAAAATGGAGAACGAAATTATGGCTCCTGTTGATGGTGTTGTACAGGTTATCGCTGCAAAGGGCTCTACGGTTAACACCGGCGATGTCCTGGCCAGCATACAGTAATGGGGGGACAATAAATGTTTATAGACGCATTAAAAACCATATGGTTTGACTCAGGTTTTGCTGCACTTACCTGGCAGCATCTTGTTATGATCGGTGTGGCCTGCGTGCTGATTTATCTGGCTATTGTCAAGAAGTTTGAACCATTGCTGCTATTAACTATAGCCTTTGGTGTTCTGCTGGCCAACCTGCCTTTGGCAAATCTAATGAAGGAAGAGATAGACTCTGAAACAGGAGGACTGCTATATTATCTATACTTAGGCGTGAAAAAGGGCATTTATCCCTCATTAATCTTTATGGGTGTTGGTGCTATGACGGATTTCGGCCCGCTGATTTCCCGGCCTTCCAGCCTGCTTATGGGAGCAGCCGCTCAATTTGGAATTTTCATGGCCTTTACTATTGCCAATTTGCTTGGCTTTACTCCACAGGAGGCATCATCCATAGGCATCATAGGTGGTGCTGATGGTCCTACAGCTATATATACAACAGCTAGGCTGGCACCACATCTTCTGTCTGCTATTGCTATCGCGGCTTATTCATATATGGCGCTTATTCCTATAATCCAGCCTCCGCTGATGAGACTGTTGACCACGAAAGAGGAAAGAAAAGTCAAGATGGAGCAGCTGAGAGAGGTTTCCAAGCTGGAAAAAATCTGCTTTCCCATTGTGGTTACCATCTTTTGCGTTTTGCTGCTGCCTTCAGTAGCGCCGTTAATTGGTATGCTTATGCTGGGCAACCTGTTTAGAGAATCAGGAGTGGTGGAGAGGCTGTCGGATACAGCCCAGAATGCTCTGATGAACATTGTTACCATCTTCCTTGGAGTAACGGTCGGCGCAACCGCCAAAGCTGAGAATTTCCTGAGGTTGGAAACCCTTGCAATTATAGCTTTGGGCCTTGTGGCATTTGCATTCAGCACCGTAGGTGGTTTGCTGATTGGAAAACTCATGTATAAGCTGTCCGGAGGAAAGATCAATCCTCTTATCGGCTCTGCCGGCGTTTCAGCGGTTCCCATGGCAGCAAGAGTATCCCAGGTGGAAGGGCAGAAAGCCAATCCATCCAACTTCCTGCTCATGCATGCAATGGGGCCCAATGTGGCAGGTGTAATCGGGTCAGCTGTGGCAGCAGGAATATTGATGGCATTGTTCGGATAATAAAATAAACTTACCTCTTTGAAACCGGCAGTTTTGATGATTGCCGGTTTTTTTTATTTAAATTTATCAGCACTTCAGAAGCATACAAAAATAAGATTCCTATAATTCTGATACTAGGGGATATTAGGAATAAAGATTTAACAGACATCAATTGTTATAGAAAAAAGAATCCTGTAAACGTGAATGTAAAAATAAAGGAAGATGATGAAGTAAATGGAAGAGCATATGTAAAAAGGTGTAAAAATATTTGAGAAAGGAAAATATTAGTGGTAAAATCATTTTAGCTTGGAAAAAACATAATAACCTTATATTGAATATTATAGATGTAATTGAAAATCCGTTAGCTGTGAATTGTATATTGAAAAAACCTGTTGAGATAAGCAGAAACGACGGAAAGCTGGTGTATGATTGGAAAAACTTCCTTGGTATGAACAGAGTGTAGAAGAAGTCAGTGCAAGATTAAGCACTGATGCTTCCAATGGCCTTTCCTCCGGTGAAGTAAAGTCCCGCCTGGAAAAGTACGGGCTCAATGAACTGGAACAAAAAAAAGATACAACCCTTTTTCAAATGTTTCTTGCCCAGCTGAAGGACTATATGGTTATCATTCTGCTGGCAGCCAGTCTGGTATCCCTCCTGGTCGGGGAAGTTGTGGACTCTTTGGTGATAATCGGCATTGTAATTGTAAATGCGGTACTGGGTGTGGTGCAGGAATATCGGGCGGGCAAGGCGCTGGAAGCATTGAAAAAGATGTCGGCCCCCAATGCAAAGGTAATCCGCGATGGAAAGGAATTGTTAGTTCCGGCATCTGAACTGGTGCCCGGTGATTTGGTTATTTTGGAAACGGGGGATTACATACCGGCAGATGTCAGGCTGATATCTTCTGTTAATCTTAAAGTGGAAGAAGCTGCCCTTACCGGTGAATCCGTACCCGCAGAAAAGGATGCAGATACCAGGCTGAAGGGCGGCATAAGCTTAGGCGACCAGGTTAATTGCGGCTTTATGAGCACTTTGGTAACCTATGGCCGGGGAAGCGGTATTGTAACCGCAACAGGTATGAACACCGTAATCGGAAATATTGCTAAGATGATTCAGGAAGATGTACAGGAGGATACGCCCCTGCAGCGCAAACTGACACAGCTGGGGAAAATCCTGGGCACGGCATGTCTGGTGATATGTGCTGTTGTACTGGGCTTGGGTCTTCTGCGGGGAGAAGATCCCCTGTCCATGTTTATGACCGCTGTCAGCCTGGCGGTGGCCGCCATCCCGGAAGGCCTGCCGGCTGTTGTCACCATTGTCCTGGCACTGGGTATGCAGCGAATGGTCAGGCACAATGCAATTATGAAAAAGCTGCACGCCGTGGAGACCTTGGGAAGTACCACGGTTATCTGCTCGGATAAAACCGGCACATTGACCCAGAATCAGATGACAATCGTCAAGATGTATACCTTGGGGCAGGAGATTGATGTTTCCGGTGACGGATACAATCCGGAAGGATCTTTGACCATAGACGGCCGGGAAGTGGACCTTGACCGGCAGCCTGCTGTATCCAGGTTGTTGGAAATACAGGCATTGTGCAATGATGCCCGGCTGGAGCATATTACTGAAGAAGGCAGCGATGAATGGCGAATAATCGGCGACCCTACTGAAGGTGCCATGATTGTAGCGGCAGCAAAAGCCGGAATAGACAGGGATGAAATTAACAAGGCCCGGCCCAGGCTGCAGGAAATCCCCTTTGACTCCCAGCGGAAGCTGATGACTACCTTTCATAAAACAGAAGACGGTAAATTTACAGCCTTTACAAAGGGAGCGCCGGATATTCTGGTGGAACGCTGTACCCATATCATGCACAGTAATGGTACTGTAGCGGCCATCACCCCGGAAGATATAAATGCAATTATGGAGGAAAACAAGAATCTGGCCGGTCAGGCTTTTCGGGTTTTAGCCATGGCATTCAAGTCCGTGCCGGAGATTCCTCAGAATCCCGCTCCGGATAAGGATGAACAGGGGTTGGTATTCTGCGGGCTGGTGGGCATGATTGATCCGCCGCGGCCTGAAGCCATAGAAGCAATCAAGCTGTGTAAATCCGCCGGCATCCGCACCGTTATGATTACCGGCGATTACCGTGAAACCGCGGCTGCCATTGCCCGCCAGCTGGACATTATTTCATCCGATGATGAGGTGCTGACCGGTGCGGAATTGAATCAAATGAGCGGTGAACAATTGGATGAAGCGGTACAGAAGGTCAGCGTATTTGCCCGGGTTTCCCCCGAACATAAGGTGCGGATTGTGCAGTCCATGAAAAACAACGGTCATATTGCTGCCATGACGGGTGACGGTGTCAACGATGCACCTGCCTTGAAACGGGCTGATATTGGCGTGGCCATGGGTATTACCGGTACCGATGTCACCAAGGAAAGTGCCGAAATGATTATTACCGATGATAATTTCTCCAGTATCGTAGCAGCGGTTGAGGAAGGAAGGGTGATATACAGCAATATCCGAAAGTTTGTATTCTTCCTCATGTCCTGTAATGTGGGCGAGATATTGATTATCTTTATTTCCATGCTACTTGGCTGGAAAATTCCACTGCTGCCCATTCATTTGCTGTGGGTGAATCTCCTGACGGATGCCTTTCCGGCCCTGGCCCTGGGTACGGAAAAAAAGGAACCGGGCTTAATGGATGTACCTCCCCGGGATCCCAATGAGTCCATCCTTAACCGGGATATGCTGATCAATATTGCAGTGCAAAGCCTGGTTATGACAGCAGCGGTGTTAGTTTCCTTCTACTATGGATGGCAGATATATGGCATCGATATGGGGCGTACCTATGCCCTGGTTACGCTAATTGTAAGTGAATTGCTTCGGGCTTATTCTGCCCGTTCGGAGAAGCTGCCCATTTGGAAGCTGGGAGTATTCAGCAACCGCAATATGAACCTTGCAACTATTGTATCCTTCGGCTTGCTGCTGCTTATAA
>DUOI01000117.1 GCA_012838915.1 Clostridiales bacterium
CTTTGATATCCGGCTTTTGCCACAAAAAATAGGGCAGCTACCGATATCACTGTTTTTCCGGAACCCACATCCCCCTGGATCAGTCGGTTCATTACTTTTCCGCTTTCTAAATCAGATAACACCTCATCCAGCACCCTGTTTTGAGCGCATGTCAATTTAAAGGGCAGACCTTGAAGGAATGAATTAAGTAAATCCTTTGATACTGGGATCACCAATCCCTTTTTGTTTTCCTGAAACCGCTTCTTGAAATACTGTATGGCAATTTGAAATTGCAGAAGCTCTTCAAAGACCAGCCTTTTTCTGGCTTGTAGAATTGCTTCTTCACTTTGAGGGTTATGAATGCTCTGCCATGCTCTCACTTTATCAATGATTTCATACTGACTTACTATGTATCTATCCATTTCATCTGCATAGTCTACTTTCTCCAGTATCTTCAGCGCTCCTTTTGTAAGCTGTCTTGCATCTCTTTGAGTTAAGCCTTTGACTAGAGGATACACCGGCAGATATCTTGAGTTATCATGACATTCTTCTTTGTATTCCTCAACAATGGGATTTTGAATCTGATAGCCACTTGGCCTTTTAACAGCCTTACCGAATACATAATACCTTTTTCCATCGAATTTATGAATATTTGCCCGGTATGGTTGGTTAAACCAAATGCACTCTATTGTTCCTGTTTCATCATATCCCTTCCAAATCACAGTACTAAATCCCCTTCTTACACGGTTTAACCGGGGAGAATCCTTCCATTGCAGGCAAAGAGCGACCATTCCTTCCCGAATTGATTCAACGGTTTGTACTGGACCGCGATGTTCATATACCCTTGGGAAATAGTTTAGGGCATCCTCGATAGTTGTAATACCTAATTTACTGAACAATGCTGCTTTTTTGGGTCCGATGCCTCTGATAATTTGTATACTGTTACAAAATCTGTTCATGCTTCTCACCGTTATTCTAATTGCTTCACATCTGTCATTTAATAAATCCAAGAGCCCCAGGTGTGCAATTGATGTTTTTGTACAAGAAAAACCGGAGAGGTCTCCGGTTTTTGGATAAAACTTTATCACAATGACAGTTGACAAATATGCCACTTGACCAATTTTCGCCTATTCTACTGACAAAATATAGTAATATAAAGGCTGACCGCCAAAGAGCAGTTCCACATCTACATCGTTATGCTTTTCCTGCAAATAGGCTCGTATTGATTCCGTGTCTTCCTTTGCGGCATCACTGCCATAAAATACAGTTACTATTTCTCCACCGTCCTCCAGCATCCTATCCAGCAGCTGTTTGGTTACATCGGCAATATTCTCGCCTACCATCGAAATATTGCCATCCATTATCCCCATGATATTGCCTTCTTTTATCTCAATTTCATCAACACGGGAATTCCTGACCGCATAGGTAATTTGGCCGGATTTTACCTGCTTGATCGCCTCCGTCATATTGTTTTTGTTAGTCTGTACATCATTTTCAGGATTATAGGCTATTAATGCTGCCAGACCCTGAGGGATGGTTTTAGTGGGAACGACATGAATGGGTTTCTTACTGATTTCTGCGGCCTGTTTGGCGGATAGTACAATATTGCTGTTGTTGGGAAGAACAAAAACCTCCCTGGCATTGACCTTTTCCACAGCATTCAGGATATCCTCAATGCTGGGGTTCATGGTCTGACCGCCTTCAATGATATAATCCGCGTTTAAATCCTTAAATACATTGGCAATTCCTTCTCCCATGGAAACGGATACCAGCCCAAGATTCTTTTCCGGTTCATTGGTACTACTGCCGGTTTCCATTTCAATAACATGATGGTGTTGTTCTCTCATGTTATCGATTTTAATATTTGTCAGTTCACCAAATCGAAGACCCAGCTGCAGGCCTTTGCCAGGCATATTTGTATGGAAGTGAACCTTGATCAAATCCTCATCGCCCACCACTACAATAGAGTCACCGAGACGTTCCAGCTTTGCCTTCAGCTTATCGATATCTTCTGCCCTGATATAGGGATGCAGATTTGTTATAAAGAATTCAGTACAATAGCCAAATTCAATGGATTCTTCCGGGAACCCTGCCGGTGCGGATACTGCTGTTCTGTTGCCGATGCCATTGCTGTCCATATAGAAATCCAACTGTTCTAAAGGAGCTTCCAAATCAAAGCCATCATCGAAAACTCGTGCTTGACCCATCATAATATATAAAAGCCCCATGCCGCCTGAATCTACTACACCTGCTTGTTTCAGCACGGGCAGCATGTCTGGAGTTTTATCCAATGTTTCCTTTGCCACATCTATGAGACCATCATAAAAAAGCTCAAAATCGCTGATACGGGACGCCAGCTTTCTTGCCTCCTCCGCAGTTACCCGAGCTACCGTCAGTATGGTACCTTCAACCGGTTTCATAACAGCCTTATAGGCGGTTTCAACACCTGCTGTCAAGGCATCTGCATATTTTTTTGTGGTAATTTCTCGTTCATTTTTCAGCACCCTGGCAAAGCCGCGAAACAATTGAGACAGAATAACCCCCGAATTGCCCCTGGCTCCCTTGAGAGAGCCTTTGGAAAGTGCTTCTGCTACCTCAGACAAGTCGTTAGATTCAACAGCCTTAATCTCCCGGGCGGCGGACAACATGGTCAGAGACATGTTTGTACCGGTATCCCCGTCTGGAACAGGAAAAACATTTAATGAATTTACAGTATCTTTATTGGTTTCCAAAAACTGAGCAGCCGAAAGAAACATAAGCTTCAGCTTTGCACCATCCAAAACCTTCTGATCCAAAATTAGTAACCTCCTTACAGCTGGGTCAAAGCTTATACCCTTACTCCTTCGACCTTAATATTAACTTTATCAACCGTTACACCGGTAAGCTTTTCCACATTGTATTTAACTGTATCAATGATGTTCTGTGCAACTGCGGCAATAGAAATACCATATTCAACTATGATAAACAGATCGATAGTAACTTCATTTCCCTGAGTTGCCACCTTCACCCCTCTTGAAAGATTGTCGCTTCCCAAAAGCTCCACCAGGCCATCAGTGGCTCTTTTAGATGCCATGCCTACAATTCCATAACAGCCTATTGCTGATATTCCCGCTAATGTTGCCAGTACCTCGTTGGAAATTCGAATTTCTCCCAATTGGTTAACTGAAACAGTGCCCATTTTCACCCTCCTAATCGGATTTATAGCCAATATCCGCCTACAACCCTACTCTGATATTACAGTCTTTGTATATCGGATGGCATGACGCTTATTTGAATATTCCTTAAGTAGTCAGCTTTTATTTTATCCTATCAATGCTAATAATGCAACATAAGTGCCTTAATTTTCTTTTTCTTGCCAAATGGATGAGAAGATGTTAAAATAAAGGTTGCTGTTATTCAAAAGTCGTTGCCCGTTCAAAGGAGGTGTAATTCATGGCAAGAGTATGTGATATATGCAACAAAGGCAAATTATTTGGTAATACCGTGAGCCACTCTCACAGGAGGGGCAACCGGGCATGGGCTCCCAATTTAAAAAAAGTCCGTACCATCGTGAATGGATCTCATGTCACTTTGGATGTTTGCACCCGATGTATTCGTTCCGGAAAAGTAAAGTCCGTATAATCAGTTTATGATAGAATAGGAAGGTCTAAAAGAAAAACGTGCATATGCACGTTCTTTTTTTGCTTAACTTCTTTTAAACAGCCTGACAACTGAACCAAGAAACTTAGGCAGCTTGATAATGATCATCCTCACTTGGCTTCACCTCCATTTACACAAGCTGAAAATGCCTGTAGCGATCAGTACAAGACCCAGCAAAAAGAACCAAACCCAAGGGGGAGTAAATATCATCACCAATAAACTGCCTACAATAATGAGCAGAATAGACAAGGCATTCTGTTTTTTTCGTGGTCTGCGAGGTTTAAACGGCTTACGCGGCTTATATCGATTCCATTCAAACACTCATTTCCCCTCCCAGACCGTTACATACCATACCTTAAATACATCTTTTTATATTCTATTCGGCAAGGTTGGGAAAAGTGACTGCCATTTTCAGTCCTCTGCAATAACTGCCATTAACCATCCGGAGGCAATTACTACTTCCGCTTTGGATTCAAGAAAGATGTTGCTGATTCCATAAGGGGTATCCAGCGGCATCTTCTGATCCCTTATTTTATATTTCAACCCTTTTGTTTCATGAACCACCACATTCTCACCCAGGGGAAGAAGTGAAACAATCTGACCGTAATTGCCTTCCAGGCGGAGCACTTTATTAGAAACAATAATTCGGTTATGACTGTGCAGAATCATGGCTTTCAACCCCAGCTTAACCAGTTTGACCAACACCATGACATTTGCATAGGAATGATCCCACCTGCTTCCTAATGCACCCAGCATAATAACCTGATCCGCTCCGGCTTCTATTATGGCTTGCGATGCCAGCTCAGTATCTGTTTCGTTTTTTTCAGACGGAAAGGTTTTTACACTTATCCCCCTTTTTTTGTATGCCTCCAGGGGAATTGTATCTACCGAATCAAAGTCCCCTACAATTAAATCAGGTATGAGTCCTAGGCATTCCAAATGTCTGATGCCACCGTCGCAGCATACTACATAATCAAAAGTCGGCAGCATACCCTTTAACTTACTAACATTGCCAAGTTCTCCGTTGGAGATAATAGCAGCTCTCATGATTCTGCAGCTCTCCGCATTTGTGATATCATGCCTGCCGGGTCGGGTGCAGAAAATATTGAAGACCCTGCGACGAAGCAATTGGCACCAGCCTTTGCTACCTTTTGAATGTTGTTAAGGGAAATCCCGCCATCAACTTGAATATCAACTTTGCACTGCCTTTCGTCAATCATTTTTTTAAGGCTGCTGATCTTTCTCATCATGGACGGTATGAAGCTTTGTCCTCCGAATCCGGGATTAACTGTCATCAGCAATACCATGTCCAAATCCTCTAATACATACTCCAGTACATTCAAAGGGGTAGATGGATTTAGGGATACGGCAGCCCGGACTCCCTTCTGTTTCAGGTAAGTCACTGAGCGTTGCAAATGAGGCAGGACCTCTGCATGAACCGTAATGCTGTCTGCCCCTGCTTTTATATAATCGTCTATATATTCCATGGGGTTGTCCACCATTAAATGAACATCAAAGGGTACCTTTGTCACCGGCCTTATGGCTTTTATTACCGGAGGTCCAAAGGTAAGATTGGGCACGAAATGGGCATCCATAACATCAATATGGATCCAATCCGCTCCACCCTTTTCCATCAGAACAACTTCTTCTCCTAATTTTGAAAAATCTGCTGATAAAATTGACGGTGCAATTTGGATCACCATAAATTCCTCCTGTTCTCCTTAATTTCTTCTATTATGTGAACATAGCGCTCAAATCTGCCTTCCGATACACAGCCATCTTCAACTGCTTGTCGTACTCTGCAGCCCGGTTCACTTATGTGCATACAACCATTGAAGTAGCAATCACGCCGGTATTGTTCAAATTCGGGATAACTTTCCTGAAGTTCTATAGGTTCAAAATCCAGCAGCCCAATCTGACTGAAGCCCGGTGTGTCTGCAACCATACCTCCATAGGGCAGTATCAGCAATTCCACATGGCGGGTAGTATGCCTGCCCCGCTTTATCTTTTTACTGACATTACCGGTTTCCAGCTCTTTGCCGGGATGAAGGTTGTTTATAATAGTAGACTTTCCTACACCGGACTGCCCCGCCAAAGTAGTGATCCCCTTCATAGCCTTGCTCAATTCCTCTATACCCTGACCAAATTTCCCGGATACACAAAATATTGGATATCCTGTGGGAGTATACTGAGATTTCAAAGCATCCAATTCGTCTGGTTCAGCCAGGTCTATTTTATTTATTATCAGAAGAACGGAAATCCCCATTCGTTCGGCTGAAATCATCAGCTTATCAATCAGCAAAAGATCCGGAGCCGGATGTGCTGCAGCTGCTACCACCGCCAGATTATCTATATTCGTAATGGAGGGACGAATCAAGGTATTTTTTCTGGGCAGTATCTCTTCCAGGGCTCCTTCAGACCCCTGGGTCTCCGGAGTATAAAGGACACGATCGCCCACCATCGGTGTTATTCCCAGCTTTCGGAACCGACCTCTGGGTTTGCATCGGACCACTTTATTGTCATCCAGGACATCATAAAATCCCCCGATTCCTTTTATAATAACACCTTCCTTCATTCGTCTCTCCTTTCCTGTTTGGTGAAATCCAGGGTTTGAGTCCCGAAATATTCATTGTCTATCCAAATAGCGTAGCTCTGCACGCCTGTATCCTCCATTATGATTTCTATTTTTCTGTCAGCGGGATTATGTTTCTTGTCATGAATTACTTTATCATCCGAGGTGCGGATAATCTTCACCCTGACACTTCGATCAGTTCCGGTAGTTATGGATATCTTTTTCTTATAGATTGGCTGTTCCCCCAAACTGACCCATAAATCTACCTTTCTGCCTTGCTCCACATTGGCTCCCTGCTGAGGGGACTGTCTGAACACAATACCTTCCTTGTATTCACTATTAAGCTCGCGATATACATTTCCAATTTCGAGATTATCACCCTTTATCAGCTCCAAAGCTACGCTTTCGTTAATACCCGTATATTTCCCTACCACAGTCGAGTTTTCCTCCGGGCCTTTGCTTATAAACAGATGTACTTCGGTGCCCTCAGGAACTTCCCGGTAAGCGGCAGGCTCCTGCCTGACCACGTAGCCGCTGGCGATATTGCTGTTTATATATTCCGGCTGTCCTACCTTCAATCCCTGGTTTTCCAATTCAATTTCGGCGTTACGTTGAGATTGATTTACCACATCCGGAACCGGAATCATTTTCATGCCTCTGCTCATAATAACGTACACCTTACTGTCGGTTTTTACTGTAGTGCCTTCCTGGGGGTTTTGGGAGATTATTCTCCCTTCCGGCACGGTATCGTCATATATCCATTCCTCTATTGTTAAAAGCAATCCTCTTTCTTTCAGGATTTCCCTTGCAGCTACCTCATCCTGGCCTTCTATTCTCGGAACCCGCGTTTCCCGGGAGGCAAAATTCTGATTATATATGGTACGTACTACCATAAAAAGTACAAGTAAAACCGCTGCAGCGGCAATAACGGAAAATGTCACCAAGGCCCATCCTCGACGCTTGTCCAATGCCCCCTCTTCATCCGGCAGGGCTCCGTGGTTTTCTTTTCCGGAATTTTGCTCGTCCAATCCACTGAGGCGGGGTATAATGCGGGTAGCCTGATCATCATTGGATACGCGCTTGACATAGGCGCCGTCAGGCTCGTCCAAAGCACGATTTAAATCGTTCAGCATCTCCTCTGCATCATGGTACCTGTTTTCTATATCTTTTTCGATTGCCCTCTGAATAATATATTGTACGCTTTTGAGTATATCAGGGTTGATTTCACCCGGTGGTGTCACTTGTTCCTGAATATGCTTCAATGCCACTGATATGGCACTGTCACCTTCAAACGGCACAACCCCGGTCACCATCTCATATAGCACAATTCCGAGGGAATATATATCTGATTTTTTATCCACATAGCTTCCCTTGGCCTGTTCGGGTGAGAAATAATGAACCGAGCCTATTACATTAGCCCCGGCTAAGGTAACTGTAGAAGATGTTACTGCCCTGGCAATGCCAAAATCCGCTACCTTAGCAACTCCTTCCTTGTTAATAAGTATGTTTTGTGGCTTGATATCCCGATGAACGATATTGTTTTCATGGGCATGATGCAAGGCGGAACAAATCTGAGAGGCGATACGAACAGCTTCTTCGCTTGACAACCTGCCCTCTTTTCTGATGTATTCCTTTAATGTCATTCCATCCACATATTCCATTACGATGTAATAGATATCGCCTTCCTGGCCAACATCGTACATGTTAACAATATTGGGATGAGAGAGGCTGGCTACTGCCTGGGATTCTCTTTTGAATCGGCTTACGAATTCCTCATTATCCACTAAATCCGGCCGTAGAATCTTTACAGCTACATATCGCTTGAGAAGATGGCATTTGGCCTTGTATACCACCGCCATGCCGCCGCCCCCCGTTTTTTCTATCAGCTCATAGCGGCCTCCCAGAATTTTACCCAGCAAGATCGTCACCTCTCTTTTCAAAGCCGGTATAACGGGCGGCAGTTATGGTAATATCATCGGAGCCCCCTGCTGCCAGGGCTTCCTTGCCCAGCATTTCAGCCAATTGTGCCATGGATACATTCTTGGGCAGATCGGCTGCATATTTCTCCAAATCAATATAATTTATTAAGCCATCCGTACATAAGAGGACAATGTCTCCTGCTTGGAGAATCTCTTCAAAACAGTCAATACGGAGTTTGTCTTCTGTGCCCAATGCTCTGGTTATTACATTTTTTTTGGGGTGAATATCCATCTCATCCTTTGTTATGCTGCCATGGTCCAAAAGCTCCTGCACCAATGAATGATCCCGGGTTATTTGCCGTACAAGACCATCACGAATCAGATAGCATCGACTGTCTCCTATATGGGCAACATGGAATCGATCCTTCTCGAATACCACCATGGTAAGAGTGGTGCCCATGCCTGAAAAGCGTTCTTCCGAACGGGATAAATCAAGAACCTGCTCATTAGCCTGCTCAATTGAATGCTGGATTGCCTGAATCAACTCTTCTGTGTATTGCAGACTATCCCTGTTTTTTTCAAAATAAGCAGCAACATGTTCTACCGCAAGCTTACTGGCACATTCTCCTGCCTTGTGGCCACCCATTCCATCGGCTATAATCATAATGGCAGGTCTGTCATGACTGTTGTCGGGAATATAAAAATAGTCTTCATTTGATTTTCTCTGCAGGCCTTTATGGCTGAATGCTCCGTATTCCATCATACCCCCCCTTACAGTTCTTCATAATAAGCGGTTTTTAATTGCCCACAGGCTCCCTGGATATCTAGGCCCATTTCCCGCCTTTGAGTTACATTGACACCTGAAGATTTTAAAATGTCAACAAACCTTTGAATTGCTGCATCCTGACTTCGTTTCTGACTGCTGTGTCGGTTCTCATTTAATGGAATCAGATTCACATGATTCGGAAATCCTTTAAGCAGGCGAGAAAGCTCAAAGGCATGTTCCGGATTATCGTTTACATTGCTTATCAGTGCATATTCAAAGGTTACCCTTCTGCCGGTCTTTTCAAAGTAATACTTACTTGCCCCTATCACCTCTTCTATGGTGTATGCATTGGCTATCTTCATAATTTTTCTCCGGATTTTATCATTTGGTGCATGAAGGGACACTGCCAAATTAATCCCGATTTCCTCATCAGCCAGTAAACGTATCTTGGGTACCAGCCCGCAGGTGGACAGGGTAATCTTTCTCCAGCTCATATTGTATCCCCTGGGATTATGAACCTGATGCAGAAATTTCATGGTATTTTCGTAATTGTCCAATGGCTCTCCGCTGCCCATGAGAACAACACCGCTTACCGGCTCCCAGTTCAGCCCAGCTATATCCCGATTGACTTCCAGAATCTGAGCCATCATTTCTCCGGCAGTCAATTGCCGTACCAAGCCACCTGTTGCGGAAGCACAAAAGCTGCATCCCATGGCACAGCCCACCTGGGTGGACAGGCACAGCGTATTGCCATAATGATATTTCATTAAAACACATTCTATTATATTATTATCTGCCAGCAAATACAAATACTTAATAGTGCGCTTGTCGGATGAAACCAGCCTTTTCAACTGCTTAAGCTTTCCGATGATATATTTACCCTCCAGCTTGCGCCTGAGAGTTTTGGGCAGATTTGTCATTTCACTGAAAGAGGCGGCACCTTGATACAGCCATTGAAAAACTTGCTCCCCCCGATATGGTCTTTCTCCAAGTAATTCCATATCAGATATTAATTCCTCCGGAGTTCTGTCAAGAATATCAATTTTGTCCTTCATCGGGCTATGTTTGTTATTCATGGTTTCATTGGCTTCGTCGGTCAAATAAGCTCCTCCTCATTCTGGCAATAAAAAAACCATCAATTCCATGCCGTGAAGGAATCAATTGTATAAGCCTGTTTTGTACTGCAGAATGCAGACTATCCGGCACAATGGATAAAACATCCTCTAAATAGTACTCGGGGTTATTTGCCAGAAATGCTCTGATGATTTCTTCGTTTTCTGCAGGATTGATGGTACAGGTGCTGTAAACCAGTACTCCGCCGGGTTTGACATAGCTCCTGCATGCAGACAGGATTTTTGCCTGCAGTTCAGGCAGTTCCTGTAAAGCTTCCTGTGAAATATTCAGCTTGATATCCGGCTTTTTATGTACGATGCCAAGTCCTGAGCAGGGGGCATCAATCAGTACCCGGTCAAATTGGTCATTCCATGCGGAATCGGGTACAGATGCATCGACAAGGGAAGGTTCCACAATTTCTGCTCCCATGCGCAGACAGTTCACTTTAATCAAGTCCACCCGGTGAGCATGAATATCCCAGGCAACAACCCTGCCCTGCCCATTCATCAATTCAGCCATATGGATAGCCTTGCCTCCGGGAGAGCTGCAGGCATCCAGGATGGTTTCTCCCGGTTGTGGGTCCACTATATGAGAAACCAGCATGGAGCTTTCTCCCTGAACGGTAAAGCAGCCACTTTGGAAAAGAACACTTTCACCCACGTCGCCGCCATTGGAAACCCGCAGCGATTCACTGACGTGCAGTCCGTTATATACCTCCAGACCAAGGCTTAGAAGTTCATCCCTCAGCACCTCTTTCGAGGTTTTCATTGTATTGACCCGAATGGTTGTCATATTACCGGCATTAATAGGTTTCATAATATCCTCAGCTAAAACCTGTCCGTAGTCCTTAATCCATTTTTCCACCAGCCACTGTGGGTAACTGTAAAGTAGAGAAAGGTTCTCAGCCGTGGACAGATTTGGATCGGGTTGCATCAGTTTTTCTTTTTTGCGGGCAATATTGCGCAAGATTCCGTTTACAAACCCTTTCAATGCATATAATCCATGTGCTTTGCACAGCTTGACAGCTTCATTACAGGCTGCAAAATCCGGAACTCCATCCATAAAAAGAATCTGATAGGCACCCAGTCGCAATATGTTTTCTATCCAGGGATTGACACGCTTCAGGTTTGCCAGCTTCCTCAGATAGTAATCTATGGTTATCTGCTTTTCCAGGCAACCATATACCAGCTGGGTCGTAAAGGCTGCATCACGACCGGTCAGAGACCGATTGCGCAGGTTTTCTTTCAGGCTGATATTAGCATACCTGCCGTCCTTGTTTACTTCTTTGAGGACTTGTAAAGCAGCAAGACGGGGCTGCAAAGCAAGGTCCTTTTGACTGCTGTCTTTCCTCATTTCATGATATTCCGTTTCCCCGGCCCTGTCTGCCCAATTGCATGCCAATTTCAATGGGATTGCCTCTTAAATAATCAATATCAGTCATATGCCTGCCTCCCTGCTCCTGCAGCTCTGCAATTCGAATTATACCTTGACCGCAGGCTACTAGCAAACCGCTGGTTTGATCAGCCTTCAATACAATTCCCGGAATATGGTTTTTTTGATTGGGATGATCCGCTATCAAAGCCCTCAGAATCTTGAGGCGCTTACCGTTATTAAAAAAGGTAAATGCTCCGGGCCAGGGAGTTAATCCTCTGATCAGGTTGCAGATGGAGCGAGCGGATTGTTCCCAACGAATTTCTCCCATGGACTTGTCTATTTTGCCACAATAGGTTGCCTTATCTGAATCCTGAGGTGTACCGGCAGGCTTACCCTGCTCAAACATCCTCAAAACCTCTGAAAGCATGGTGCCCCCAAGCGTTGACAGACGATCGTGAAGCTGACCTGCGTTTTCATCCGGGCATATATCCAGCTCCCTCTGAAGGATAATATCTCCGGTATCCATACCTTCATCCATATAGATAATACTGATTCCGGTTTTCTTCCTGCCGTCAATCAATGCCTGCTGAATTGGTGATGCCCCTCTATACTCGGGTAATAGTGATGCATGAACATTAATGCACCCTAAAGGCGGAATAGCAAGAATATTCCCGGGCAATATTTGTCCGTAGGCTGCCGTTACAATCAAATCAGGATTCATTTCCTTTATCTGATTTAAAAATTCGAGATTACCCCTTATTTTCTGTGGCTGAAATATTGGAATCCTTTTTTCTGCTGCCCATACCTTGACCGGGGACGGGGTCAGTCGCTTTCCTCGTCCCCTGGGTTTGTCCGGCTGGGTTACAACAGCCAGGAGTTCTTGTCCGCTGTTCTTTACAGCTTCCAATGCAGGCAGCGCAAAGTCAGGAGTACCCATAAAAATGATTCTCAGCAATTATCCAACCTCCAGTAAAATTCATATAATTTATTCGCATTAAGGTTGTTCTCTCTCCAGTGTCTCGGGAATAGCCTTATCTATAAAGAGGATACCGTTTAAATGATCCAATTCATGGCATAATGCTCTTGCAAAAAGACCATTTGCCTCAATTTCAATTTCCTTGCCGTTACGATCCAGAGCCTTCACTATTACCTCAGCCGGACGCTTGACTTGTGCTCTTATGCCCGGTAGACTCAGACAGCCTTCATAGTCTATTTGCTCACCTGATTCCTTCACGATTTCGGGATTAATCAGAACATGCACCCCTTCTCCAATATCTATTACAACTATGCGTTTTAAAATCCCTACCTGAGGAGCAGCCAAGCCTACCCCTTCGGCCTGATACATGGTATCTATCATATCTGTTATAAGAATTTGCACTCTCTCGTCTATTTTGTCCACCGGTTTGGATTTTTTTCGTAGGACTTCGTCTCTCTGGTAGTGCTTAATCTGTCTTAAAGCCATTGAAATCACTCTTTCTATACTAAACTAAGGGGATTGAAATCCAGAGCAATGTTTAAGTTATCGCTGTAGAACTCTCTGTTTAGTTCTTCGGACAGGCGATGATAAGCCATCCGATACAGTTTATCAGTTTGAACCCGGATCAAAACCTGCCACCGATATTTGTTTTTGATTTTTTCTATAGGTGCTGGGTATGCACCCACATCCAGCAAACCCTCTTTCAACAGTCTGTCATCGGCTATACGCTTCCCAAGCCATTCTACCATAGTTTCAGAGAATTGTTTCAGTTTTTTTTCCTCCTCCCCGGTAACCAGCACCCGAATAATATGAGAATATGGAGGATAGCCAAATTGCCGACGTATTTGGACTTCTCTGTGAAAAAAACCTTTATAATCATGGTTTGAAGCATATTGCAGAGCGTAATGCTCCGGCTGATAGGACTGCACAATCACCCTGCCTGATTTACTGCCCCGTCCGGCACGGCCAGCCACTTGGGTGATTAGCTGAAAGGTCTTTTCACTGCTGCGGTAATCCGGAAGATAGAGAGCTGAGTCTGCTGCAAGCACTCCGACAAGAGTCACATTTGGAAAGTCCAGGCCTTTGGCCACCATCTGTGTGCCAAGCAGAATATCATATTCCTGCCTGTGAAATGCATCCAAAATTCGATAGTGGGCTCCTTTCCGGCCGGTAGTATCCATATCCATCCTTAGCAAACGGGCAAAAGGAAAAAGGTTGCACAGCTCCTCCTCTATCCTTTGAGTGCCCGATCCAAAGTGCTTGATATATTTACTGCCGCATACAGGGCAAACCTTAGGATACCCTTCCCGGTAACCGCAATAATGGCATTTCAAAGCCAGATCCCTTATATGATAAGTTAACGATACATCACAATTACGACACTTAATTACATGACCGCAGCTTCGACAGGATACGAAATGCGCATATCCCCGGCGGTTGATCAGTAGTATGGCTTGCTCCCCATGACTTAAAATATGCTTTAAGCCCCGGTACAATTCATTGCTGATCATACTGCGATTGCCCATTGCCAGTTCCCTTCGCATATCTATGATTTCCACTTGCGGCATAGCCTGATTATCAATTCGCGTATCAATTTCCACCAGCTGATATTCCCCTTTAATTGCCTTGTCGTAGTCTTCCAGGCTGGGCGTTGCGCTGCCGAGAACCAATACAGCGCCGTCCAATTCACATCGTTTAGCGGCAACATCCCGGGTATGATAACGGGGGCGTACCTCGGATTTATAGCTGTCTTCATGTGCTTCGTCTATAATAACCAGACCCAGACGCTCCAGAGGTGCAAATACTGCGGACCTGGCACCTACTACAATCTGCACATCATTTCTGCGGATACGGCGCCATTCATCATAGCGTTCTCCCAGTGACAATCGGCTGTGAAGAATTGCTACCTGATCACCAAAACGACCTTTGAACCGGCTTACTGTCTGCGGTGTAAGTGAGATCTCCGGCACCAGTACGATAACCTGTCTGCCCCGGGACAGTGCATCCTCCGCTGCCTTCATGTAGATCTCTGTTTTACCGCTGCCGGTAACGCCACGCAGCAGAACCTTACCTTTTTGTTGCCGAATGCATTTCCCGATCACCTGAGAAGCTGCTGCCTGTTCCCGGGTAAATTCGGGGGGCCGTGTGGGCGTCAGATTAACAGGCCAGGGATCCCGATAGGTTTCCTCCACCTCTATTCTTATATACCCCCGTTTCAGCAATGATTGAATACTTGATTCGGAAGCGCCGGTACGATCCAAGAGCTCATTGTAAGGCATGGATTCATTCTGCTCCAGGGTTCTCAGTATGGCAGCCATACCGGGAGAATACCTTTCCACCGCTCTTATCCATTCATCAATATAATCCACTTCTTCCAAAACTACTATTTTTTGAGTTTTCTCCCCTATATTCAGGCGAAGACCAGGCGGAATGAAGCAACGAATAGCTTCTATGAACATGCAGTGATATTCATTCCTCATCCAGTAAATAAGGGGGATAGCAGAAGGTACAAGAGCAGGACTGGGATCCAGGACCTTTTTTATTGGCCTGATTTTTTCCATGGAAACATCGGGTTCTTCATCCAGGGAAAGAATATATCCTTGAAGATTGCGATGCCCGAAAGGAACCTGCACACGTACTCCAAGCTGGATATGCTTTGCAAGATTATCCGGAATGCCATAATGAAACAATTTGTCCAGTGAAGGATGGGTCTGGTCGACAACTACACCTGCATATTTTCTTTTTTCCACCGATTCACTCCCCTCAAATGCCTACTCTTCCTCTTAAATGATATGATTCATTAAAATAATCCCTCCGGCATCGCGGCCGGAAATAGTCTGCAAAACTCTACATCTGTTTTAATTACAATAAAAAAAGGTACTTTGTACCTTTTTTCAGTTTATCACTTCTTAACATGCTCATAGGTAACCTTGTCTGCTACAATTTCCCGGATAGCGGTGGAAACCGGTCTGTCGACAGCATCCTCTTCGTCAACCAAGGGTAGTGAGGCTCCGGAGATTAGCTGCCTTGCTCGCTTTGCCACCGCTACTACCAGGGTATATTTACTGTCAACCTTTGTCATCAATGTTTTTAAAGTCGGGTAAATCATCTATATCTCTCCTTGTAATTGCATAATTAAATGAGTGTTTCGATCAACACGGCATTTTTCTGCTAAAATAATGGCTTCCATTTTACATACCGATTCTTCAATTGTGTCATTAACTACTACATAATTATATCGCTTGATAAAATTAATTTCTTCAAACGCACTTTTGAAGCGCTGCAGAATAATGTCTGGGTTTTCCGTTCCACGTTTTACAATACGCCTTCTCAGTTCCTCCATGGTTGGAGGTACAATAAAGATGAATACTCCCTCGTCAAAACGATCCTTTACCTTGAGAGCGCCCTGAATATCTATTTCCAAAATGACATCCCGGCCTTCCAGCAGCTTCTGCTGTACATATTTTCTGGGTGTTCCGTAATAATTATCATATACCTTTGCATATTCCAGAAAATCATTATTTTCAATCATTTTTTTAAATTCTTCGCGACTTTTAAAAAAATAGTTGACTCCTTCAATTTCCATAGGCCTGGGCGGTCTGGTAGTGGCTGAAACCGATAAAACCGCTTCCGGATGCCGTTTGAGCCATTCTTTGCAAATGGTCCCTTTACCGGCTCCGGAAGGTCCGGAAATGACGATGAGTAATCCTTTTTTTTTCATGTCCTTATCCTTTCAAGACGTCTTTTGAAATGGGGAAACTTATTCCTCAGCACCGGTCAAATCCGCAGATTCTTTGCTGTGAAGGCGATGAGCCACGGTTTCGGGCTGAACAGCTGAAAGAATTACATGGTCGCTGTCGGACACAATGACTGCCCGGGTCCTGCGTCCGTAAGTGGCATCTATCAACATGCCTCTGTCACGGGCATCTTGAACAATTCTCTTTATAGGCGCTGATTCCGGACTGACTATTGCAATAATGCGATTCGCTGAGACAATATTTCCAAATCCGATATTGATTAATTTAATCCCCATAATTCAATATCCCTGCTTTCCTTGACGTTACTCAATGTTTTGTATCTGCTCGCGAATTTTCTCTATTTCACTCTTTATATCAACCACGTAGTTGATAATAGCAATATCATTTGCCTTGGATCCAATAGTGTTGGCTTCCCGATTCATTTCCTGTATGATGAAATCCAGCTTGCGTCCGATACAACCGCCGGATTTCAGGGTTTGACGCAATTGAATCAGATGACTCTTCAAGCGTACTATTTCTTCTGTAATATTGGAACGTTCTGCATAGTATGCCACTTCCATTTGAAAACGATTTTCATCCAATTCAGTATTGTTCAGCAGATCTTCCATTCTTTGCCGCAACTTCTGACGATATTCTTCTATAACAGCGGGTGAACGCTGTTCAACGGCATCAACAATTCGCTGAATAACATGGCTTCGCGCTTCCAAATCCTCCGCTATAAATCTGCCTTCCTTTTCCCGCATATCTGCTACCAATTCAAGTGCATCATCCAAAGCATCAAACATCAATTGCTTCAATAAATCTTCATCTTCTTCAGGCTTTGTTACTATAAAAATATCTTCAATTCCGGAAAGAACAGCCAGATCCGGCTTGGTATCCAATTGAAACCTGTCAGCCAAGGCCAGAAACGCAGAATAGTATGCTTCTGCCACCCCTTCGTTCAGGGTTACATTAACCTGATCCTGACCTTTGTTTTGATAGCCGATAAATACTTCTACCCGGCCTCTGGAAATCTTTTGCTGAATCCTCTTTCTTATATCATCTTCAAAATTGGAAAGGCTTCTTGGCATGCGCAGATTTATATCCAGGTAGCGATTATTAACCGTTTTCAACTCTATGGTTATCTCCCGATGGCTGTCTTCGGCTTTTCCCGTTCCGAATCCTGTCATGCTCATGACCATAAGCCTTCATCCTTCCTTGAAGCTGCAGCATATCCAATAGCGTTTTTTATCCACGTCAGTTCTTCCTAGTATTATAGCCCAGTCCCGCCATTGTTTGCAAGTATTTCAAATAAACTTTGTTATGTCAAACATTTCAATATTAATTACTACACAGCGGAACTTATGCATATTCATATTACTAACTACAAATATTTAGGAGGCAATTTCATGGTTTCTACAATAACAGGAAACCCCATCCTGGATTTTACTGTAATCCAAACAATGTCGGTCTTTTATTTATCTGAAGCTGCTCTTCATCTGTTAAAATGGCAGGATTCTGAAAGCCGGTACGCAGGAAGGCTTTTTCAACCTCCGGCAGCAGCCTGGTATGCTAAAGCCGGCGGAACTCGTCTGAAAATGACTAACGATGCTGCCAGACCCTGCATGAAAACCACAGGATACAGTATCCAGGCACTTTCCCGGATGGCTCATATTTTGCCTTACTACAGAACTGTGTCCTGCCTTTCTCACTCTTCCCTGCACAGGGAGTGGAAAACCGCAGCTGCATTGCAACTGCAATTCTGTTTGGAGTATCAGGAAGAGAATCACTGTAGTCCCGGAGAACGTTCTGCTATCCTGGAAGGCGGAGCCTGCCTTCTTCATACCGGACATTCAGTTGAAGAAACCCCGGACTTTATGCCTGCTCTGCAGGATCTTTTTGAGAAAATAACACAGGATTTGGATATAAGCATGATCAGTACCATGGAGCTGGCTGAGGTTATACGAGGAGTATCTGTTTGGCTTAAGTATAATAATATTAAACAAAGAAGTGATTTCCTGGCTTACCTTGCATTGGAGGTTTTAAATCGTAAAAGCAGATCCGGGTTGTTTCATTGCAGTCCCGAAGGAAATGCATCCGCATCGTCGGGACAACAGTTTTTTATTCTGGATGCCTTGCTTCAATCTTATCCATTTGTACAATTAGATCATATTTTGGAAGAAGTTTTCAATTTATTCAGCAACCTTTACAGGATCGCTTATAAGGACACTATTGACTTGTTTGCATTCAAACGCAGAAATATCAGCTACACCGCTTTCGACATAGGTGCACTGTTAACCTGTCTGAACAGATTAGCCGAATATTCGTCCGGCGAATCCAATCAAAGGGATATAATCAACAATATTATCGACTCTTTTCTTGAAATGCTTATCCAATCCTATAACAAATTCCATGAAAAAGAGATCAGAAAGCTGCTCCGATGGGTTTGCCTGTCCCATCATGGATTAATAAAAAGAAAGGATAAGCCAAAAATAATGACTGTTTTTCCCAAGCGAATCCACCTTACATATCCCTATCTGGATATAAACTGGAACAGGAAGGGCATGACGAATCAAACCGGCATTTTTTATCTCAGCTCTTCGCTTTTATCATTGTTGGACAAGGAAGACACAGAATTTCCCGGCGATGCTGATGTAAAAATTGACATTCCTACATTGGAAACACTGAAAACATTGCTGGATTTATTTATTAATCAATTATAATCTACTGTGGGTGCCTCAGCAGAGGGCTTTTCAAATGATGATCCGTATTCTGTTCAAATGTGTAGGCAGCGCGGAACAATGCTTCTTCACCGAAATGCTTCCCTATCAGCTGCATGCCTATAGGCAGACCCTTAGAGTCAAACCCGCAGGGAATGGACATAGCCGGCAGACCCGCCAGGTTAACCGGTACTGTAAAAGCATCATATTCATACATTTTAACGATATTATCCTGCATTTCCCCAAATCGAAAAGCAGTATCAGGGTTGGTTGGAGACAAAATCAAATCCAATTTTTCAAAGGCCTGGGCGAAATCCTGTTTTATTAAAGTTCTAACCTTTAGTGCTTTCATGTAATAAGTTTCATAATGCTCACTGCACAATGCAATATTACCCAATAGTATCCGTTTCTTTACGGCTGATCCCAACTCATGCATGCCGACATATTCTGCCAGTTCATCCAATTCAGGAATCGCTCCTTTTTCATACCCCATTCGAATTCCATCGACGCCGGTCAGATTATAGGAAGCTTCTGCAGAGGAAATCAGGAAATAAACCGGTACTGCATACTCAATATGAGGCAAAGATACTTCCTCAATTACCGCCCCCATATCTTCAAACATTGCTTTTGCTTTTTCTATTGCATTGCGGACATCTTCATTCAGATTGCCTGCCATCCATTTTTGGGAAAACCCGATCCGCATGCAGGATACATCATCTATTAAAAAAGTGGTATAATCCGGGTGTTTGATTTTTGCCGAGGCTTTGTCTCTGGCATCAAAACCTGTAATTGCATTCATTACAATTGCACAATCGGTGACATCTTTACAAAGCGGCCCAATCTGATCCAGAGAAGTTGCAAAGGGCACCAGCCCAAAACAGGAAACAGCTCCAAATGTCGGTTTCATACCAACAATACCACAAAATGAAGAGGGCTGTCGGATGGATCCTCCTGTATCAGAGCCTAAAGAAAACAATAGCTGATCTGCTGCAACGGAAGCAGCAGATCCTCCGCTGGAACCACCGGGTACTCTGTCTGCTGACCAGGGATTCCTGGTATGAGGAAATATTGAGGTTTCGCCGGAAGAACCGATAGCAAACTCATCCATATTGAGTTTGCCTATCAATACAGCGTGAGAGTCCCTCAATTTTTTTACTACCGTTCCTTCATAAACCGGACTAAAGTATTCCATGATTCGTGAGGCGCAGGTAGTCCGCATGTTCCTCGTACAAATATTGTCTTTCAAGCCATAAGGTATACCTGCAAGATCAGGCAGCTCATGTAGCTCTGACTTCTTTTGCATTTTATCAAATCGTTCTGCCTGCTTCAATGCATTATTAAAGTCTATGGATATAAAGGATCGTATTTCGCCTTCGGTTGCACGTATCCGCTCAAGCACTGATTTTGTAAGTTCTCTTGAAGATATCTCCCTTTTTCTGAGCAGTTCCCGAGCTTCGTGAATTGTTAACTTGTACAATTCCATTCTTAACATCCTTTCCTGCCGGGTTCAGGTGTTATATAGCGCTTCTTACTTCTCATCCTTCCTGTCGCGGATTGTCTGAATCACATGTATAAAATCCGTCGGTTGCACACCATCCGTGTTCACTTGCTGCAGTTTATCAATATAACGAAATACTTCATCTAATTCCTTGGCGTATGCATTCTTTTCCATTTCCGTTAATTCTAAGCGGGATAACTTTGCCATTGATTCTATGTATTGAGCAGTCAGCTTCATGTTTTCACTCCTTTTGTGCCAAAGGTGATCTATTTACCAGCTGTTCCTTTTCTATGTTTAGCTTTTTCCAATCATGTTATCCCAATGTGCAATACTTTTCGGTGTATTAAATAAGAACAAAAACCCCGTGATACAGCCTTTGCCGGCTGTATTCATCGGGGTAAAACCTTGCTAACAATGATATACCTAAATCAGGTAATTATTTATTAAAATATGCAACAATACCCTTCAACATGCCATAAGCAGCATCTTCCCGAACTGAATCCTGTACAACCAATTTCAAGTCGTTAGGATTATTCATAAAGCCAACTTCCGCCAAAGCGGATACCAGATTGTTCTCCCGCAGTACGCTGAAGTCTCCCACACGTGGTGTAGATGCATTCTGAGCAAACTTGGTAGACTTATTTGTTTCCTGCAGTAATAAGGAAGAAAGCCTGGAACGCTCCGATACATTGTAGTTTTTATAATAACCGGTGTTGGTGGAAGGGTTGTTGTTCCTATAAAATACATACATTCCGGATATGTAAGTTTGCTTGGAGTCATTGGTAGCATTTAAATGTATGGATAAATATATGATATCATCCTGATACTTTTTTCGGGTAAGATCCATTACCTTTTTCAGGTCGCCGGATGCTGTTTTCGATGCTCCGTATTTATATATCCCTGTACGTTCTTTATAGGATGGATTATCGAAATAGTATTGGAAACCTGACAATAACTTCTTCAATTCGGCAATCTCCGAGTTGCAGGCTGAGATCTTTTTGTTTTTGGCTTGAATTTCCTGTTCCAAAGCTTCTGTTTGGGTTCTGACGCTTTTAAGCACAGATTCCAAAGAATTAATAATATTATCCAGTTCAGATAAATGTTCCACTGTCAGTGTTTCATTGCCCAGGTGAACCTGATCCTTAATCTCTTGACGCAATGAATTGCGTATATCATTAACTAATGCTGTTTGCTGCTCAATTTTATCCAGAATGTTTTATATGTTTATTTTTACATATTGAGGTAATTATGTGCTACGTCAACATATTCATTAAGTCTTCTTCGCTAATTACGGGTATATTTAATTCCCTGGCTTTATTCAGTTTGCTGCCGGCTTCTTTGCCTGCAAGTACATAGGAGGTTTTTCGCGAAACACTGCCCGATACCTTCCCGCCATAGCTTTGTATCAGTTCTCTTGCCTGTTCACGAGTCATGCCGGGAAGTGTACCGGTTAATACAAATACCTTTCCCTCCAGGCGATTGTCCTGCTTTTTATCAACCGAATAAGATTTCATATTGACACCGGCTCGCTCCAACTTTTCCAGCAGGATTGCGGTTTCTTTCCGGGCAAAGAACTCCAGAATATCCCCTACCATAATTTCACCAAAATCAGGCAGTGCAATAAGCTGCTCGTAGGATGCATTTTTTATGGACTTAATATCAGGAAAATGCTGTGCAATCACTCTGGCCGACTGTCTTCCTACATTCCGAATACCCAATCCGGTGATCAGGCGGTCAATATCATTTTGCTTTGAGTTCTCAATGGCCCTGAGCAGATTGTCGGTTGCTTTTTCCTTGCCCACAATTCCCCTTTCAATCAACTCATCGCGATAATCTGCCAGAGCATATATATCTGCAAAATCCTCTATATAACCCTGGGTCATTAAAGCCTCCACTGAGCTGGGGCCCATACCTTCTATGTTCATCGCATCCTTTGAAGCAAAATATATTACCTTTCGAACAGCCTGAGCAAAGCAGTTCGCTCCGATGCAACGGATGTCCGCCCCGTTTTCTTCCCTGACAGCCTTGGAACCGCACATGGGGCAAGTATCCGGAATGAAAAAGGGCTGCGTTTTCCCCCTAGGTCTTTTTTCGGGCACCACCTTTAAGACCTCCGGGATGATGTCACCGGCTTTCTGGACTATTACCGTATCACCAATGCGTATATCCTTTGAGTTTATATAATCCTGATTATGCAAAGAGGCCCTGGATACGGTTGTGCCTGCTATCTTTACCGGCTTCAGTATAGCCAGCGGCGTCAATCTTCCGGTTCGGCCTACCTGAATATGAATATCCTCCACTACTGTTTCCTTCTGCTCAGGGGGATATTTATATGCTGCCGCCCAGCGGGGCACCTTACTGGTCATACCCAATAGAATCCTGTCCTGCAGGTTGTCCACCTTAATCACTGCCCCGTCAATCCCATAAGGCAGACTCCATCTGGTTTTTTCTATATGTTCTATGGCTTCCCATACTTCTTCGGCAGTTCTGCAGGCAACATAGCCGGGACTGACCGGAAAACCCTGATCTTCCAGCCACTTAAGGGTTTCCAAATGAGAGTTGAATTCTCTGCCTTGACAAATTTCAAGATTGAATATAAAGATGTCCAGTCCTCTTTCCCTCACAATATTGGGATCCAGCTGTCTCATGGTGCCGGCAGCAAGGTTACGTGCGGTCTGATATACCCTGCCTCCTGTTTCCTCTTGTTTCCGGTTGGCTTTTTCAAAAGCCTCAAATGACATATATATTTCGCCCCGGATTTCAAGATATGGCAGTTTTGCAGGGATGGTTTTTGGTACGGAGGGAATAACCAGCAGATTTTCATATACAGATTCCCCGATCTCGCCATCCCCCCTGGTGATACCCTCAGTGAGATTGCCTTCGTGATAGCGTAAAACCACCGATAAACCGTCGACCTTTTTTTCCACAACAAACACCGGATCCCGCAGTTCCTGCCGGATTCGCTCTACAAATTGAATAACCTCGTTTTTGGAAAAAACATCCTGTAAGCTGATAACCGGAACATCATGGACAACCTTTTTTAATTCCCGCTTGACGATTCCCCCGACTTTTTGTGTGGGAGAGTCCTTTCTCTTCAATTGCGGATATGCCTGTTCGAGATTTGTTAATTCCAGGTAAAGCTGATCATATTCATAATCTGAAATTTCCGGATCATCCATGTTGTAATATCTGTTATTGTGATATTCAATCAGGCGGATTAATTCCTCCATCCGCTGTTTCACATCCTGAGTGCCGTCCCCTGTATTCCTGTCATTTACAGACTTGAGTTCCTTATCCATTTGATTGTAGGCTCCTTTCCTTCCAGACTATAATTTCTTCAATGGAGCAAGCTCTGCCGCAAAGCTTCGAATTCCACCTTGTACAAAGGCCACTCGTATGGTAGTATTGCTGCCTTCCCCTTCTGTGGTTACTACCGTTCCATTTCCGAATTTTGAATGGTATACCTTATCCCCCAGTTGAAAACGTCCTGCATCTTTATTTGGAGCCGTTGCAGCGGGCTTCTGTAATACTTTGCCATCCAACCCGAGCCTTATCATTTTATCCTGCCTTTTAACCGGTTGCCTTAAGGCATGCCTACCGCCTGCAGCCCTGCCTTCGGAACTATCTGCTTCATTTCCAAAGCCTGTACTGACAGAAGATGGATGCCTCCAAAGTTGTACAGGCTTATTATTAAAACTATACCTTCCGGAACCGCTATACCCGACAAATGAAGGGCTTACGTCTTTAATGAGCTCTTCGGGTATCTCATTCAGAAAACGTGAAGGTATGTTCAAAGCCGGGGCTCCGAATAATGTTCTTTGAGCCGTGTGGGTAAGATAGAGTCTAATCTTGGTACGGGTGATACCTACATAACAAAGGCGTCTTTCCTCTTCCAATTCTTCCTCCGATTCCATTGATCTGGCATGAGGGAACAAGCCTTCCTCCATGCCTATCATAAACACAATGGGGAATTCCAAACCCTTGGCACTGTGCAGTGTCATAAGGTACACGAAAGAACTTCTTTCCTTATCTTCTTCATCCATGTTGTCTATATCTGACACCAATGAAATATTCTCCAAAAATCCCGTTAATCCCTCTTCAGGATTATTATTTTCAAATTCAAGGGCTGCTGATACAAATTCAGCAATATTCTCTAATCTGCTAACTGCTTCATTGGAATCCTCTTCCATAAGATCGGATTTATAATTTGTCATCTCAAGCAGGATATTGATAAAATCCGCCAGAGAGTGCTTTTCCATTTCAGACTTCAGATCAGAAATCAGCTTGGCGAATTGCTTTGCATTACCGGCAGCTCTGCCTGTCAGCACCTGATTGCTATCCAAATTTTGAATGACTTCCATAATACTGCTTTCACCGGATGCAGCCGCATTTTGAAGAGCTGCTAAAGTAACATTTCCAATACCCCTTTTGGGTACATTGATAATCCGCTGAACACTGACATCATCAGAGGGATTGACCAGCACCCTCAGGTATGCAATTATATCCTTGATTTCTTTTCGTTCATAGAAACGAAGGCCGCCATAAATACGATATGGTATGCCGTATTTCATGAAGGCTTCCTCTATTGAGCGAGACTGGGCATGCATTCGGTATAATACAGCTGCGTCACCCTCCCGGCCTCCTGAACGGACATGTCGCAGGATTTCATTGCATACAAATTCCGCTTCCTGCTGTTCATTAGCTGAACGACATACCCAAATCGGTTCTCCTTTTTTCTGTCTGGTCCATAGTTTTTTTTCCTTACGATGATTGTTATTCCGAATAACATAATTAGCAGCCTCCAGAATATTCTGATGAGAGCGATAATTCTCCTCCAGTTTAATTACTCTGGTATTAGCAAAGTCCTTTTCGAAATTCAGGATATTTCTGATGTCAGCCCCTCTCCAGCGATAAATTGACTGATCATCATCTCCTACCACACAGATATTGCGGTGGCTGCCGGACAATAGCTTGACCAGCAAATATTGCGCTGCATTGGTGTCCTGGTATTCATCCACCAGGATATACCGGAATTTGTCTCGATAATAATCCAGAATGGCGGGCTGCAGATAAAACAATTCCAATGTTTTATTCAGCAGGTCGTTAAAATCCAGAGCATTGTTCTTCTTCAGCTTGGACTCATATAATGCATATATCCGGGCAATTTGTTCTTCCCTATATTGGCCTTGTACCTCAGCGGCATAATCCTGAGGGCTTTTAAGGTCATATTTCAGATTGTTTATCCTTATTCGAATTTCCTTGGAGGAAAAGAATTTCTCATTCACATTCAGTTCTTTCAAACATTCCCTGATCACCGACAACTGATCGATATCATCATATATGACAAAATTCTTGGTATATCCAATTTTTTCTATCTCCCGGCGCAGAATCCGAACACAGGCAGAATGAAAAGTGCTGATCCAAATATGGGGTGCCTCTTCCCGCAACAGAGCGGAAATTCGTTCTTTCATTTCCCGGGCTGCTTTATTGGTAAAGGTTATGGCCAGGATCCGGGAAGGATATACTGCTCTTATGCAAAGTAGATTCTCTACATCTTCGGGCATTTCCTTTTGACCTAAATCCAGGGATTTTTCATAAGCCATTAACGTGTCTATATCATCCGCACTTAAATTTCCGGGAATATACTTGCTTTTATAAACATCACCGAAACGAATAATATGAGCAACCCGATTGGTTAATACTGTTGTCTTGCCCGAACCGGCACCAGCCAGCAGCAACAGAGGGCCTTGAGTTGTCAATACTGCCTGTCTTTGCATCGCATTCAGGTGGCTGTATTGCTTTTCCAAAATGCGGTCACGTATAGCGCAGTATTTCCTTGCTATTTCCGTATTGTTCATTGTCAACCTCACATGTCTTTTTGTAAAGTGAATTCCTTGATTTCTTCATATAGTTATTTCATAAGGTATAAGCGAATCTAAACCTGTATGAAACAATAAAAAGGCGACAGGAACCGCCTTTTTCGTGATATACAGATTTTTAAACGCTAGTCAGCTTTTTTTTCCAACTTGTCCAAAATTCGGTTATATCCATCCGAGCCGTATATCAGGGAACGATTTACCCTGCTTATAGTGGCAGTGCTGGCACCTGTCCTTTCAGCTATTTCATTGTAGGTATATTTCTTTCGCAGCATAATAGCCACTTCAAGCCTTTGAGCAAGGGATTTGATCTCATTGACGGTGCACAGATCCTCAAAAAACCGATAGCATTCTTCCCGGTTCTCCAAGCAGAGTATGGAATCAAAAAGCATATCTACCTGATCATCCCTCAATTTAGACTGATATTCCATTGTCATCCTCCTGCTATATGTAAAATCTCTTAAATCGAATCAGTCATTAGAAAGCTTACTGCAATATGGGGCTCTGGTAGTTTTATTTTAACACATTAATACAATAAATTGAACAGGAAAATGAGGGGGAATGGATATGTAATTTTCAGATTTTTCATCGGTAAGCTATTCATTTGCTTCTTCCCGCACCAATTCCATCTTGGATACCGAAACTTCATAGGCCGTTTTTTCTATCACTTCTCCATCGGGATACCGTTTTTGGTACTCACGGCTCTGAATGCGTCCCCAGATCTTCAGGTTATTTCCAACTTCAATATTCCTGCAAAATCTGGCATTCCTGCCCCATGCGATGGTAGGAATATAATCTGATTTGTTATAAGCCCGATTTACTGCAATTAATAGGTCAGCAATTTCCCGTTTAAAGGGAGTCATACGATAAACAGGCGGTTTACATACATAACCATTCAAATAAATCTGGTTTGGATTTTTAATCTCTTCGGTTTTGGCTCCGATTTCACGAACAAACACAGTAAGCACCAGCTTGTTGCTTCCGTCAATCAACTTGTTATATGAGCGGAATTGTCCGGAAATTACAACATCAGAGCCCGTATTCAAGTCTATCTCATCAATCAGCCTTTCTGATACTGTTACCGGCAAACGATCCACATAACTGCTCAACCTGGGCACAGCAAGAAAAAAACTGTAGAACCCCTCACCATACATCTCATGATTGAACTCAATTGCTGAATCAACCTTTCCGGCTACATATACCCAATTGTTGTTATCTGCAGTACATTCTGCCATCCCCCGTCTCTCCCTTCCGTCTTTTCCATTGTTAGACAAACCTAGAATTATACATATTCACTCCCCTGCTGTTTTATGACCCCGGATTTTCGTCCTCTGTCGGGTATTGACGTCCTGTATGATCCAGTCGATAGTTTTCCTTGTAGATTAGCTCTGAAACCGGCACAATGTCATACCCTTCTGCCAACAGATGGTCCAGAATCAAAGGCAGGGCTTCTGTGATGTATTTGGCATTGTTGTGAAACAAAACAATGGAACCATCATCTACCCTTTGGGTTACTCTGTCAAACATATGCTGTACGCCCATCTCCTTCCAATCAAGGGAATCCACATCCCATTGTATAACATGAAAACCCAATTCTCTGCAGGTTTGAATCAACAAATCATTATAATCTCCGAATGGAGGACGCAGCAGACGGACAGAGCGATCACCTGCCAGCTTTTCAATTTTTTCTTGTGTAGTCATAATTTCATTAATTATCTGTTCCCGGCTTAATTTGGACATATTGGGATGGGTAGTAGAGTGATTGGCTACTTCATGACCGCGTTTTGCTATTTCCTTTACCCGTTCAGGATACTTATCCACCCAAAAGCCTACCAGAAAAAAAGTTGTTTTAATGTCCCTTTCCTCCAGAATATCCATGATTCTTGATGTGTACTCAGCACCCCATGCTGCATCAAAAGAAATAGCAATCTTTTTTTCCTTTACAGCTACAGAGTAAATTGGCAATTCCTTCTTAATATTTAAAAATACTGCTACTGCATCGCTTTCATAAGCATGAACCAATGTAACAGAAAGCAGAATAATCATTACTGTTGACAGAATCCGTAGTATCCGACTCTTAGACAAAAAAATCACTTTCATATGAAACACCCCGCTATTAATTTATTGTATCTGCTTAATACTTATGACAAAATAATGCTTAACAGCGAAGTGTGTTAATAAAAAACCCCGTTAAAACAGAAAGTTAGAAAAATCTGTCTGTAC
>DUOI01000118.1 GCA_012838915.1 Clostridiales bacterium
ACTATTGGGAGGGTGTAAAGAAGGGATTTGATCTGGCTGGTGCCCAGCTGGGAGTCAGAACAGTGTTTGAAGGCAGTGAAGAATATGATATCAATGCACAACTAAAAGTATTTGAGAAGGTGGTAGCCAGAAAACCAAAAGGCATTGCAGTTCATCCCATTTGTGCAGACTCCTTCGTCAAACCCATTAATGATGCAATTGAAAAGGGAATTATGGTAACAACCTTTGCCGCTGACTCCCCTGAGAGCAATAGACTTACCTGGGTTACATCCGACAATGTAAAAGAGGGAATCTATGCTGCAGACTTTATAGCAAAGATCCTTGACGGGGAGGGTGAGATAGGAATCATAGAAAGGCCGACCCAATCCAATCATGTTAAACGAGTAGAGGCATTTATGAAAAGATTGGAGGAAGAGTATCCATCTCTTAAAGTTGTCGCCAGAGGAACCGCGAATGGCGATGAGGCAAAGGCTGCCAGACTGGCAGTTAAAATGATAGAGGAAAACCCGGGGCTGGATTTTATTTATTGTGTGGCAGGTATTGAGGGGATGGGAGCCGGTGCAGGAGTCAAAGAGGCCGGAAGCAATGTTAAGGTATTTACTTACGATGCTGATCCCCCTGTGATTGATATGGTAAAGGAAGGTACGATATATGCCGTTATACAGCCCAATGTTATCAATCAGGGTTATTGGTCATTGCTGAGCCTGTATATTGCAGCCAATAATCTCCTCGATCCTATCAGTGACTGGAAGGTGGCAGGAAAATCACCGCTGCCTGCTATGATAGACAATGGGATGGATATAGTAACAAAAGAAAACGGCGATTACTTTTATGTATACGATTGATTTTAACAGATACCATAAGAAAAAGTGAAAAATTTCAATGCATATATAAGAATTCCATAACAAGTATAATATTATATTGCTATATTAGAGAAATGGCCAATATATAATATAATAAGATCACAAAAACAAGAATGCGGGAGGAGATAATATGCATAAGGTAAAGGTTAAGAAACTGACCGGGGATGATTTCGGTATTTATGGAAGCTATGCAGATATGCTGAATCCAAGCGGATACAGTTTTGGCGAACAGCCGGTATTATTTTTTAGAGATATGCTCCAACAGAATCTGGGAAACAGCACCAATGCCTCATTCTCACTTTGTGCCGTTTATAAGCGGCCGCTGATAATAGACTGCTCGGAATATCATAATTACTGCTCGGAAGCAATCATGCCTTTGGACGGTGATATTCTGATGCATGTGGCTCCTGCAGTACCGGATGATCAGCCTCCTGTGGACCAGATAGAGGTATTTCATGTACCAAAGGGTACAATGGTAGTTATAAATCCAGGGGTCTGGCACCAGGCTGCATTTCCCTTTAATTGCGAATCGGTTAATATACTGTGTATTTTGCCTGAGAGAACATATGCAATCGACTGTCATTTAAGAGACTTGCCTGAAGGCAAGCTTGTAGAAATAGAACTGGAATAAAATAAACATAATAAATAATACCATGCAGATTATCTTGCAGAAAATTCATTGGGGGATATGATGGAAACGAAATTCGACATGGCACTAATGGTAAAAGTAGCTCAAATGTATTATATTGATGGCTTAAAACAGGAAGAAATTGCAAAGCAAGTTCAGATATCCAGGTCTCTGATATCTATGATACTGACTGAGGCAAAGGAAGTGGGGATAGTGGAAGTCAACATACGAAATCCCCTGTTGAATAACGATTTTATATCATCAAAGCTTCAGGAGGAGTTTAATTTAATAAATTGTATTGCAGTTCCTACATCGGTTCAGGATGTTACCGTCCTCAGAAAGCTGATTGCCCAGAGAGCCGTGGAACTGGTTAATCAACTCCTGGATAATAATATGACAGTAGGTCTTGCATGGGGTCGTACCTGCTATGAATTTGTTTCTTTATACCGAAGGGAAATAATGCTGAATAATTTAACCGTTCTTCCCTTGATCGGTGGCAGTAAACAAACTGCCAGATACTATCAGTTAAATGAGATGGCCAGGGTTCTCGCAGAAAAAATGGGCGGTACTCCGTATTTTATTCATGCACCTGCTATAGCAGCTGACATGGAGGAGCGAAAAATGTTTACCAATACCACTTCCATGAGAGCTCTTATGAACAAATGGAATAACATGGACATAGTGGTAACCGGAGTAGGCTCATTGCCTTCAAGCAAAGGCTTGGACAGGGAGACTTATATAGGAGAGTATACCATATATAAACATTTGGAGGCTGATGGTGCAGTTGGAGACATATGTGCAAGGTATTTTAAAAAATCCGGAGAAATAGTAAAGGGTGAGTACTATGATCTGGTAATTGGTGTACCGGTTGAGGTGCTGAAAAACACCAAAACAGTTGTTTGTATTGCAGCCGGTAAGGAAAAAGTAATCCCTGTGCTGGGTGCCCTCAGAACAGGAATCATTGACATATTGATAACGGACGAGCATACAGGAATGGACATATTGAGATATCACTCAATGACTGAGTCAGACAATGATATGCTCAGAAGGAATAAGAAGGAATAAACAAACGGCAGGTTTTTCCGCATTATAATGCAGTCAGATTAATAATTAGATATTGCCTGCTGATAAATCTCCGGAGAATATTCAGAATAGTTGCAATGTTATGTTTATTTCAGAGCTGAACAAATGAGAAAAGGTAGTGCAATGTTGGATTTATTAATTAAGTGCAAAAACTTAATATGGGAAATGAGCCTGAAAACCAAATTAGTCACTATATTTGTAATATTAACTACTATTCCTCTCAGCATAGTAGGCATTATTTCCTTTGCCCAGGCTTCGTCTGCTATAGAAAGAAAAACCATTGAATCCACAACCCAGATAGCAGAGCAGTTAAACCAGAGCATAATGTTGACACTGCAAATGGGGGAAAGGTTTACCAAGATAATTGAGAATGAATCGGTAATTAGATTTTTGACTGCAAAAGGTGATTCTGAAAAAGAAACATATGAAAGCGCAAAAGAAATCATTAAACTGTTTAAACTCTACAGAGAAACTTTTGAAGACTTTCCATGGATCAGAGGAATTTATATCATTGGGTTCAACGGCAATAATATATGTGAAGCACAAGGCGTGTATTCATTACACAAAGATATTAACTCCATAAGCACCGTTAACAGAATTTTAGAAAAACCCAGGGAACTGCATATTATACCAAACAATGAAATTGATTATGCCAGGAAAATGCAATATCTGGAAGTAATATCTCTTGGGAAAACTATTAAAATACCCACAACAAATCAGGTCATTGGGGTAATAATTATTGACATAGATAAAAAAGCAATAGAAGAACTCTGTGAGAACATAACAATTGAAGATGCCGGATACTTCTCCATTATCAGTAAAGAGGATAGTGGTATAGTAACTATATATGATTCTGATCTGCATAATAACAATGATGAGCACATAAAAGAATATCCGGATAGAATTATTAATGAGCAATCCGGCCATTTTATCGAAAGCATTAACGGGCGTAAAGAGTTTATAGTATTCAATACATTGACCAATGTAGGCTGGAAAGTAATAGGCAGAGTGGAACTTAAAGATTTAATGGGAAGCGCTTATACAATCAGAAGGATAACAATTATTGTTGTACTTCTGTGTATCATATTTACTGCAATATTATACTTGTTTATAACAGAGCATCTTACCCGCCCTATAATAAACCTGAAAGAAAAGATGAGGCAGGCTGAAAGAGGTAATTTTATTGATGTTGAAGCAAGATGCAATAACAGGGATGAAATCGGAGATCTTTACAGAGGCTTCAATAAAATGATTAAGAATATTATGCAATTGATCGAGGATAACAAAAAAGAACAGCAGGCTTTGCAAAAAGCAGAACTGAAAGCATTGCAAGCCCAGATCAACCCTCATTTTTTATATAATACATTGGATGCTATTGTATGGATGACTGAAACAAATAATAATGCCAAGGCAGTTGAAATTACCAAAGCGTTTTCCAGTTTCTTCAGAATAACATTAAGCAAGGGCAAGGAGTGGATTACTGTTTCCGAAGAGCTGGAGCATATCAGAAGCTATCTGATAATACAAGGCATGAGGTATAGGGATATTTTGACATATCAGATAGATGCAGAAGAAGACATTTTAAATTATCAAATATTAAAGCTTATACTGCAACCCATAGTAGAAAATGCCCTGTACCACGGTATAAAAAACAAAAGGACGCCGGGGTTGATCAGTGTAAAGGCAGCAAGGCTGAATGGCAGCAAGCTCTGCCTGGAAGTGATTGATGACGGAAACGGTATGACCCAAGAAAGACTAAGGGAGGTTGCAGCATATATCAGCGATGATAGTGATGACAGTCTGAGCATTAAGAAAAGTGAAAGCTATGGCCTGAAAAATGTTAATCAGAGAATAAAACTATATTATGGTAAACAATATGGATTAACCATTGAAAGTGAACACAAAAAAGGTACTCGTGTTACAATTATAATACCTTTAGTGAGGGATGAGAATGTATAAGGTTTTTTTAGTAGAGGATGAAATCATAATAAGAGAGGCGATCAGAGATAATATCGATTGGGGGAGTCACGGTTTTATTTTTGCAGGTGAGGCACCTGACGGTGAACTGGCTGTGCCTTTAATAGAAGATATAAAACCGGATATACTCATAACGGATATTAAAATGCCCTTTGTAAACGGGCTTGAATTAAGCAGAATTGTAAAGAAAAGCATGCCCTGGATTAAAATAATCATTTTAAGCGGACATGATGAATTCGAATATACTAAGGAAGCAATCTCAATCAATGTAAATGAATATCTACTAAAACCAATAAGCTCCAGTGATTTACTCAATGCCCTGAAAAAGGTTGTGACACAAATAGAGTATGAAAAGAATCAGAGGGAAAATTATCAGGTTATTAACAGCCGCTTAAAAGACAGTATGCAGATGATGAAGGAAAAGTTTTTAAATGATCTTGCAACCGGTGTTGTTCCATATACAGAAGCGTTGGAAAAAGCAGAGTATTTCGGGTTGAACATAATTTCCAGATATTATGCTGTTATTCTAATTGCCCTGGAAAACAATCAATGTCAGGCAGAAGAAAGGGATTATTTTGAATACCTTAAAGCTGAATCCATTATAAACGAGGTAGTGGAAAACAATGATGATGTGCTGAAGTTTAAAGTAAATTTAAAGAAGATTGTTTTGATTGTCAAAAGTGATGAGTCGGAAGAACTGGAAAGCTATTGTTATATGCTTGCCCAATCAATAAAATGCGAAATAGAAAGAAACACCTCCTGTTCCCTGGCTGCCAGTATCGGTAGTATAAGAGAGAGAATACAGGGCATAGCCTGCTCCTTGAAAGATGCAGAGTTTGCCATGAATTTCAGTTATGTATTTGGGAAGAATAAAATTATCGGAATTCAGGATACCAAACTGTCTAAAATCAACAACAAAGCTTTATTCCCGTTGAATGAAGGCAAAATACTGGAATATCTGAGATACCGGGATAAAGAATATATGCTGTCAAGGCTATCCTCACTTATTAAAAACATCAAAGACCAGGAATTAAATTCATTCTACTATTCTCAGGTATTTATCTGCATTACTATAGCTGTATCAAAATTCATAGAAGAGCTGGGAGAAAAAGTTGAAGATATCCTTCCCGAATTAAATAATATTGAGGGAATCATTGATTGTATATACACCATAGACGGATTTACAAGCTTTATGAGCAAGCTTATTTCAAGGGCAATTGAATTAAGGGAGAATAAAAGGAAAAATAAATATGGGGACATCATATGGAAAGCAAAGAAATTCATTGACGAGAATTATGCAGATTCCGGTCTATCGTTGAATATGGTTGCAGACTATGTGAATGTAAGCCCCAGTCATTTCAGCACTATATTCAGTCAAGAGCTCAGTATGACATTTATCGAATACCTTACAAGTGTTCGCATATCAAAAGCAAAGGAAAAACTAATAACAACAAATCTAAAGTCTGCAGAGATTGCATATAAGGTTGGGTATAATGATCCGCATTACTTCAGCCATGTTTTCAAAAAGGAAACAGGGCTTAGGCCGACCGATTTCAGAGCAAATTGCATATTTTCATCCAAAATAATTTAAAGTATTATCGAAAAAAATTACATCGAAAACCTTTTTTGCACTAAATTTTTATATCCTCTCAATAACATATTACATTGTAATAAAAATACTTAAAAGTTAAAATTTTGTTAGCACTAGTTACAGTTACCCGGGATTCATTTAGTTGTAAACCTAGTGTTATAAAAATAAGGGAATTGGGAGGAGATTCTGTGAAGAAAAGTTTAGTGTTCCGTATTTTGGTCACAGCTTTGGCTTTTGCACTTGCATTCACTTTTGTTGCATGCGGAGGCTCGGGAGAGTCAGCTGATCAGCCAGAGCCAGAACCACAAGAAGAACAGCCGGCTCCTAAACCAGAGCCAGCCGAAACTGAGGATGAGCCTGCACCCGCAGAGAAAAGAGAATATGCTATAGTCTACCCGGTAATACATCAATTCTTTGATCCGGTAACAGAAGGTGCAGAAGCCTATGCTGAAGAACTCGGCAACATAGACCTGATCATACAGGCACCTGAGGCCGGAAGTGTTCAGCAGCAGATTGAAATTATGGAAAACCTGATATCCATGAAGGTTGACGGCATTGCAATAGGGTCAACTGATCCGGAGGCACTGGCACCCTATATTGATCAAGCTGTTGATGCAGGTATCCAGGTAGTTACTTTTGACACTGATACACCCAATTGTAAGAGAGCAGGCTACATGGGAACCATGAACTATGAAGCCGGTGTGGAAATGGCTCATGTAATCGCCAAACACCTGGGCGGAAAAGGCGGGGTAATTATCCTGCAGGACGTCCCCACTCAGGGTAACCTGGTAGAAAGGTTGCAGGGAATCCAGGACACCATGGCAGCTGAGTATCCTGACATCAAGATTCTGGACGTACAGTCAGGATATGCTGATCCGGCCAAGAGTGTTGAAGTACTGGAGGCTATGATTGAAGCCAACCCCGACTTTGATTGCTTTACCGGCATTGGTGGTGCCGGCGGTCCGGCAGGCATAGCTGTTTGGAAACAAAGAGGCTGGACAAGCGAAGACAAGAAAATCATAACCTTTGACAATACCGATGAGAACATTGATGGATTAAGAGCAGGTATCATAACTGCCCTTGTATCCCAAAGGCAGCATATGTGGGGCAAGATCATCATTGACAGTCTCAACACACTGTTGGATGGCGGTACGATTCCGGAACAAAACGACACAGGAGTTATTGAGGTTACTATAGAGAATATCGATACCTATCAAAACTAAAGGGGGTTCTGGTCTTAAGAATTTACACTGCCTGTACAGGCAGTGTAAATTCTTGACCAGGTAATCTAACAGGCACTGCATATTCCTTATTACATATGCATATATATACTGTAAAAGGGGCAATATTATGTTTGCGAATTCAAAATCAATAAATACAACCAGAACACAAGAGTATTTTAAATTTGTTTTCCGACTTAAGGAGACCAGACTTTTTCTGTTCTTACTCGTCATGGTTGCTATAATGGCTGTTTTAAGGCCGGATACCTTCTTCACAAGCCAAAACTTATTTAACATATTAAGGCAAGTCAGTCTCATTACCATTGTAGCAGTATCTCAGACATATGTAATTATTTCAGGCGGGATAGACCTCTCCGTTGGATTCTCCCTGGGTTTGTGCGGGATAATCATATCCTATCTGCTTGATGCTGGCTTTAATCCGGTTTTATCTATTCTTGCAGGGATAACGGCAAGTGTTCTCATAGGCTTCGTGAATTCATTGGTAATTACCCTGGTAAAGCTTCCTCCTTTTATAGTGACTATCGGAATGGCCTATATAGCAAGGGGCCTGGCATTTGTTATAACAGAAGGCTTTACAATAAGAGTAACCAATCAGTTTGTATCCGGAATTGCCAATGAGTATGTCGGTCCCATACCGGTCATGACAATAATCATGTTAGTCATAGTGGTAATATTCTCTTACATTTTGAGCAGTACGCCATTTGGAATGAAAACCAAGGCTGTAGGCGGCAACATCGTAGCAGCCAGGCTGTCAGGAATCAACACCACAAGGCATAGAATTCTGGTTCACACACTGGGTGGACTATTATGCGGAATAGCCGGTCTTCTGATGATAGGCAGATTGAACGCAGGCAACCCCAATGCCGGAATGAACTATGACGTGGATTCCATTGCAGCAACCGTAGTCGGGGGCACCAGCATGACCGGCGGTGAAGGATCAATCCTGGGAACCTTGCTGGGCGCTGTATTGCTTGGTGTAATCCGAAACGCACTGGTGCTGTTGAAAGTCAGCATGTATTGGCAGACAGTTGTAGCAGGTTCTATCATTTTACTTGTATGTTCAGTAGACAACCTTACCAATAAGGACAGAAAATAATGCATTTGTACTTACTATTGCAATCTTATGGGGGAATAGCCGGTGAATGGAGAAATCATCCTTAGAATGAAAAACATATCAAAATCCTTTCCAGGCGTGCAGGCACTTAAAAATGTTAGCTTTGACCTGAAAAAGGGAGAGGTGCATGCCCTGGTAGGGGAAAACGGTGCAGGCAAAAGTACACTTATGAAGGTTCTCGGTGGTGTACACCTGGCTGATGAAGGTGAAATTGAAATAAACGGGGTTCCTGTTGAAATAACGAGTCCCAGAGATGCCCTTGATCATAATATCAGTGTTATTCACCAGGAGTTTAACTTGGTTCCTACATTAAATGTATATGAAAATGTTTTTCTTGGCAAAGAGCTGATAAAAAAGACTACGAGAAGCATTGACAGAAAGCTTATGCGTGAAAAAACCAAAGAATTGTTGGAAAGTCTGGGTTTAACTATAATAGGCACCAATTATGATATTCCAGTCAGAAACCTGAGTGTAGCACAGCAACAACTGGTGGAAATCGCCAAGGCCTTGTTTAATGAAACAAATATACTTGTTATGGATGAACCGACGTCTGTATTAACCAGTAAGGAAACTGAAATATTATTTGAATTGATAAATAAATTCAAAGAAGAAGGAATGGCCATAGTTTATATTTCCCACAGACTGGAAGAGGTAATAACAATCAGCGATCGTATTACCGTACTCAGAGACGGGGAACTGATTACAACAATGGATAATTCCGATAAAAATGTCAGCAAAGACGAAATCGTTGCTCATATGATCGGGCGGAATATTGAGGATTACTATCCTGACAGAAGCACTGATAAAATAAACGGTGATGTAGTTCTTGAAGTTAAGAATCTTACGGCAAAAGGCATATTTGACAGTGTCAGTTTCAATGTAAGAAAAGGTGAGATATTAGGTTTTGCAGGACTGGTAGGAGCAGGCCGGACTGAAATAATGAAGGCAATTTTCGGGGATTTCCATTATAACAGCGGCGAGATAATACTGGATGGTGTAAAAAAGAGAATCAGGTCAACTACTGAGGCCATAAAAGAGGGAATAGTTCTGGTACCTGAAGACAGAAAACAGGAAGGGCTGGTCCTGCTGATGACATTAGCTGACAACATCTCCCTGCCTAACACCGATAAGATTACTTCATTGGGAACAGTACGCAGAAAAAAGAAGACGAGCCTGGCAAATGAATTTGTTGAAAAGCTGGCCATAAGGCCGCCTATGATTAACAGGCCAATTCAGAATTTCAGCGGAGGGAACCAGCAGAAAACGGTTATTGCAAAGTGGCTGGCTACCAATCCCAAGCTGATCATACTGGATGAACCTACACGAGGCGTTGATGTCGGTGCCAAGAGTGAGATTTATTCCTTGGTAAACGATTTAACTAAAGCAGGGGTAGGAATAGTCTTTGTTTCTTCAGAATTACCGGAGCTGCTGGGTGTATGCGACAGGATTCTGGTTGTACATGAAGGAAGAATATCCGGTGAATTCAGGAAAGAAGAAGCAACAGAAGAGAAGATCTTGAGAGCTGCTGCAGGTATGGAGAACTAATAGGGGAAGGAGATATTAATGAGAAAACTGCATAAATGTAAAATTACAGTACTTGACAGAATGTTAGTTGAAGATCTTGCCAGGGAATATTCAAGTGATCCTAATTTAGGGCCATGCGATATTTATCAAGACGGTCAGGAATTTATACTGACGGAGCTTGAAAAGCCCGATGGCTTCTGTTCCTGGGCATGGGCTGATATTCAAAGGGACGTTACTTCGATTATGACCGGTGGAAATATGCCCTGGGTAAACAGAGATGCCGTTCAGGTTGTTTGTTGCACCGATGGTTTCAGACCGGTGATATTTAAGGTTGAAAGAATAGAGGACTGAGAGAGAGAACTAAGTAAGAAAATTTCATGTATAGCAGTATACGAGCTCTGCAACTTGAAATTTCTTGAAATTGGTTCTTGCAAATCAAAGATAGCCGTTATATAATAACCTTATAGTTCTATTCTTAGGTCTGTGGTTGAAAATCGATGCCAGTC
>DUOI01000119.1 GCA_012838915.1 Clostridiales bacterium
ATCCATCGGTAAAGCGGCATGGTCCATGGCGAAGGCAGCAGTCGATATGCTGGGTGATAAAATCAATGACGGTGTTGTAATAACAAAGTATGACCATTCAAAGGGAGAACTGCCCAATATCCGAATCTATGAAGCAGGGCATCCCATTCCGGATGAAAATTCATTTGCAGCTACGGAACAGGCAATTAAGCTTGTTACCAATCTTTCACCGGAGGACAAGGTATTGTTTCTGATCTCCGGCGGCGGCTCCGCATTATTTGAAAAGCCTCTTGTTTCTAAAGAAGTGTTGGAAGATATCACTAAACAATTGTTGGCATCCGGTGCGGATATTGTGGAAATGAATACCATACGCAAGCGTTTGTCAGCGGTCAAGGGCGGGAAATTCGCCAAATTGTGTGAACCGGCTCAGGTGTTTTCAGTAGTGTTGTCTGATATTATAGGTGACCCATTGGATATGATTGCATCCGGCCCTGCCTACCCGGATAACTCCACCAGTGAACAGGCCCTTGATATAGTCCGGAAATATAATATTTCAATATCCAAAGAAGTTGAAGAATTGCTGAAAACTGAAACGCCGGATACCATAACCAATGTAAAAACAATGATAACAGGCAGTGTTACACAGCTTTGTGCAGCTGCTGAAAAAACATGCAGAGAGCTTGGGTATGAGCCGGTTGTGCTGACCGCCAGCCTGAATTGTCAGGCTCGGGAGGCCGGAAGCTTTATGGCTTCCATTGCCCAATACCACAATAGCACGGATAAATCCCTTGCTTTTATAGCGGGCGGTGAAACCGTGGTGCACTTGAAGGGCAAGGGAAAAGGCGGACGAAACCAGGAACTGGCCCTTTCAGCCGCCCAGGGTATTGCTGAATTAAACAATATTGCAGTGTTTTCCATAGGCTCCGACGGTACGGACGGCCCAACCGATGCTGCCGGAGGCTATGTGGATACCAATACTAAAAAAGCCCTGGCAGAAAAGGGCATATCCATATTTGATGTGCTGGAAAACAATGATGCCTATCATGCTCTTAAGGAATGTGACGGATTGATAGTTACAGGCCCTACCGGCACCAATGTTAATGACCTGTCGGTATTGCTGATTAAAAGGTAATTAGTTTTTATATATTGAATTGAAAAATGAATGGAGGGTTCAGGTGACCCTCCATCAGCTTTACTTTCTGCCTCCACGTTTCTTGAAATCCTTTTCTATTTCAGCCTTCCAGTTTTTGGGTATGGTATGTTTGGTGCGCAGGCAGCTTACTGTCTCATTTACCACAGCGAAATTCAGTGAAGTTCCTATGCTGTCGGCATGGAAATTTACCGCCCTGTCTTCGTCTATGCCAACCTGCCTGGCGGTTTCCACTGCATCGATATTTGCTCCCAGGAAAAGGAATTCCCATCCGTATTTGTCTTTTTGATTCTGAATCAGCCTGTGAATTGTTTCATAATTAAATTCCCTGCTGGCATTTTCCATGCCGTCGGTGGTGATGACAAACATTACATGCTCCGCCCGCTCCTGCTCAGAAGTATGCTTTTGGGCATTATCTATTTTATGAATGGTTTTCCCTATGGCATCCAAAAGAGCAGTGGTACCCCTGACAAAATACTCCTTCTCTGTAATTGGTTTGATTCCCTTTAAGTTGATGCGATCATGCAGAAGTTCATATTCATCATCAAACAGCACCGTAGTAACTACAGCCTCCCCGGGCTCCTTCTTCTGCTTTTCCAGCATAGAATTGTATCCGCCAATTGTATCGCTTTCCAAGCCGCCCATAGAACCGCTTCTGTCTAAAATAAACACCAGTTCAGTCAGCCCCTTCTTCATAATGCAGCCCTCCTATTAATATCTTTATTGACTCTAGAATAGCACATTATGAAGACAACTTTGTCGCTTAACAGGCGACATTTTTAACCAGGCAATTCGGCCGGGCAGCGCCTGCTATGCACCCAGCAGTTTTTGGTCAAAAGCAAACAGTGCTTCATTAATCTCAAATATATTATAATTTCCCTCACAGATAAAAAATTCAATAATAATATCAAATTTGCTGCTGCGTGACAGCGCATAGCCTGCTCTCATCAATAGATCCTTTGTCTCATCCAAGTTCAGTTTTAACGCAATGGCAAAGGCAATGGCTGTATGCTTGCTGGGTTTGTAATGGATATCATTCCGAATTTTCGAGAAAAGCTTTCGGTCAATATTTGCTCTTTTGTAGGTTTGTGCATCGGTCATTCCCTTCTGGTCTATTAACCTGAGCAGCATCTGTGAAAAGGTTTCATCCATTTGATCAATCAAGTCCTCCAGCTTTCTTTGGGGTTTTATGGTTTCAGAATACGCTTCTGCCGATAAAAAATCAGATTCTTTTAAAACCCTTTCACTGACCGCTAAACCCTTCAAAAGCCTGCTTTCCATGCTGTAAGGGTGTTCTTCTATATTTTCCATATAATTGTCATCAATGAATTGCTTAATGGAATTGAACAGCTTTTCGGACAGTTGAAATGAATCCTTATCGTATACAACAAGAAAAACCATCATATCATGTTCCATTAAAAAATCGCTGATAACGGAGACGGCGGTTTTCAAGGCCTTGTCTTTGGGATATCCAAAAGCTCCCGTGGATATAAGAGGAAAGGCAATATTTTCAAGTTTATGCTCTTTTGCCAAAGCCAATGAATTCCTGTAACAGTCGGCCAGCAGTTTTTCCTCATTGTATCCCCCGCCCCGCCAGACCGGACCCACGGTATGAATAACATACCTGGCAGGCAGGTTATAGCCTTTGGTCAGCTTTGCTTCCCCGGTTTTGCAGCCTCCAAGAGTCCGGCATTCCTCCAGCAGGCCTGGTCCGGCTGCTCTGTGAATGGCACCATCTACCCCACCACCGCCCAAAAGCGTTTTATTTGCCGCATTAACAATGGCGTCCACACTTACTTTTGTAATATCGTTCCGAATAATTTCAAAAGGCATGGGCTTTCCTCCTCTTAAACCTATTCTTTTATCTGTTTAATACTGCACCGCGGGGTTTATTGTCAGTATCCCGTTTACGGATTTGTATGCGTGCATAAAGGAAAATTGCTACCTGCCCCAACCCTGCCAAGGCCCAGGTAACCGGGTAACATGCATAAAGCATCGCAATTGTCGGATACCAGGTAAAAACCGTTGCCAGCCAGGCAATTCTCATAAGGCAGGCACCTATCAATGTGCTGAGCATGGGCAGCATGGAATATCCCATAGCACGGGTCAGGCCAGGGAATACATTCATCACACCACAGAGAAAATATGCAGCCATCATGATTCTTAAACGACCCATACCCAGTTCTATAACCTTGGCATCAGATGTATACATGCCCAGCAATGGCCTTCCAAAAACCAGAGTGCCGCCGCCCATAATAATCCAGGTTGCAAAAATCAATATGGTGCATATTATGGCAATTCTGTCTATTCTTCTGTATTTTTTAGCGCCCATATTCTGCCCTGTAAAGGTAATAGCCGCATTATAATATGCATTCGTTGTGGTAGCTACGAAACCTTCCACATTCATTGAAGCGGAGTTGGCCGCTACCATGATGGAACCAAAAGAGTTAACCGCCGATTGAACCATTACATTGGAAACTGAGAACAGCATCCCCTGAAATCCCGCCGGCAAGCCGATTTTTAACATCGGCAGTAATTTATCCCTGCTGATGCGCATTTGCTTTGGTATGAACCGTATTGCTCCATGGCTCCTGTATAGGCATATCAGAATAAGTGCCGCCGATAAATATTGAGAGATAGATGTAGCCCAAGCTACACCTGCAACTCCCATATGCAGAACTATCACGAAAAACAAATTTAATATTACATTTACGATGCCGGCTATAAAAAGATAGTACATCGGGCGGCGGCTGTCTCCTATTGCCCGCAGGATTGCCGCGCCAAAATTGTATACCATGCTGGCCGGTATTCCGATAAAATAGATTTTCATATATAGAACAGACAGGCTGATAATATCTTTAGGAGTACCCATCATTTCCAGCAGCGGCTTGCTGAAAACCATTCCTGCAGCCATGACAACCAATCCGCCGATAATACTGACCGCGATAGAGGTATGCACGGAACGATTTACATCCGCATGCCTGTCGGCACCATAATCCTGTGCGATGATAACGCTGGTACCTACGGATAAACCCATGAAAAGAGTAACTATAAGGTTAATCAGTGAAGCTGTCGCCCCTACAGCAGCAAGAGCTTCCCTGCCTGCAAAACGCCCGACTACAATCATATCAGCAGCATTAAACAACAGTTGCAGAATGTTCATCGCCATAATCGGCAGGGCAAATACCAACATATTGCCAAACAGCGGCCCGTTGGACATATCTATATCACGTTTCTTAAAGAACATTAATATTTACGCATCCTTTACATTACATAATTTCGTATTAACCATGCTATTACGGAACAGATTCATTGTTACTGTATTACTCTTTAATCCTGCTTTTCCGGTTGATAGGCGGCAATATACGGCAAATTGCGATACCTCTGCTCATAATCCAGACCGTAACCGACCAGGAATACATCCGGCATGATAAAGCAACGATAATCTATATTGATTGCCAGCAGCCGTTCGGAAGGATTGTCCAACAGGGTGCAGATTTTTAAGCTGGCCGGCTTAAATGCTTCCATGTGCTGGCAGATATAACTGAGAGTCAGCCCTGTACCGACAATATCTTCCACCAATAGAACATGCCTGCCGGTGATAGACAGGTCAAGTTCCTTGTTGAAACGAACTATCCCGGTTTTTTTGGTCACCTCCGGATAGACACCGATTGACAGAAAATCAATTGAGACCGGTATGGTCATATAGCGCGTTAAATCGGACATAAAATAGAAGGATCCTTTCAAAATACCTATTAATATTGGATTCTTACCTGCATAATCACGGGAAAGCGCTTGTGCCATTTCCGAAACCTGCTTTTGAATCTGCTCCTGAGTAAAAACAATTCTCCCGATGCCTGCTTCTTTCATTATACATCAGTTCCTTTCTGCAGTCCGAATCGCTTCATGAGAGCATGGAAATCGCTTTTGAAAACCATATTGATGTTGATGCCCGGATACAGCTCTTTCAGTTTCTTCATTTTCTTCTTTTTTTCTGACACATATTTCTGATTCATGGTAGTCAGCTCTATATACGTTTTGAAGCGGGGCAAATAAAAATCCGGAGAAAAAGCCAGGGTAATATTACCCTCCGAATCCCATTCAATTGGAAATGTATGAGGCTCATATTCCCATTCCAGGCCATACATATCCAAAATTTTGGCAAACTCCTGCTCTGAGTCATTTTTAAAGACTACCGCTTTCGCTGTTTTATCTTCTTCAGATTCTGCTGCTTCTGTTAAAGTGTGTTTATTTTCAAAAGCAAACCGGAGCAGGGAGACACTCTCATCAATACTGAGTAAATCGGTGTTCAGTACCAGGTGGTAGTGGGAGAGATCGGACCAGTCCTGATTGTAAATCGTCGAAACATAACGCTTATGCTTCCGATCTGTTAATTGAAGCATACGCCTGGCATCTTCATGTCCCAGACGATGAATCCTGCGTAGGCGGTTGAGCCGGGTTTCGGTGGAAGCCATTATCTTGACATGAATGGCCTCCGGATGATTGGCAAAAATAATCTGCGACCCCAAACCGAAAATAATCACGGACTGCCGGGCAACGACATCCCTTAATCTTTGCTCCAAATAGGCAGCAAAAGTGATATCCAGTTTTGAGTTGGTCAGGTAAAAACGGGGGCTTTCGGACAGCATATGCAATTCATGCTTGTCAGCTATTTCCGGGAACCAATCACTCATCACCACGGATCGCGATATGAGTGGTATATTCAGACTTTCCGCCAGCTTCAGCGCAATCTCTTCTCCGAAGCTTCCCGACTCCCTGGATATCGTAATAAATGTCAAGCCACTCACCTGTTCTATATATTTTATAACACTATCATATTATCATATATTGTATACGGAAAAAAACCATAGAATTTACAAGAAATGAAGTAAATAAGAGATATCATAAGAATCTTCAGAATATTTTATCGCATTGAGCATATACTGTCTTGTACAAACTTTGACTCGGTTTCCGTATTTTAGTATTATAATACCAAGCTCCAAGGAATTCCTAAGAGAGGAAACCCAGCAGAGCCGGACAACGGAAACGTAACATTGCCAGTTCACAAAAATCCGCAGGCTTAAAGCACCTGCTATATCGGAAAGAATCAGCGAAATTGATTTATGTCGATGGAAATGGATTTGAAGTTGCATTCACAAGCTTTAGCATAATGTGAGGCAATGGAAATGAAACGGAAGTCGAGTAAACAATGAGCAGCGGTTCCGGAAGACGAAGGTTTTTGATGTAATTGGCAGTCGGAAACGGGAGTTTAAGGTAATGTCAGGTTAGCCGATCGATAAAGGTTCGTTGGAGCTTTTATATGGAATCTATGTTGAAAAGAACAGCCTTCATTGGTTATGAAGGCTGTTTTGCATTTTGATGGTTTACGTATCATTAAATTTAGTTTGCAAGCAGAGCTGCAGTTAAATCCAGCGGCTCCATTATTTTACCATCTTTATAGACCCGCATATTACCCGATGAAATTTCATCTATAAGCATTACTTTACCATCATCATCAAGCCCGAATTCCAGCTTGATATCGTAAAGCTCCAATCCCTTCTTTTGAATCAAATCCCTTATCAGACTTGAAATTTTTTGAGTGCTTGCTTTGATTTCTGCAAACTGCGAAGCAGACATAATGCCAAGCGCTTCCAAACCTTCCACGGTCACCAAAGGATCTCCTCTTTCGTCATCCTTTAATGTAACTTCTACATACGCGTTCAGCTTGTCCCCTTCCTTTACATATGATCCATAACGGCGCAGAAAGCTTCCTGTCGCCCTATAGCGGCAGATAATCTCCAAACCCTTGCCGAAGGATTTTGCCGGCTTCACATCCATAGCTGCATTTTCCATATCAGCACTGATATAATGGGTTTCAATACCCGCATTTTCCAGCATTTCAAAAAACATAACCGATACCATTAGGTTCTTCTTACCTATACCTGTAATGGAAAGGCCTACTGTATTGGCTCCGGGGTCAATAACGCCGTTTTCTCCCGTCACATCATCCTTGAATATCAAGCGGTAGTTCCCGTTATCCAAGGCAAAGACATCCTTTGTTTTGCCTGCGTATATTTTTCTCATTCAGGTCTCCTTTCCAATCTCCTGTTCAAGAATTAGATATTATTCCATCGGATCTGTGTCAGTCACTACATTTTAGTATTATGTATCGCTTTTGTTTTAAAATTAATATTTGGTGCGTACTCAATAAAATGATTATATTCCGTTTAACTGCTTTTTTCAACATAGAGACAGACAAAGATGAAAATGTTTATCGAAATAATATCCGACCGTTGGATTTTCTTTCTCGGAAAGGAAGACAATACTGAGAAAGAAGACACCGGGTAAGAGATCATCAAGGAAAATGACATCAAGAAAGACGACAATGAAAAAGACAAGACCTGTACCTAATGCAATTATTCTATGTTTCCTCCTCATAATAAAACTTTATTGAATAGAGAAAATCCAATAACTCTCTTGTAAACTTTCTTACATCTTCGATGTTATCTATATAGCCCCCCAATAGATTTGGAAAAAATCCATGTATCATGGTAACATAAAAACTA
>DUOI01000120.1 GCA_012838915.1 Clostridiales bacterium
AATAATACCGAAAAAACCATGCAGAGCCTTTTGAAGTTGGAAACATTTCCCCAGGATGGTATAGAACCACTTATATCATACAAAAATCTTGTCATGGAAGTACCAAAGAATAAGTATTCAGCTAAAACTCGACCTATGCTTGATGAAGTGCATAGTCTGATTATGACCGAAAGCATTTCAATTGATGAAGGAATCGCTGAGATAAACAGACGTGCTAAAGATATATTGGCTGACAAATAATAAATTATCTTAATTCATATATGTCCGTAATTCATATACGTCCGTAATACATTACGGACGTATATGAATAAAATATGTTTATAAACTTGGGGAGGCTATTGTTTTGAATAAATCTAATAATATAAACAGGAAAATAATATTGAATAGAAAAACTAAAAATTATCTAATTGGTTATTCGTTTATTGCACCTAATTTTATTGGATTTCTTGTTTTTACTTTGATTCCAATATTAGCCTCTCTAGCTCTTTCTTTTTGTGAATGGAATGGTTCAACAAATATCTCTTTTATTGGTTTGGAAAACTATAAACATATGATAAACAATGAGACATTTAGAATTTCATTTTTAAATACATTGTACTTTTCAGTATTTAATATCCCGCTTACAATGATCTGTGCGTTAATAGTTGCCGTTGTTTTAAACAATCCTTTGAAAGGAGTAAACATTTTCAGGGCTGTTTACTTTTTCCCATATGTTTGCTCTATTGTTGCAATTACAGCTGTTTGGAATATGCTTTTTAATCCGGATATTGGTCCTGTGAATTATTTTCTGTCACAGTTAGGTTTCCGTAATCTTCCTCGCTGGTCAGTATCCACAAAATGGGCAATGCCAACAGTTATCATGGCTTCAATATGGAAGCGATCGGGATATTATATGGTAATATATTTAGCAGGATTACAGGGAATACCAAATTATTTATATGAAGCTGCAAAAATAGATGGAGCTTCAACATGGCAACGTTTTACGAAAATTACCATACCAATGCTTACACCAACAACATTTTTTGTTTCTATAATGGTTACAATAAGAAGCTTCCAAATATTTGATCTTGTTTATGTTATGACAGAAGGAGGGCCTGGAAGGGCTACAAATGTTTTGTCACTAAATATTTACCGATCAGCTTTTATTGATTTTGAATTCGGATATGCGAGCGCGCTCGCTACTGTTTTGTTTATTATTGTAGCCGGAATAACTATCATCCAATTCAGGAATCAGAATAAATGGGTTAACTACATGTAAAAATGTATACAGAGAGGACTATTTTATGAAAAAGATATTAAGTAAGTTTTTACTATATATTATTCTTATTGCAATCAGCTTGATAGTTTTTATTCCATTATATTGGATGCTAATTTCTTCGCTAAAAGAGAATATTGATGTATTTTCCATTCCAATAATCTGGTGGCCCAAAAAACTTATTTGGAATAATTATGCAGAAGTATTTAAAGTAATGCCATTTATAACAAACATACTCAACTCTTTTAAGCTAGTAGTTATAATTACGATAGTTCAATTGTTTACAAGCAGTTTTGCTGCTTATGGATTTTCTAAGATTGAATTTCCGGGACGAGATTTATTATTTGTTGGATATATTTTTACGTTAGCTATTCCATGGCAATCGTATATGATTCCCCAGTTTATGATAATGAGAACATTTAAGTTGATAGATAAACATTTAGCGTTAGTTCTTTTGTTAAGCTTTACCGCATTGGGTGTATTTCTTATAAAGCAATTCTATGCGTCAATTCCATATGAGCTTAATGAAGCTGCACGAATAGACGGGCTTAGTGAATATGGAATATACGCAAAAATCATATTGCCTTTATCTAAACCTGCTATAGCTGCACTTACAATCTCCACCTTTGTAAATGTGTGGAATGATTATATGGGTGCAATAATATATTTAAATTCTGACAACAAAAAAACAATTCAATTGGCACTTCGAGAGCTTATCACTTCTTATGGTCCTGAATATTCACTTATCATGGCTGGCTCGGTAATTTCCCTGATACCTGTTCTAATTCTTTTTCTGTTTCTTCAAAGATATTTTGTAGCTGGAATTTCAATGAGCGGGCTAAAAGGATAAATGATGATGTGTAAACTTCGGAAGTGAATTATACCAAATGGTACATAAAGTTTATGGGAAGCAGGCTACTCAAATAATGGGTAGCCTACCTTCGGATTTAACTGCTTTTATGTTTTAGTCATCCCTGACCAGTGTACCATATTCAGTCCTTCTTCTCTTGCTATCGCAGCAAGTTTTACCATTTTATCTTCAGATATTGCGCTTTTTTCACCGAGTTCCCATATTCGGTCCAATCTCCGGTATTTAGGTACACAAAGGTTATTAAAAGCAAGAAGGTCATACCGTTGTACAGTGGGAAGAAAACAAAAGAGCATTTCTGGGACAAGCTTTAATACATTTCCTGCAACCAATACATCTAATATTCATACCAAATCAATTCAGAATCCGGCCTTATACCTTCTGGATTGTGACACCAAGGGCAATGCATAAGGCATCCCTTCATAAAAACTGTGGTTCTGATACCTGGACCGTCCTCCGTGGAATCGCGCTAAATATTAAAAATCTTTCCTACCGTCATGGATTTGTTCATTAGTTTACCTCACATTCATATGTGATTTATTTGGATAGAGGTTTGCCTGACATATTATGAACAGGCAAACCTCTATATGCAAGTTCACATACCCTCACTGTTTCTTTACATTGCGCTGTATTCAGTACGTGCAATAATATCATCCTGGATATCTTTTGGAAGATCAATAAAACGCATTGAAAATCCGGATACTTTTACATTCAATCCGGTGTAGTTTCCAGGATGTTTCTGGGCATCGAGCAATGTTTCTATAGATATAGGATTAAACTGTACTTGCCTGCCTCCAAGGTCAAAATACCCTTCAATGGTTGAAGTAAATTTGTCAAGTCCCTCATCAGTTTTAATTATATTTGGGTTCATAGTAATATTTAAAGCAGTTCCATCACTCAAAGCAGGATAAGATGCAAGCGCACCCGAGTGAAGAGTAGCAGTCATTCCATTCATGTCAGCCTTGTTAGAGGGGGACAAACCATTAGAAACGGGTACTCCTGCCAATCTGCCATCAGGAGTAGCAGCACAAAGAGTACCTTCTGCAGTCTGAGAAAGTGCTGAGATGAAGCATGGACGATGAACACCACCCATCCAAAACCTTTTACTCCTTACCGTATCAGTATAAACTTTTGCTACCCATAAGGCCATATCATCTGCATATGGATCATCGTTGCCATACTTTGGCGCATTGATGAGCTGTTGTCTTATATCCTCAGCACCATCGAAGTTATTATGAAGATGATTTAAAAGTTCATCCATGCTCAATATTTTTTTGTCGAAAACAGCCCACTTGATTGCAGTTAAAGAATCTGCCACAGTAGCTAATGCCTGATTGGTTATACAACCATGATTATATTTTGCACCCCCGCTTGTAACATCTGTACCGGATTCCAGGCATCCCTCTGTAAGGGAGGAGATCAATGGCAATGGGTAGTATTCCGCAATTATTTGATCTTTTATTTCTGCTTTATGTGCACACAAGTCAATAGCATATTTTAGTTGAGCTGCGAATGCATTCTTTACATCCTCAATAGACTTAAACTCGCTGGCGGGAGGGGTTTTCACGCCTAACGGCAACCAACTGCCGGTTTGCTTACTATTATTTGTCGCTTTTATTTGTTCTTCAGGTATTTCCATAGGTCGCCCTGATACACTGGTGCTTTTACTTATATTATTCATTTTGGAAAAAGCCCCCCAGTCGATATCGGATTTGCGACCTTCGTTTAGAGCCATTTCAAGTATACTTACCATTAGAAGGCCATTGCCTCCGGTATAACCGTTATTGTTACCACTACCGGTAGGCTCCACACACCCTACTATTGAATAATCTCTTGCATCTGCTAAACTGTATCCGTCTTCCATAAGATCCCTGATCACCACATCATCATTATAAAATGCGACTCCTGCTGTTTTCCTGTGTGTTTCGCATGTCCTTTTAATAAATTCACGTGGTGTATTTTTTGAAATCCTTACTGCCAAACCATTGCGGAGGCCGCCAAGATTTTTGTGAGATTCTAAAAACATGTATGATACATCATTGACAGCACAGTTGCCTTCTTTGTCTATTCCCCCTATTGTAACATTATTAGGGCCAAAATAGATATTGGTGGCGAGCAACATATAATATTCTTCAATTGCTTCCAAAGCTTGTTCACGTGTAATTAATCCCGATTCAATATCTTTTTTGTAATAAGGATATAGATATTGATCAATTCTACCGCTTGCCAATATTGCATTATCACCATAGCTTATCAAAGATACAACCATTGTCATCCATATTGATTGTATTGCTTCCAAAAAGTTTCTTGCCGGCTCTGCGGGAACACGACGGCAGCGCTCAGCTATTTCCAAAAGCTCTTTTTTTCGTTCCCCAACAGCTTTTTTTGCCATTTCTTCCGCAAGCTCGGCATACCGGTTAGCAAAAATGCATACAGCATTTGCTGAAATCTGTACAGATTCATAGAAAGCTTTTTTTGCTTCATAATCCTCCGCGCCGGCATCCAGCTTAGCAAGTTGTTGCTTTGCCTGCAAGGCTATTCCCTTAAATCCCATGTCAAGGACCTTTTTCGCTCCAATTGTTATATGTCCCTGTGCAGTGCCCTGAAATAATATAAGAGAGTCTGAAGGTTTATACAATCCTTCTTCCTTCAGCTTGTTTTCCCATAATGTCATTATACTGTTTTTTTTCCAGTACGGAATGATTTCTTCCGTTAAAGCCAAATACTCTTCTTCTGTTATGCAAGGTACTTTTTTTAAAAATTCGGCACTTACTCCTGCAATTCCATCTGGATAAACCTCAGCTATTATTTTTTCGCTTTTGTAGAATTTCGTGCTTAGAACAGCATACATATTATCTGCTGTTCTCTCAAGGTACATTGGACTTCCCCACTCTTTTGAAGATTTTGTGTAGGTTGTCAGATTAAAAAGTGCCAATCTCCTCATAGATCGTCAGGCTACAGGAGTCCATTTTTAATAAAGCAAGCCGTAATAATTTGAAAACAATTTGCAAATTGTACAGGTCAGCATTAAAAT
>DUOI01000121.1 GCA_012838915.1 Clostridiales bacterium
CCAGCCTTACAAGGAGATAAGCAATCGTACCGGCTCCTGCAAAGCATAAACCTGAAACAATCATGCCGGAATAAAGGACATTTCCAACCAGGATGTTCACGATACGGGTCATCAGGGGGTAGCCCGGCAGAAAGACCAGTTGCACAAGCCGATTCCAGTCGCCTGCTCTAAAATACCAGTCCTTCGCTATGTCGAGATAATGCCTGCTGTCAATGGATTCCCATATTTCCAGGGATTCACGAAAGGGTGCTGCATTATCAGACATAACCTGTAATATGTAGATAAGCAATATAATACAAAAGTCAAACACAAGAAAAGCGAGAAAGATCTTTAGTAAAGTGATTTTGTTTATCACGGTTTCATTGCTTGGAGTTACATCAATCGATTGTTCAGCCCGGCGATTCTCCATTCTTCCGGCAATATTCCAGGACTCCGTCCAAAGCGGGATGAACCTGATACCCAAAACAGCGAACAATGCAGCATTCACCAAGGCCCCAAAGCGGCTTGCCGGGCTGCCGTATGCTACTGCAACCAGCCAATAGTATACTGATACTGTCAATACGGTAAAGAAGATTCCGGTAATAATTTTGCTTTCCCTTGTCAGCAAATTGTTTGCTTTATTACTTTCCGTCACAGCATTCTCCATACAACCGCCTCCAATTGTGTTGCATTAGTGCTCCGCTTTTATGTCCCTCCTCATTTTACCACATCAGGCAGTAAATGTACTCAACTGAAGCGTTATAAGTGTTTAAAAAACAGGAATCCGGCATAACCGAATTCCTGTTTTGTTTCCTGTATTCCTTTTGTCGAATGTGCCTCAAGCGCTTGTTTGCAGATACCGATAACGGATATCCCGGCCTTTACGGAAGTGAAGCCGGTTCACTCTATGGTAAAGGATATGGGATCGGTTTCGAACAATGTCTGGAACGTGTCCGGGTCAATGATATTGAAAACAAGTTCAATTTCTTCAATTCTTTCGATGTTGTTATCCTCCAGATCACCGGACATAATGGTTATCTCATCCAGTGCCATCCTTCCGTCATGGACTGTACTGGAAAAGAAAGGGGTTACCATAAATCCATTGATGGACATATTATCGCATTGTATCATGATATTTTCGCCGTAATTGTTTTCAATAAACAACAATATACCGGCACCCCAGAAACTGTCTTCATCCACATATTTGCCGATAATGCGAATGCCGTCCTGGTTGAACAGTTCCCTGCCGTCATCCATTGCAGGCTGCTCCACCGTTCCATATGCAGACGTTCTTAATTCTATTTCATCCGTATCAAACAAGGTTTCATAGCTGTCGCCGTCAAATACATGGAAGCTGATTACTATGTCTGATATGGTATTGATGCCTGCTGCTTCCAAAGCGGGGGAAGAAAGGTAAATGGTATCATTTGCCTTTTTCCCGGCCGCTACGGTGCTGGAAAATAACACATCAGGAATCATATAGTTGTTTATTATCAGGCTGTTACATTGTACTCCCAGGTTCTGATCAGAGTCATTCTCTATTAAAACAGCGATGCCTGTACCCCAAATCGGGTCCTCAATCAATTCCTTTGCAGTAATCTTTAATCCGTCCTGATCCAGCAAAAAGGTGCTTTCAACGGTCACTTCCGGGGATGAAACCTGTTCTCCCGTCGAAACATCGTCCGGTGAATCGGAATCCGGTGTTTCCTGCTCCGAAGATGTTCCTGTTTCATCAGGGCTGATTGTGCGTACGGGCGAATCTCCGGAATCGCCTCCACAGGCGGCAAAAACAAACATCAATACAAAGATCAGTAAAATACCAATAACTCTTTTCATAACTCCCTATTCTTCCTTTCAGCTTTATCTGTTACTCATCCTGAATCTGATATACTGCTTCGTTGCGTTCCTCCAATTAACAACAGTGGAATCATATTCTAGTATAATATGCTTTATTCAGTTTGACAAATTGTAATTATTGGATAGAGCCGTGCATATCGACGGTATCGCAATTCTGACTTCTTCTCTTTAAACAAATTGGATTCAATTTATGTATCTTTTTTCCTCAAATAATAGTACATTATAATAAGAAGCAGCATACAGGAATTGCATACGTTAATGCAATTGATTGATATGAAGCCCGGATTAAAGGTTATAGTATAGATAAATCCACATTTGTTTGAGAAGGAGGCAATAATATGTCTGAACAATATACAAAAGAACAGATTACTGAACTTACAGAGAAAGCTGTCCTGGAACTGCTCAACACAGCCAGGCTGGAGGCAGGCGATATTCTGGTAGTGGGCTGTTCAACCAGTGAGGTTCAAAAGCAGACCATCGGCAGCGCTTCAAATGAGGCTATAGGCAGCTGGATTTTTGAAAGCCTGCAGAGTGTATTAAAGCCACGGGGCATCTATCTTGCTGCACAATGCTGCGAGCACCTGAATCGCGCTCTGGTTCTGGAGGCTGCCGCTGCCCAGAAGTACGGGTATCCCATAGTAAACGCAGTACCTCACTTAAAAGCCGGAGGAAGTTTTGCCACCGCAGCCTATGCCGGCTTTGAAAAGCCCTGTGTGGTTGAATCGATACAGGCGGCAGCGGGCATGGATATCGGAGATACCCTGATAGGCATGCATCTGAGACCGGTAGTTGTGCCGGTACGAATCAGCTTCAATCATATCGGGGGTGCTCATCTGGTCCTGGCCAGAACCAGGCCGAAATCCATCGGCGGAGAACGGGCTGTTTATGATCCTGCTTTGAAATGATTCGACAGTCAACAATTGACATTTTTTGCTTTTTTATATATAATCCTTCTGACAGACGTTTAAGGGGAATGGGCAAAACGCCATAGATAAAGAAAACCAATGATAACGTTGAACACAGAGTTGTGGAAAAAAGCATCTTTTGATAAGTGGAAACTTCTCGGGAGGGAATAGCCATGTTGTTAATCAAAAACAATAAGGGAGGCGCATTGCTTCTTGCTCTGATTATCCTTACAGCAGCCTTTCTGTTTGGGACTACACTGCTTCACATTGCCATGGCTGATAACAATCATAGTGTATACCAAAACAAGAAGAATCAGGCGCATTTTCTTGCCCGTTCAGGCGCCCAGGCATTTGCGGATTATATCGTAGACAACCCTGATGATTTAACCACTTCCCAGATAGATGCGCTGATAACCGATATCTTAAACACTAGCGGAGGCAAAAGTGCTCCGACAAAACTGCGGAAAACCGATACAAATTATTTCCAGATACAATTGCAGCGATCGGGAGATGAATTGCTCATACAATCCACCGGATATGTGGATCAGGTGGAAGATACAGTATCTTTATTGCTCAGAAAGAATATAAGCAATTTTCCTCCCCTGGATATGGCTGTATTTTCCATGGGCAGTATGTCCCTCCCAAACGGGACGATTTACGGTAATGTAGGCACCAATTCAGAAAGCCCCGGTTCAGTTGCTTTTTCAGGCGGCCCGGACAGGATCCACGGACAACTGACATTAGGCCCGGCAGCCGGAGAAGATACAGTAAGCTGTGCCTATGGGGACATTAACACATTTATCAAGGATCCGAATCCCTTGTCCAATCTGACCAAGTACCGTGAATACCCCGACCCGGTATTCCCGGCTTTCCCATCCATAGCAACACCTGCCAATGTGGTCAGTCAAAAAAAGACAGACAATAATGCAATCAATACCGACACATATTTTACAGGGGGGATAGAAGCAGGAACCGCAGGCCCCCTCATTATCAACGGTTCAAGCGGGCACAGAACCATACAGGCCAGTAATTTTACAATCAGCAACAGCGGCTCCGTGGTTATAAACAATACCGGCAACGGCACCCTTAACATTGTTGTGGATGACAGCTTTACCATTAGCAACAATACAAAAATGACAATTAATATTGGAAACGGCGATGTAAATATATTGACTGACACCCTTAAAATGAATCCCGGAACCATGATTGTCAATCGTACAGGGGACGGCAAGCTTAAAATCTATGTTTCAAATCGGCTGCTTTTGCAGAGCAGTTCAAAAATCAATGTTAATGCATCCGGTGTAAAGAACAATCCGGAATGGGCTGAATTGTACTATGCAGGCTCTGAGTCCGTTCACCTTGGCGATGATCTTGATATTGCGGCATTTATTCAATTTGACAAGGCACCCCTTACCATTGACAATGGCGGCAAAATCCTTGGAAACCTTGTGATAGGCGGTAATTATCTCAGTATTAAAGGCGGTTCCGATGCTGACGTTAAAATGATATACGCTCCAAGGGCAAATGTAATTGTATCTGAAGGCGGACATATAAAGGGTGCAATTGTATCAAATACCTTTACCATGAGCGGTGGAAGCATCATAACATTCAGCGAACCAGGCTTTGATCCCGGATTGATCGACCCAAGCCTGGATCCCAATTATCAAATTGTGTTATGGCAGTAGTTTGGGAGGTTGGCATGATCAGTAATAAAAAGCATGATAAGGGTTTTTCATTGATTGAGATAATTATAGCAATATTCCTTATTGGGATAATTGCTGTGTTTCTGCTGCCCATGTTTTCCTTTTCCTACACACACCTTCATCGTTCCGGCAACAGAACAGAGGCTGTATACTCCAGCCGGCAGGTAATTGACAACGATGATGCTGATAATGATGAAGCCCTTGTGTCAGCAGCGTCCGACACATTGGAAATTTACTTCGGCGATATTACTATCCCTATAGAAGGCGAAAATATAAATGTTCGTATACCCTATGACAAACATGGTAAAACAATTTCGGTAGATGTATTTCATTCGGAGTAATGAAATGATACCTGAATCATAGTGTTGATTTAAGAGGTGTATACCATGTATGGAAAGAAGAAAAAAAACATATCCGGCATAACACTGGTTGAACTCGTTATTGCAATGGGTATAATGGGAATTGTTATGGCCATAATCTTCAACCTGTTTGTTTTCAGCAGCAAGACCTTTATAAAAGGTGACAAGCAGTACGAAATTCAGTCGGATATGAGAATCGCCATGGATTCCGTAGTAAATCATATACGGACTGCAACTCAGGTTACCCTGCTGTCAGGTGATGACAGTAAGGCAGAAATTGCAGGCAGCCAGCCCTTCAACTATTTTTTTATTGACGGAACGGCTTTGTACCATGCAAAATATGATGAATCGAAGGATTCTCATACTATACTTAAAATAACCGATAAGCTGGCGCCTGATAACTCAGAATTCACCAGGATTAAAGACGACCTCCTGGGAATAACACTGGCTTCAGAAAACAGCGGCCAGACATACCTGGTTAATTCAGAGACATTATTAATGAATTTCAGTTTATTAAACAAAAAGATTGAAGGACCTGAGCAGGAGAAGGGAATTAAGTATCTGACAGAAACAAGTGCAGAAATTATCCTGCCTACAGTTGCACCCAGCCCTGCTCCAACAGCTACGCCTCCTCCCCAGACAAGCCCTCCGCCAACGCCTCCCCCCGAGCCAAGCCCTACTCCTACACCTCCTGCACAGCCCACACCGACACCGCTTCCGAATTACCCCTTGTGGGATGCCACCAAATCCTATCCGGCAGGAAGCTATGTTATCTATAATGGAGCTGTATATTATGCGAGGCATTATGTAAGTAAGGATATAGTACCCGGTACCATGAATTCGCCTTGGCAGGAAATTACCGATGAATGGCGTCCTTTCAATGTATATGAGAAAGGCGACATTGTAATCTATAACGGGGTACGATATCAGGCTAAGTGGTGGACCAGCGGGGATCCTCCGGATTCATCCAATGCCTGGGAGCCTTATGAGGGCTGAAATCGGCAAAGCGTACCAAATTACATGGAAGAAGAATGCATGTTACCCTGTCGATGGTTTGATTTATTGTAATAAGTTATTCCTGGTGGATTTAGCAATCATCCATATGTACATCAATGCCTTTGGCGCGAAGCTGATAAATGGGAGAGTAATCCTCTATTTTTTCGTTTCCGATCAGCCATACTGATTTTAATCCGGGCAGCTTTATCAGGCATGAAATATCCCGAACTGAGCTCTCAACCAGGCTGATTAATTCAATGTTTGGATGGTTAACCAGAAATGAAATATCTTCCCATTCCCTTCCCCCAAGATGGATTTCTTTTAAATTTCGAGCCTTTCGAATCCAATCAGGTTCCACAGGAAGATTGTACAGGCCTATTTTTTTAAGAAAAGGAAGGCATTTCAAATCATTTAATTCACAGTAATCCCAGCATATCGGATTATTGGATATGTCCAACACTCTTATTCCTTCCAGATCCTTAAGGGGAGAAAGATCGGATATTTCATTTTCCCATATTTCTACCGTTTGCAGATTGCTTAACCCTTCCAAAGGTTTTATGTCTTTGACCCTGTTCTTAGCTATATCGACAGAGCGAAGACCAGGCATGCCGGATGCAAAACCAAGATCATTTAAATTACATGCCTGCAGCATCAGCTTTTTTATCTTTGCCAGCTTCTTAAGGGGAGCCGAATCCGAAAAATCCCCGAATAGTATCTCCAATTCTGTCAGATTTTTAAGCCTTGAAACAGAGGCAACGTCAATGCATTGATCCATATAAAGGCCGGTTAATTGCTCCATCTCCCATACAGCTGACAGGCTGTTTATTTTATTGTCAAAAAGTATAAGTTCAGTTAAATGTTTAAGCGCCTTTATTTCTTCAAGATTATCAAGATTGCTCAGTGTAACGGACAGAGATTGAAGATTTTCAAAATAAACAAGATCTGCCAAGGAACCGGCATTCTGAATACTTAATTCAGCAACATCTGCAGGGTCGATATAACACCCATCCTGTCCGGCACACAGCTCTTCCATAGCTTCTCTGAAAGCCGGATCAATAAAATATTCATAATTCTGCATGGCTTCCCCCTTCTTATCCTCTCAACAGGGTATTCCCGCTTCACTGCTGCCGGGCTGGTTAACTGTCATATTCCAGCATTATCCGGCTGACAGACATACTAAGAAAATCTTACCATACAGGCTGTCCAAAAGCGATCCTTACTTTATTACGATTATTACGATACCTGTACAATCTGATATTGCCAGCCGAACGTTCCATTTATTCGTTCCTTCCACTTGTCTTTATTCTTCCATCCTCTGAAGTTATGAGAAAGTCTGTTTAGCATTTAAAATTCTATTCTGGCATAAAGCAAGTTCTTTAGTGCCGGAATTTTTACTATAAATATACCGAAACCCGCTTAAACAGCGGGTTTCCGAATAAATTGTGGTGGAGAAGAAGGGACTTGAACCCTCGACCTCCTGACTGCCAGTCAGGCACTCTAGCCAACTGAGCTACTCCCCCATATTTAATTGCTGCCGTTTTTACCAGCGAACTTTATTATAGCCCATTCTTTCCTACAAATCAAGGACAATTTTTGGTATTGCAGTTACTCTGTCAAAATGAATTCATTGTAAAGCCTATATCAAAGTAAAGTCTATATCAAACTTAAGCAAGACTTTCAACGGCTTGAATATTTTGTAATATATACTGTAATATATATTATAGTATGCTTACTAAGCCCAGACAATGTAATTTGGAGGGATCATATGTCTATTGTAAGAATCAGCAGCCTGATAAAAAGGTTTGGCAATTTCACTGCCCTGGACGG
>DUOI01000122.1 GCA_012838915.1 Clostridiales bacterium
AGCATTCCAAAAATGTTGCTCAGATATGCGAGAATATTGCCTTGGCCATGAACCTGCCTGAAGTTGAAATAAAAAAGGTAAAGCAGGCTGGATTCTTGCATGACATTGGGAAGATTACGCTAAGCGAGAAAGTGCTTAACAAGTATGAGAATTTTTCAGATGAGGAACGAAAGGAATTCATGCAGCATTCAATTACCGGCTATAGAATTCTTAATTCTTTTAACGATACTTTGGACTTGGCGGAACTGATCCTTGCCCATCATGAAAACTGGGACGGTTCCGGATATCCCAGAGGTCTTAAGGGGGAAGAAATACCCAAATTAGCCAGAATTATCGCCATAGCGGAAAGCTATCAGATAATGACCCGTGAGCTGGGAGACAAAAGCATGAGCAGTAAAGAAGCCGTTAATGAGATTGGAAAACAGGCCGGCAAAAAGTTCGATCCGAATATTGTTGATGTATTCATTGATATGATGCACAAGAACAATGGCGGATAAAGGGAATGTATATATGATTTTCAAGCGACAAAGGGATTCAATAAACCAATAATATTAAAAAAGTATATATAGTTGAAAGCGTGCAGGTTAAAACGTGCAGGCTGGGTTGAAGACGAAGGGAATCCCTCTTCAAACGGCCTGCTTTTTTGTGATATTATAGGAATGGTCAATCTGATGGAAAATAGTTTTTGCGAATCATCTGTTGAAAGTGTAAAAGAAGAACCACCAAAGGCAGCGGGCCGGGTCTTTCCGTTGCAAAAAGCCTGGTGGAACTGCAGGGAGGCGATTTTGATTTAGTTATAGACGGTAACCTGTTTAAGGCAGTCTTGAAGTTTAATACTGTTTTGTAATATAGTAATACTGTTACCTGTACCCAAAGCAAATGAAGTGGAAGAGGGCATGCAAATGAAGACTGTTTCATTCATCAATTACGTAATAGCGGTAATATTCTTTGTCTCTTACTCCTACCAGCTATTGTACTTAGTGGTTCCGTTCTTCAGGAAAAGCAAGCCGGAAAAATATACGAAAATGCATAGGTTTGCCATACTCATCGCAGCACGAAATGAGGAAGCTGTAATATCCCAACTAATAGAAAGCATCCATAATCAAAACTATCCTTCCCGACTGATAAAAATATTCGTTGTAGCGGATAATTGCACGGATAATACTGCTGCTGCAGCAAGGGAAGCCGGGGCTGTTGTCTGGGAACGCTTTAACAGAAAAAAAGTCGGCAAAGGCTATGCCCTGGACTTATTACTGAAGCAAATTGAGAAAGCCTGCCCTGACAAACCATTTGACGGTTATTTCGTATTTGATGCAGATAACCTGCTGGATGAAAACTATATAGCCGAAATGAACAAATCCTTTTCTCAAGGACATCGCATTATTACCAGCTGCAGGAATTCCAAGAACTATGGCAGCAATTGGATTTCAGCAGGGTATGCATTATGGTTTCTACGGGAATCCCAATATCTGAATCGTCCTAGAGCACTGCTTGGGACAAGCTGTGCTGTATCAGGTACCGGTTTTTTATTCCACCGGGATATATTAGAGAAATCAGGGGGATGGAAATATTACCTGCTGACGGAAGATATAGAATTCAGCATACACAATATAATAAACGGTGAAAAAATTGCTTATTGTGAATCTGCCATGTTGTATGATGAGCAGCCCACGCGATTCAGTCAATCCTGGATTCAGCGAATGCGCTGGGCAAAGGGAAACATTCAGGTTTGCCAAAAATACGGCATGGCATTGATAAGATCCATATTCCGAAACAGGAGCTTCTCCGGTTATGATATGATAATTACTTTCTTTCCGGCTATTTTCCTGACTGCTTTAAGTGGTATCATTAACCTGGTTGGGGCAGCATATGCCCTGTTCTTTGATGAAAACTTGATTGTACTCATCCGGTCCCTGGGACAGTCTTTGTTCAATGCATATCTGATGTTTTTTATAATCGGTGTCATAACAACTATTACCGAGTGGAAGCATATTTATTGTTCTGCTTTTAAAAAGATAGGATATACCTTCACTTTCCCACTCTTTATGCTGACCTATATTCCAATCACAATTGTGACCTTATTTAAAAAAGTGGAATGGAAGCCCATCGAGCATCGGGAATCCATTACACTAAAAGAAGTCCGGAAAGCAGGGGGCCAGGCATAGTTCCTTTTCCCCTTTACTTTTCCCCTGGTTTGAGTTACAATGAAAAATGTAGAATTTGTAGATTGGGTAGGGTTTTTGTATTTTATATTGTAGGATGGCAGGGTGGTAGAGTTATCATGCAATTTATACCGCACTCCATTTGGAGTGCTTTATTATTTCCCATATCCTGCTGGCAGACCCGCTCAAGTAGAAAACTAATAGGAATGGGGGATTTGAAACATGTCTCAAATCAAGTTTTTTCAAGGGGATAATCTACCCCTGGAAATGCACAAGGTGCGAATTGTACAAAAGCTGAACTTAATACCTGTGGAACAACGCATGAAAGCCATGTCGGAAGCAGGAAACAACACATTTCTGCTGCATAACCGGGATGTTTTTTTGGACATGCTGACCGACAGCGGTGTAAATGCAATGAGCGACCGCCAATTGGCAGCCATGATGGAGGCTGATGACAGCTATGCAGGGTCCGAAACCTTTTTCAGGCTGGAGGCAAAAATCAGGGAAATATTCGGAACGGAATTTTTTCTCCCTGCCCATCAGGGCCGTGCCTGCGAGCATATTATCTCAAAGGTATTTGTTAAGCAGGATTCGGTTATTCCCATGAATTACCATTTTACCACTACCAAGTCGCATATCACTCTGAACGGCGGCCGTGTGGAGGAGGTATACATCGATGAGGCGCTGAACATCACCAGCAATCATCCCTTCAAGGGGAATATAGATATCCGCAAGCTGGTTGAGCTGATCAAAAAGGAAGGCGCAGATGACATTCCCTTTGTACGCATGGAAGCAGGAACCAATCTGATTGGCGGACAGCCATTCTCTTTGGAAAACATGCGCCAGGTTCGCAAGGTATGCGATGAATATGGAATCATGCTGATTCTGGATGCCAGCCTGCTGGCTGATAACCTGTACTTTATCAAGCAGCGGGAGAAGGACTGTCGTAATATGAGCATCCGTGAGATTACCCGTGCCATGGCTGATTTATGCGATATCATATATTTCTCCGCGCGGAAACTGGGTTGTGCCCGTGGCGGCGCAATCTGCACCGATAAATCTGAACTGGCGGATAAGATGCGGGAGCTCGTTCCCTTATATGAAGGCTTTTTAACCTATGGCGGCATGTCTGTCCGTGAGATGGAAGCCATGGCGGTAGGCCTGAAAGAGACCATGGATGAGGAGATGATTAATCAGGGGCCCGAATTTATAGCATGTATGGCAGAAGAATTGCAGAAACGCGGCATTCCCGTCGTTACTCCTCCCGGGGGATTGGGATGCCATATTGATGCTATGGGGTTTGTTGATCATATTCCCCAAACCCAGTATCCGGCAGGTGCCCTGGCAGCAGCAATCTATATTGCCAGCGGCGTAAGGGGGATGGAGAGAGGCACCATGTCCGAGCAAAGGGATGAAAACGGAGTGGAACCTCTTTCAAATATGGAACTGGTAAGGCTGGCTCTGCCCCGCAGAGTATTTACCCTGTCTCAGGTCATGTATGCAGTGGATCGGATAACATGGCTGTATGAGAATCGAAAGCTTATCGGAGGCCTGAAATTCATAGAGGAACCAAGGGTATTGCGCTTCTTCTTCGGCAGGCTGGCACCCACTAACGACTGGCAGGACCGGCTTGTGAAGAAGTTCAGAGAAGACTTTGGGGACAGCCTGTAAGATACTTGCAAAAATGGAAGGCTGGCAAGAATATTAAAGAGAATTTTTATAGCAGGTAAAATACCTATATAATAGAGTGACTGAAAATGCATTGGCCGGGCTGAATCCTATCCCGGCTTTTTTATTTGCACCCCCCTGGAAAATATTCAGTTAATTGACAAAACTGGAAATTATCTTTATCATTTTAGTAACACTCATTTGATTGTCAGACACCGGTCACCCACTCAAAGATATCATATTACGAAGTAAAAACAGCTGATAAGGGGGAAGCAAGTATGAGGAAAATCAGGGAATCGGGTATCGATCTGCTTGGAGTCATCACCTGGGGAGCTCATTTTGCTCAGGTTTACCATTCCAGAGCTGAATACCTGGAACTGATGATTCCGTTTATTGATGCAGGGCTTAGAAATAATGAGTTATGTGTATGGGTATATTCCAGTGATGCGGATTACCTATATATAAAGGAAGCAATGGCTGAAGCAATTCCCTTTTTTTGTGAAAGGCTGGAAAGGGGCCAGCTTTTGTTGATTCCATATACTGAATTTTATACTGAGGGAGGTTCCTTCAGTTGTTTGTATGTGATGAATAACTGGAATCAGATGGCTCATCATGCTCTGCACAAGGGGCTGGACGGCCTGCGCCTTGTGAGGGATACTGCCTGGGTTGATCAGGAATCCTTTGCTGATATTATGGAATACGATCATATCCTCAGTTCAGGCCTTGCAAATCTGCCTGTGATTATTGCATGCCTGTTCAATGCTGACAATATGGATGTTATTAACCTGGCAAAGGTAATCGGCAATCATAATTATGTTATTTCAAAGCTGAACGGCGGGTTTGACGTGATTCACAACATGAAACTCCTGGTAAATGAAAAACAGATTTATAAGAGCATGGAGAACTATTTCAGACTGATACAGCTGCTGCCTGTTCCCATTTTGATTCATGATGCTGAAAAAATCTACTATTGCAATCAGTCAGCCGTTTCATTTGCAGGGGTAAAGGATACCCACGAGCTTCTTGGAATGAAAATCAGCGACCTGTTGCCTGAAAAAATAAATAACAATTTAAGCGAATTCATAGAAAAAACATTGAGCGATCAGGATAACGCCAATTACAGCATGGCTGCCATCAATTGTGCCAATGGGGAAGTTAAACCCATAGAGCTTACTTCTATAAGATATTCCTTAAACGAAAAAGATGTAGTATTGTCAGTGGTGCGGGATATATCGCCATTTCAAAAAATTAACAGACTGGAGGCTGCCATCGAGGATCAAAAGGCTCTGCTGAACGATACGCTGGAGTATGATCGGATGAAAACCGAATTTTTCTCCAATATATCCCATGAATTACGAACACCCCTGAATGTAATCATGTCCATAATACAGCTGATAAAGCTCAAAAATAAGAAGCTCAACAATACCAACAGTGAGAATGATCATTTTCTTAAAATAATGCAGCAAAATTGCTATAGGTTGCTGCGATTGGTAAACAACCTGATAGACATTACCAAAATTGATTCCAATTATCTTGAAATGCATAGAAGAAATGTGGATATTGTCGACTTAATCGAACAAATTATCATGTCGGTTGTTGAGTTCGCCAAAAACAAAGGGATTTTAGTCCGGTTTGATTCCAACATCAGAAGCAAGATCATTTCCTGCGATCCGGAACATATGGAACGAATTATGCTTAACCTTCTCTCCAATGCAATTAAGTTTACCGAATGGGGCGGGGAGATACAGGTCTCTATCATGAGTGAGGAGGGTGATAAGCTTTTCATATCGGTAAAGGATACCGGGATAGGAATTCCGCCTGACAAGCAAGAGATCATCTTCAACCGATTCCAGCAGGCAGATGGTTCCCTGACCCGGAAAGCGGAAGGAAGCGGCATTGGCTTATCCCTGGTTAAGGCCCTGGTGGAGATGCATAATGGTTCGATTACACTGAACAGCGAAGAAGGAAAAGGCAGTGAGTTTATTATCCAACTGCCCTGCGAGGTTTTGCCGGATACCGAATTAAGACAGGCTGACAACTCATATGACCCTCTGTCCCGTGTGGACCGGCTGCATATCGAGTTTTCCGATATATACACCTGATGATTTCATATTTCAGTAGACGAAAATTGTGATATACTGTAAAATAAATAGGATAGATTGCCAATGAACAGCTGGGAGGGAGGCTGCAGTCGTCAATGGTAAAGTTGATTGCTATGGCCGCCATGTTGATTGATCATATCGGAGCGGTCTTCTTTCCCGAAGCAATCTGGCTTCGAATTATAGGACGAATTTCCTTCCCTCTGTTTGCATGGGGTATTGCTGTAGGCTTTATTCGCACCAGGAACTGGAAGATATATGCAGTCAGGCTGCTTGCAGTTGGCCTC
>DUOI01000123.1 GCA_012838915.1 Clostridiales bacterium
AAAACTCCTGGATACCGTCAACTCTGTTCTAAGTTAAGCTCTTTACTTTGGTAAAAATCTTAATTTTTCAGTAAAGTATTGGGTTATACGTGCTTCAAAGTACGGTACAGAGCGCGAGAAGGTACCATGTTAATTGCTTTGATCTTATTGCTGACATTTAGCCTGCTTCCGCTGTTTGGAAGCGATTTCCACAGTTTTACAGGAAGTGCATAAATAAACACCGATTCTTTAATATTCCGGAATAATTAGAAATTAGGGATGGCATTAATACCAAATGTCAAAACAATGAGGAAATGATACAATAACTGAATACTTCAGCAAAATGTTATTCTGACTTTCTTAATTTAGATTTATTCATATCTCACCTCCTGTAAGCGGGATAAGTGGTGTCGGGAGGTGATTGCCCGCGGAACACCCCCCTATCCCACCTTGTAAATGTTATTGCTCACACATAGTCGCTGAATTGTATAATACCACTATCATACAGAAAAACCTGCTATTGGATAATAGGCCATATTGGGACGGCGATCCAACCTTCCATACAGGCAAACAACCGGAACTGTGCTGTTGAGTATGACTGCATACTGACCCGACGGTATTTTGAATTTTTCCTTGCCAACTGGAAAGTCCATTCTAAAGCATTTAACCCGCTTGGGTGGAACGCTCAAATGTATACCCTTAACCGGATCCTTATCCTCAAACAGCAGCTCGAGCTCTATTTCAGCTTCAACATCACCATTGTTTACTACCATTAATGCTTCATGTCCTAAAGGTTCCTCATTGCCCTGGGGGGGAAGGTCGCCATCTGCAAATACCCATGTTTTCTTACCTAGTTCCATTACAATGCCCCCTTTCAGATATTCATTCTTGCCATATACTTGACGATTTTTTAGAGGTCTTTCATAAAGTGTTCGTCCATTTTGGGTGACATAGGTTTGCATCCGGTTTCTGTAATTATATAACCCGTTTCTATTCGCGCACCATGCAGTTCAGGATGGTTGAAAAAGCTGATATCTACCATTACCGCCATTCCCGGAGCAAGTTCGAAGTCTCCGTTGGGGCCAAAGAATGGTGCTTCTGCTTCCATAAGGCCTATTGAATGGGCGAAAGGACATACGATATAACGATCCAAACCATGCTTTTCATAGTATTTTCTGCCCGGTACATCGATCTCACGTCCGGTCATACCAGGTTTAAGCATTGCTTTCGTCAGGCGCAGGGTCTCACGCAAATGATTTATAAGATCCTTTTGTTTTTGCGTGTATTTACCGCCAACCGGCAGAATATCTCCAAAGGTACCTGCATACCCGTTGTACCGTGGAGCAATACCTATCATGACCAATTCCCCGTCTTCCATAATTTTATTGGTAGCGGTAGGAACAACTGCTTTTGCCCGTTCCCCGGAACCAACAATACATGAATAGGCAAAACTGTTTGCACCGTTTAACCGACAGATATACTCACCGGCAGCTGCAACCTCATACTCATGTACTCCCGGTCGTATTGCTTCAACCATTTTATCATAGGCAAGGTCACAAATTTCCGTGGCCTTAATTATTTGTTCCAGCTCCCAAGGTGACTTATAGGCACGCAATGTCTCGAAGTCATTGGTTATGTCTACAATCTCAATTCCTTCAAAACCTTTCTCAAATTCCGTATAAACCTGGTACGGAATGGTTGCAGTTCCAACAAAGCCTACTTTGCGAAGATGTGTACCTTTATCCCTGAGCTCTTCATAAAGCTGTTTGAAATCTATTATAGTGGCATTGGGATACTCTTCATCGGGTACCATAAAAACCGGAAAATTCCGAGTTTCAGTAATTGCTGAGGACATCTTGGCAAAAGGCTCACTCTCGGGGCCTCCCAGAAGTATAGGCTCGCCCTTGGTGGGAACCAGCACTGCGCCTTTCTCAAATTGTGGACACCAGCCGGTGAGATACCATCCGTTTGCTACATTAAGTTCATCATAATAAACCAATGCAGCATCAAGGCCTCGCTTTTCCAGGATATCCTTTACTGCCCTAATCCTTTTTTCAGTTTCCTGTAAGTTATAATATGAAGACATGGAAACCCTCCTTTTCTATAAATATATTATTAATTATTGATGTCAAAAATCTGTATGATCTGCTTAAGCCGGTGTTACTGCAGGCAGCTGATCAGTTGCCTGCAGTAAACACTTAATGCCGGAAACAATTTAGAACCAACTATAATTATCTACATCGTCAGCATATATTGGGCCGGTGGGATTCACTACCCAATGCTCAACTTCCTCTCCTTTTATCATCTTATCAAGCATTTCAACCGACAGGCTTCCTTCGGTATAGGGATCCTGAGCTACAGATGCATAAAGATCTCCGCTTAAGAGCTTTTCTTTGACTATAAGATCCTGTCCCTGGCATATAATGCCGAATTTACCCACATATTCTGCAGCTTCGATTGCAGAGAACGCTCCCTGGAACATACCTCCGTCCTGTGCAACCACAAGATCGATTTGGTCACCGAACTTGGTCAGCAGGTCTTCCATTATAGTCATTGCTTTGGAGGGATCATACTCAGCATATTGAGGTTCGTTAAGTATATTGATTCCACTGCCTTTAATAACTTCATTCATGCCTTTTGTCAGGTTTTCTGTATAACTTGAGCCCGGGCTCCCCTCGATATAAGCAACATTCTTTGTGTCAGACGGGTTTTTCTCAAAATACTCGATCATCAGTCGGCCTACATTACGTCCGATTTCAACTTCATCAGATGCTATCATGCAGGGCACCTTATCGATTACTGAATCATCGACGACCGTATTCAGCGCCACCCAAGGAAGACCGGTTGAATTCAAATATTCAACAATAGGGGGTGTGGAAGCCTGGTCGCCCGGCCAGTAGATTAATGCATCATAGCCGTCTGCCACCGCTGTCTTGAATTGTGACAGCTGTTTGTCCGCATTGGCTTCTCCATCGACGATCGTAATTTCATAACCCAATTCCTTTGCCTTATCCTGCACAGCTTCCTGAAGCGGAGCCCCGTAAGGAGCAGTGTAATATGCACTGGACATAAAGATTCTCTTGGCTCCTCCTGGGGTATCTTCAGATGAAGCAGAACCTGCAGATGGAGCATCGCCTTTTTGTTGATTTGCACACCCGGAAATCAATGATACTGTCAAAATCAACACCAGTAGGAGTACTAAGGTTTTCTTCGTTCTCATTTTCTCATCTCCTTATCTGAAATTTATACACAACTGGCTTTGCCAATTTGCGCCTATTGTAAGAACACCCTAATCCGCCCGGCTATGCCTTGTGACGTTTACTGGTAATAGCGTCAAACATTATAACGCTTATAAGTACTATACCTCTGACAAACTTCTGCATAGAACCACCTACACTTAAGAGCGTAAGCGCATTGAAAATTACGCCCATAAACAATATGCCTATGATAGTCCTATGAACACCGCCGTTTCCGCCCATAAGGCTTGTTCCGCCTATGACTGTAACAGTCACACAATAAAGGGCCAAATCAGAGCCATAAGGTGCCCATCCCGCCATGATGCGGGATCCGTACATGATTCCCGAAAGAGCTGCACAAGCGCCCAGAAGTACGAATACAATGAATTTGTAAAACTTAACGTTAATTCCCGACAGACGTGCTACCTCATAGTTTCCGCCTGTAGCATAGATTCCACGGCCAAATTTGGTAAATTTCAAAAACCAGATAAAAATAACAACCACCACAATGAAAACCAAGGGTACTATCGTTATACCGCCAATATTAAATTTGCTTATGGCATAAAGGGTTTCATTCTCAGTTTTTATAGGCTGAGCATCTGTAACAACGTATGCAAGTCCCTTTATTGCAGTCATTGTTCCCAAAGTTGCTATAAATGCAGGCATCCTGACCTTGGCAACAAGAAACCCGTTAAATGCTCCTAATACAACACCGCTAAGCATAGTAATCAAAAAAGCAGGAAGAACTCCAAACGCAGTACAAGTCAGACAAAACAAAACAGTGGACCAGCCAAAGACAGAAGCACACGAGAGGTCAAATTCGCCGCAGATTATGGCTGTAGTCATTGCACATGCTGTAATGCCGTAAATTGCAAACTCATTGATAATATTCGAAATGTTATCCCATGAAGAAAAAGTTCTGTTTACGAAGACCATGCTGATTGCAAAGATTATAAGCAGAATTGGAACTGCATTTTTTATCCAAAAGATTCGGAAATCACCCTTATCCAGTGTAAGCTTTTTCATGTTCCATCTCCCTATTCTTAATCGTCTTGTTCAGAATATCCATAGCTACCGCTGCAATAATCAATAATCCTTTCAAAATCTGCTGATGATAGGCTGTAATACCAAGAATATTGAGTGCATTGCTCATAATACCGATTGCGACAGCACCTACCACCGTACGAATTACATTACCGCTTCCTCCGCTCATACTGGTTCCACCAACTACCACTGCTGCGATTGCATCCATTTCGAATCCGGTTCCTGCAGTGGGATTAGATGATGTAACACGCGAACAAAGAACGATACCTGCTATGGCTGAGAGCAATCCTGAAATTGCAAAATAAGTAACCCGATTGAGCTTTACCCGTACACCGCTTAATCTGGCTACGTCCATGTTGCTCCCAATAAAGCACATTTGTCTTCCATACTGGGTATTAGACAGAATGAACTGAAGTATAATTGCAATGCTCAAAAATATCACAATAGGCATAACACCTTGCCCTAAGAATTTGAAAAAACCTTCGGGAACACGGCCTGCGATAAACAGGCCGTTGGACGGGAACAAAGCAATCGATGCTGCTACAACTTGCATTCCGTATGTAATGATAAATGCTTCACCGCTTCGCCCATTGATAGATGAAATCAGAATCCCGTTAGTTATTCCAATTCCCAAGCCCGCCAGCAGTCCGTAAAGTATGGCAATGAACTCACTGACACCGGCATTTATTGTCAGGATGGTAATTACACCGGTAAGTGATACAATAGAGCCTACTGATAAATCATAAGCGCCGCCGATTAGGCAATACGTCATGCCGCAAGCCACTATTCCTATAACTGATACCTGGCGCAATACATTAAGCAGGTTATTAAAAGAGAGGTAATTGGATTCAATAATACCTGTAATAATAATGATTAAGAAGATTACTATTAGAATGAAATTGCTTCGAATGAGGTTTTTTATCTTTCTTATACTCATACTTTTCATCATGAAGCCTCCATATCAATCAACTGCAATTTGCATAACATTCTCGGCAGTCATGTCTTCGCCTGTGAGCTCACCTTTTATGGTGCCGTTATGCATTACAAGGATCCTGTCGCTCATGCCCAGCACCTCCGGCAATTCCGAAGATATCATGATGATCGCTTTACCTTGTTCTACAAGTGTATTTATCAAACAGTAGATCTCATATTTAGCACCTACATCAATACCGCGAGTGGGCTCGTCCAGTATCAAAATATCTGCATCAGAGAACAGCCATTTGGATAGGACAACCTTCTGCTGGTTTCCTCCGGACAGGTTATTTAGTATCTGATTAACTGACGGTGTCCTAATGTCGAGTTTATCAACATATTCCGAGGCTACTGCTTCCTCTTTTCGCTTGTCCAGGAGCCATCGGTTTTTAACTGCATTAAGCTTTGTAATGGTTATATTTTTGGGTATGTTCATGTCTATGACAATTCCGGTTCCTCTGCGGTCCTCTGTTACAAAGCCAATGGAATGTTCCTTCGCTTCCCTTGTTGAGCGAATAGCAGTCTTTTCTCCCTTGATAAAAATCTCTCCGCCATCAGCAGGATGTACGCCGAAAATTGTTTCTGCAAGCTCCGTACGTCCTGCTCCTACAAGCCCCGCTATTCCAAGGACTTCACCCCTGCGTAGTGCAAAGCTTATATCTTTTATTTTTGTATTACGACTAAGATTTTTTACTTCCAATACTGTTTCACCCAGTACAGAGTTGCGTTTCGGATATTCTATATCCAATGATCTGCCCACCATTTTTTCGATAATTTCATTACGTGTTATATTATTGATGTCGCTTTCTCCAACAATTTTACCGTCACGCAAAATTGAAACAACGTCGCAGATTTGGAACACTTCCTCCAGCTTATGAGAAATGTAAATTACTGCGATATTATTGCTTCTGAGATTTTCAATTATGGGAAATAGCATCTCAATTTCTTTTTTTGTCAGTGATGAGGTGGGTTCATCCATAACGATTATTTTTGCATTATAAGACAGTGCTTTGGCAATTTCTACGAGTTGCTTTTCAGCTGTTGACAATGTTCCGACTATCCTGTCGACATCAAAATTGAATCCGAGACGTTCCAGCAGTTCATGTGCTTTGGTTCTGATTTGTTTCCAGTTAATATACTGGGAATCGTTGTATCTGCCGAGGAATATATTTTCAGCAACTGTCAAGGTATTAATGAGGTTGAATTCCTGGAAGATAATACTGATTCCTTTTTCCTGGGCATCCTTAACTCCATACAAATCCAATTTCCTGCCATCAAGGTAGATTTCCCCCGATGTTGCTTCATATACGCCAGTAAGAATTTTCATCAGAGTTGACTTGCCGGCGCCGTTTTCTCCTACCAACGCATGTACTGTACCACTCTTTACTTTCAGAGATACATCATCCAGGGCAACTACCCCTGGAAAGGTTTTGGTGATTCCTTTCATTTCAAGAATATACTTTTCCATAGATCCTCCGTTTGCTAAAATTTCTATATTAAATATTTAACAGACAACAGAGAAGCAAAGTTTTTGTATTCTATTAATGAGGTAGTTTAGTTAATAACCCAAAATGGTGTAATGAAGATTAGCTGCAAATTGCGACATTTTCTGCAATCGTTATTAGGATTTATCATAGAATTATCCGTCAATTAAGTATGCAATACTGCATTTCAAGCTATTAAATAACGTGTTATGACCTATTGAATATCATTAAGAAATATGCGCTTTTATGACATCGTTTGCAAAAATTATAGCATATACATTTTTGGCAGTCAATACTTTATTGTAACTTTTAAAACTTTTTCATTATCTCCAAGCTCCAGTATTAAATACAACATTATTTAAAAACCTAAGCTGTTCTTCCGTCATTTTCATCATAATCTAAAAATAACATGTACTACATCAAAGAGAATTCAGTCTGTAGCAGCGTAGCAGCCGGTGCCCTTTTTACCGGTAATCACTGATTATGTAATAGTCGCAATAAAAATAACATGATATAAGAAAAAGGGCTGCTGCCAGACTATAACCAGTTTCGCAACAGCCTCTCTTTTTACTGCTTTATCATTTACCTTTCGATAACCATTCTTCACAATATTTCCGTACAAAGGGTGCCAATGTCTCCGCCCCGTCTTCTGTTATTACAAATCCTTCCTCAATGCGGTTGGAACCGCCGGGAAGCCCAAACAGGCTAATATCTGTATTAACTGTCATGCCAACAGCAAATACTTCTTCCGTATTTTCATCCGGGTAAGGGGATTCAGCCTCGGCACAGCCTATTCCATGCAACGGAGGATAAACGTCATATTCAGCCAAACCTTCTTTGCGGAAATATTCTCTTACAGCAATTACAAATTCCTTCATGGGTACGCCGGCCTTTAGATACGGTAAACCTGCTTCAGAGGCACGAATTAATACATCGATAACCCTGCGGGTTTCATCACTCATCCTGCCCACAGCAAACGGTGCTTCACAAGTTGCCACATAGCCTTCATATTGGATAGCCAGGGCACACATGATCATGTCACCATC
>DUOI01000124.1 GCA_012838915.1 Clostridiales bacterium
CTGGGGCGGCCCTGTAATACCGTACTTTTCCAAAAAGGGAAACAGAATATTCTCTTTTCTGCTGTAGTGCTGTTCGATTTCCTTAAGCTTCTTAAGATGCTGCAGCAATGCTTCACCGGCCTTACTTCCATCATCGGCTTCAAATTGCTTTAGTGCAGGCAGGATACTATTATCCATAAGCCGCTCCAGCGCCCGGTTTTCCAGTTTAAATGTATGGATGGGATGGCCCGGCATCTCATAGGCTTCCTGAGGTTTGTGAATATCTTCAATGGAACCCTTGAAAACAGCTGCATGGACATCGCACAGCCTCTGGACTTCCTCTATCGGCAGCCCTTCCATGATCAGGTTTTGTTCCATCTGAGATATTTCTGAAGCTGAAACGCCCTGTATCAACCGGTCAAACCGTTCTTTGACCTGGTCTACGGTTTTACCTTCGTGCAATTCCATTATAATTTCCTTCAGCACCTTTTGACGATATTCCCGGTTATTGATTTCTTCGCTCATGTGAATCCTCCTTTGTAAGCTAATATTTGCATTCTTATTCTGTTTAATGTACACGTTTTGCAGGCCAAGTCAATGCATGCAGCCCATAGGGCAGCTGTGACAGGCTTCTCCTTTAGGCCGGCTTTCTTTGCTGCCCTGCAGCGAATTGCACTTACCCTCGTAAATTTGTTCAACCTTGCCCTTGCAGTTGGGACACCTGACTTTATCCTTGTTGTAACTGTACACCAATTCGCTGAATTTGGTATCACAATCCCTGCATTTAAAATTGATCATAGGCATGATCATCAAACCTCCTTAAAAACATATATAAACTTTTCAATTATTAATATAACGCAGGCAGCGATTGATTCGGCTGCAAAAACACATGTCGTTTTTTGGAACATTCAATCTATTGCGGCTGAATACTTACTATAGATATCTGCACACAATATCAAATATATCATTATGAATATCCATTATTGGTCGAATCCGCTCATTTTCAACACAGGAAACCCGATGCCAGCCATATTTTTCAACCAGCCATAAGGCACCGCGGTAAGCCTGTTCAAGATGTGCTTCATCCTTTTCGTGAATGTCCTTTTCTTTTGAACCGGTGATTTTATTCCTTCGGTTTTCCATTAAACGGGCGGCAAATAAGGGAGGCATATCCAGAAATATGACACAATCCGGCCGTGGAAGGCCAAATAAATCAAATTCAAAATTCAACAGCCAGTTTAAAAATTCTTCCCGCTCCCCGGGATCTGTTATTTTTGCCGCCTGATGCACCATATTTGAGGTGGTATAACGATCTGCAAGAATAATACCCCCTTCCTCATAGAATGATTGCCATTCCTTTTTGTAGGAAGCATATCTATCTACTGCATAAAATGTTGAGGCAATATAAGGGCTCACATCTTCCGGCCTTGTGCCGAAATCGCCTCGCAGGTACATTTTTATCAGGGAGGAGGATTCACTGGAATAATTCGGATATGACACCTTGCCTACCTTGTAATTTTGATTTTGAAGGCGTTCAAACAATTTTCCTGTCTGGGTCTCCTTCCCGCTGCCATCTCCCGCTTCGATACATATCAGTTTTCCCATTCTCTGTTTCCTTCCCTTTTATCACTGTCGGTTTTCTTTTATTGCTTTATGCTTATTGTACTTATTCTTCTTTCTTATCGGTTCCTTTATTGTACTTTTTTAATTCCTGTAACAGTTCCCGGTTTGTACTCATTCCCCCTGCCAGCTCCTCGACATTTCCTTAGTGCTGTTACTGTGCCGTTACTGTAAAAACAGTCATCTTTAATGTTTATTCTGCTATTACAGAAATCAATACATTTTCCGTCAAACCAAACAGGCGGGCTCCCAGCGCCTGGTTTTCCAGCATTTCTTCAATTCCCTGGCTGTCTATTAATTCTCCCGGACAAAATCTGGGTATCCCGGGGGGATAGGTTCCCACCGGCTCCCCGCAGATTCGTCCCCTTGCATCTTTCAGGGGAACCAACACTTTTTTTCTTTCAAAAGCCTCCTTAGGCGACAGCATTTGTCTCGGTATTTCCCGGGAAATTGTCAAGCTTCGTCTCTTTTCCCTGCATTTTCCCTTTTTCTGTGACAAAAACCTGCAAGCCTCCACCAGCCTTCGAAAATCTTCCTCCCTGTCTGCAATTGTACAAATAAGCACCAAACGGCGGTTGTCCGACATCTCCACCTGTACTCCGGCTTGCCGTAAAATTTCCTCCCCCTTGAATCCTGTAAAGCCAAGCTCGGATACATCCAGTATCAGCCTGGTGGCATCCGTCTGAAATACTTCAGGCCTGCTATAGCCCTGCATGGTATCAATTCCCAGGACATGAAGCCTTCTTCGTGTCCATGACAGATAATCTAAAAGCTTGTCCAGCTTCTCCCGGCCCTTATCCTCCATATATGCTCTTGCCCAATCCAGGGATGCCATCAAAAGATATGACGGGCTGGTACTTTGCATCATCCTGTGGACCTGCGCTGCCTTGTCAAGGTATTCTGATTCTTTGTTTCCCCTTCCTTCCCGGACATGTAAATAAGCAGACTGAGTCAATGCGGGCAGGGACTTATGTGCACTTTGCACCCAAATATCAGCATCACACTCACCGGCTGAAGGAGGCAAATCGGAGTGAAAAATCAAATGGGCGCCATGGGCTTCGTCTACCAGCAATTTCATACCGTTTTTATTCAAAATTTTTCGAATTTCCAGCAGATGAGGGCATAACCCATAGTAATCAGGATTAGTGATTACCATGCCTGCAATATTCGGGTTTCCATCAACTGCCCGTCCCACCGCCTGGGGGGATACATGGGTGACCAGCTCTCTATCCGCATCGTATTCGGGCAAGACATATACCGGTTCAGCCCCGCTCAATACCAAGCCGCCCCAGACAGACTTGTGACAATTGCGGGGTATCAGTACCCTGTCTCCGGGATGAAAGGCTGTCATCATCATGATATGAATTCCTGAAGTTGATCCGTTGACAAGAAAAAAACAGGCATCAGATCGAAATGCTTCCGCCGCTGCCAGCTGAGCTTCCCTGATAACTCCTTCCGGTGCCTGCAAATTATCCAGGCCCGGCACCTCCGTCAAATCCATTTGGGGCAGAAAAGGCAGCTCAGCCGGGAATTGCCTTCCGCCCTTATGACCCGGCATATGAAATGGTACCGGCTGATTTGAGATGTATTCCTTCAATTTACTGACCAGGGGCATGTACATTAATCATCACCGCAAACTAGTTTCCTTGATGTCTGCCGGTTTCACAATCTCCTTCATTTTTTCCAGATACATGGGATAGCACCAATCATCGACGCTGCTTTGGACTAATCCCTTTTCACAGTCCTTGCAGATATTTCTTCCCAACAGCATCAGGTTCTCTTTTTTCGGCCCGGAACAGATAGCGCATTGCACAATACGAGTCATTGCATAACACTCCCGTTAGTTTTCCTTTACTCCAATACTTGACTTCTTATTAGTATTCTATTCAAAACCGTTGGAAAGGTTATGCTCATTGGTTTCAGAATATCCAGGTTGGCAGCCACCTGAGAAATCTGATATAGCTCTCCGGTACTATCAGCCCGGATACAACCGGGTAAAACAGTATAAACAATAGCAGTACCAACCCAAGATATCCATAGATATACTTCCTTGACACGCCTTTTTCAATCAGTACCTTGATGACATAAACAACTGCGAGTATCATAAACGGCACCATGGGGAAAAAATGATAGATGAAGGCAGACCTGGAAATTATCATCCAGGGAATATACTGAGAAATCACTGCAGTTACAACCACCGTCATTGCTTTGTTTTTCTGAAGTGCTGCCCTGACAGCAGCAAAAAAGGCCGGGATTCCCGCCCACCAGACAGCAGGATTTCCAAAGGATGCTATGGTGGATGCCATTCCCGCAGGCAGGTCCTGACCCTGATAATACCATATCGGCCTGATCATCAGAGGCCAGGTCCACCAGTCGGATTGAAAACCGTGGGTAGCCTCCAGGCCGCTGTGATAGTAATACATGGACTTCTGATATTCGAAAATATCGGAGAATTCCATGCCGGGCACCATAAGGTAGGGGATATATGACAGCACATAAATCGTACCTGGTATTATAATAAAAAACAATACGCAACAAAGCATGGTTTTCCACATATATACCGGTATAAACTCTTCCACCCAGGCTGTTGAGGCGTTGATACCCTGTATCCTTCTCCGGGATCTGATCCTCAGGTAATCCTGATATTCATTGTATTTTGCCATAAAGAAAAGCGTTGCCAGCCCTGCAGCACCATATAATGCAGACCATTTGACAGCAGCCCCCATCCCGAAAAACAGTCCGCTCAGGAAAAGAGGCTTTAATGACGGGTAGAAGCCTTTTTGATATGACTTCTGCAGATAATAATCCGCCATGTAATAATACATCAGTATTACAAACAAGGTGGTATAGCTGTCAATGGTTGCAATACGGGTCTGTGCAAAATGCATGAGATCGAACATCATCAAAAATGCAGCGCAGAATCCATAAAAGCTTTTTTTAAATAGCTTCTTTCCGAATAGGTACATCAACGGAATCATAGCGGCTCCTGTAAGGGTACCTGCGATCCGCCAGCCAAAGGTATTCATCCCAAATATGCTGATACCGATGGATATCAGGATCTTGCCGAGAGGTGGATGAGTCCATTCATAGGGATTGATCCGATTCAGATGCTCATAGGCCGTCCTCGCATGATAGATTTCATCAAAATAAGTACCGGTCATGAAGTCGCTTCCCCGATATTGAACCAAATGCTGTTCATCTGACAGGTTCAATAATCCGCCTTGAGCAGGCGCTTCATCCAAACTTCTGATTTCAATGGGCAGGGGCTGACGGCTTTCCTGTGAAAATACCCCGATTTCCTTAATCACACCGCCGGGTGTGCCGGTACGAATTTTAATGCGGGAGGTTGTTTGATGCACTTCCAGCACATGCCACTTGTAAAAATCGTCAACCTCCAGGTCATCCAGGTATTGGTATGCACCATTGGAATCCTGATACCAAACATTATAGGTGCCTTCACCCAAACCGCTGTAAAAGTTAATCCTGGAAACCGGTTCCTCCTTTGCCAGGTCAATCAAAAACCCATCCTGATCGCTTTGCCCGGCCCACTCGGATTGAGGCACATTAAAGCTTCCCAGATTGACAAAAGCAATAGCCAGATAAATAAGAGTGATTACTGCCATTACGGCAATATCCTTTTTGTTTATCCGAAAAGTATTATTTTCTTCCTGGTTCCCCCCCTGTTCGCGGGATGGTAGCCGGGACGACTCTTCTTGTGCAGGAGAAGAATGTTCCGCCATGTCTATGTAATCAATTTTTCCCTGTACCGCGCTTCTCCAGGACCAGAACAAAATTGCTGTAAACAATAGTACATTGATCAGGGAGATGAGCAACAGCACGGGATCATCAGGCGAAACATGGGGATAATTGTCCTTAATCATGCGATCCAAAACCACAAAGGTATTCACAAATATGGTAAAGGAAGCTACGCCGAAGAAAAACAGGCTTTTTTTGTCTCTGGTCAGGATAAAGATTACAGCAAGGAAAAACAAAACGGAAAACATATACCGCTCATGCATCCGTATGGAAAGCGTAAATACTCCCATGAAAAGAACGAGTGCACTGACATAGGCAAGATGAGCGCCTTTTCCCTTCCAATGCAGTACAGCAGTATAAATTAACATGGCTGTAATAAAAAAATATCCCCAGACTTTATAGCTAAAGAAAAGGAAAAGCTCGGAATCCGGTCTTAAATTGGCACCAATTAAACTGAAAAGGTTGAATGCGTTCAATGAAGCATATTGGTAGCCTTCAGCCGTATTCAAATAAAGTTTGAAAATCCATGAAGGCTCCTGATTCAATGCAAAGGGCAGAATAATTATAATACCGCTTAAAAACCCAAATGCCGCAGTTTTAACAAGCACTATCCAGTTCCTGCGCTTAATCAGTTCATAGAGCACTACAGGCAAAAAGATCAAACCATGAGGCTTGATAAGAACAGCTGCAGCCAGGGGCGGGCCGGAAAGCTCCGGCTTGGAGGAATTCAGCAGCAGAAATCCCAATGCAAGAAACATTACCAGGAAGGAATCCACCTGCCCCCAAACAGCATAATTGATGAACACAGCCGGATTAAATACATAGATTACTGCAACCAGAACCGGCCAAATTCCCGGTAATCTGTGCTTTGCCAGCCGGTACAGCAGATAACCTGTTATTATGTCGGCTGTTATGGAAGGAAGCTTTAATAAAAGCAGATACAGCGGTTCTCCGCCGGTCAGCCCCAAAAGCCCGGCAGCCTTGCCGATAAAAAACAAAGAATACAGGTAAAAGGGAGGATAGTCCAGAAAAAAATCTCCCTGGTAAATGTGAAACAAATCTTCAACTGCCTTCTCTGACCAGAAACGGAACAGGCTAATATCAGAAGAAAATCCTTCGATGGACATTGCAAGAATAATCCGCACAAACAGCCCGATGGACAACACCCAATATATGGAGTTTGGCTTGGATTTCTCTGACAAATGCGTCTTTTTTTTCAACAGGGCATACAATCCAACGAATGCCAGACCAAAAGTCAGATATGATAATACTGCGATAATTTTCAAAGGAATCCTTCTTTCTATCGGAATTCTTTTGTTTATGCTTCAATTATCTGCAAATTTCATAGACAAAGAATATACTATTGCTATTCCTTGAATACAATCAGCTTGCTTCCTGCAAAATTCACCGCCATGGAGCAAAGCACAGCACCGGCTTTAGCCAGATATATGGAGACACCTGCCTTTGTCTCCAATGAATTCAACACCAAAGCGGATGTGCCCAGGGATATCAAGTTGACAAACACAAATCTGATAAATTCTGCCGGATGGATTCTGCCTCTTTTTTGAAAGGTCCAGAAGCGATTAAAGTAGAAACTGTTTATCACACCACAGGAATAAGATATTATATGACTAATGATGGAATCCAGTTTAAAGGCTTCGGTTAACAGCGTAAACACCCCGAAGTCCACGGCGGTGTTTAACAGGCCAATCAAGCCGAATTTTAGTATTTGTAATTCAATTTTCTTCTTCATCTTCTTCAAGCCCTATAACTTCCTTTACGATATAAAGAGGGCGACCCTTTACTTCTTCATAAATTCTTCCCACATATTCTCCCAAAATACCTAAAATAACCAGGGTAATACCATTGAAAATCAGATTGACTGCTATTATGGAAGCCCATCCGGTCTGGGTATTGAGGGTAAACAGCCTTTGATAGAGGACATATAAAAGGTAGAAAAACCCAGATGCAGAAAGCAGAAAACCTATATAGGTTGCCAGCTTGAGCGGCTTGTAACTGAAGGAAAAAATGCCGTCAGTGGCTAATTTAAGCATCTTTTTCAACGGATACTTGGTTTCTCCGGCCCAGCGTTCTTCCCTGATATATTCCACCGCAGTCTGCTTGAAGCCTACCCAATTAATCATACCACGTAAAAATCGATTTTTCTCATTCAATTTTTTCATAGCATCGCAGACCTTGCGATCAATTAAACGAAAATCTCCCGTATCCTTTGGAATATTGTCATCGGTCAGGGCACCCAGTATCCTATAGAAAAGATACGCTGTAAACTTTTTAAAGAAGGTTTCTCCCTGCCTTTTCAACCGTTTGCCGTATACTACATCATACCCTTCCCTCCACTTTTCGAGCATTCGGGGAATAACTTCCGGCGGATCCTGCAGGTCAGCATCTATGATTACAACAGCTTGTCCCCTGGCATAATCCATTCCAGCCGTTACCGCAATTTGATGCCCGAAGTTCCTGGAGAAGTCAATCAGGCGAATGTTTTTATCTGTCCGGGCCAGCTCTGCTATGATTTGAGCCGACCGATCCTTGCTGCCGTCATTGACAAACAGCAGCTCATAGCTTTCACTGCTTTGATCCATTACTTCTTTTAAGCGATTATAGGTTTCTTTAATCACTTCTTCTTCATTATACATGGGGATTACGATCGAACAAACAATCTCGCTCATTTGATATCCTCCCTGTTTCAACAATACTGTAAAGAAAAAATTATCAGGTTTGGATGGTACAACCTGTTTGACAATTACAGTATAGCATAGAAAAAAATGATTACCAATGACAAAATCCGTATTTTTCCAGCAAAAAAGGAGTATAGTCTGATATACTCCTTTTTTGTTCTGTTCTATTATTATCCTGCTCTATTATTATCCTGCCGAGGGGCTGATTAAACTAGTAGACTTTACTTGACTTGTATTTGCTTTTACTTTTGATCATTGAATATTTTGCACCATTTTCGCGCATCTGGGAATCATATGAAGTATCAATTACTACCCATTTGCCTTTCATGTACACTTCATTCCAGGCGTGATAACCATTGACGCCATCCGCATAGCCCATGACAAGCTTGGTGGGAATCCCGACACTGCGAAGCATAGCTGCCGTCAGTGATGCAAAATCATAGCAAATACCCGATTTGCTTTTATAGGTTTTGTCTATTGACGGAATATAAGTGGAAGGAAGATTGTCCAGTTTATCGTAATCATACCTGATATTTTTAACTACATAGTTGTATATCTTCTTTACCTTTGCTTCATCGCCACTCACTCCGGAGGTTAACTCTGCAGCTTTTTTGATTGCAGCCATTTTGGAATTCCACTTTATCATCTGGACCGAACTTAAGTAAGCGGAATTGGAATCGCTGGCTTTGACGGTAATTTTTTCTGTCAGTAAATATCTGTACTTGCTGCCTTCCGTGTTTTCCATAATACTTACCGTATATTCTCCATTGCCGGACTGAAGCGGGAAAGTTTCAAGAGAACCGTCACCGTCTAAATTGTAAGTATAGCGGGAGTCACCCTTTTCTATCATTAACTTAATCCTTTTTCCGCTGGTATTGAGATATCGCACACCAAGCGTACCTGAATTCACTTTGCTGGTATCAAATACTTTCCCATTGTCTGCAGGTTTAGATTCTACGTTGCCGGATTCAGTTTGTGCAGATGCCTTAGGTGGTTCAGATGGCTTTGAAGTTGCTGGCTGGCTTGGTGTCGCTGCCGCTTTTGTTTTTTGTTTGGGTGTTGCTCCCGCTTCGGTGGTAGCAGATGGCTGGGGAACCTTCTTTGGTTTAGCAGTCGACGTTGGCGATACCCCTGCTGACTCTGAACGCTCTTTTGGCTGAGCAGCGGAAACCGGATTATTATTAGATTCTGATGATGGTGATGCAGCAGGCTGAACAGACTTTACCGGCTGATCCGGTTGTTTGGTTGCGTCAATCCTGCTCAACGTGTTTTTGCCAATTTTCGGATTTGCATTAGATTGAGCTTCCTGAGCTTCAGATGAAAGACTGCTGTGTGCTATGTTTTGTTTCGCCGACTCTGTAGATTCGTTACTTTCTTCCTCGGTATTTGCTGTGCTATCTATTTGTAAAGACTCTGTTGTATTCAAAGCTGTTTGCTTTTCTACAAACTGTCCGACAATGGAGCTCATTAATAAAAAGAGGGATATAATGAGTGAAATGGTTATTTTGGACACAAAAAAAACTCTCCTTTCGGTAGCTCGGCTGCCATATCCCTTAGGACTTAGGCCCTGTGGCTTTGCGCCCCATCGTTTCCAATGGTTTGCCTTTATCGTTGAAAAGTTTTCAACGTCTATTATATATTCATTGCAAAATTTACATATATATACCTTGTCTATAATATTATATATCCATCTTATACTACTGTCAAACAATTTTTGGCATATTTTTTGAAAAAATTAGAAAAATTTAGTTATTTTTCACTTCCAAACTAAATTATATTTTTCTAACGCATCACAGCATGAACAATCAGACGATGAGTTGCGATATACAACGGCGTACAGGTAATTAAGGTTAGGATGCGTTCTTCCTTACTTTGGTATAATACGGATATATCATCCGGGGATACTACCAGGATTTTATAAACGGTATATTCATAGCTGCCTTCCCCGGTAGTAATATTAATTGTATCACCAACCTCCAACTCATCCAAACGGTTGAATAACCGGCCATAGGTATGGCCCCTATGGGCAGCCAGGGCCGCATTGCCGATACTGCCCAACTTGGCTGTGCCGGTTATATGGCCTGCTCCCACCTTAAGGTTAGCTTTGTTTGCACCCTCTAATATGGGAATATTTACTTCAATTTTGGGAATTTCTATTCTTCCTATTATATGGAGCTCTGACGAAGATTGACCGGCTGAAGCCTCATCCGAATCAGGACTTTCATGCTGCAAGTCTGCAGCCGTGCCCTCGTCTGATTGGATGTTACCATAATTCTCTCTCTCCTCTTCAAATACCAGCTGAAGCTGTTCAAAACCATCAGAAATATCAGGCGAAACAACCTCCTGAGTCAATGATTCTATATATGCATCCATCATCTTATATTCCAAATATCGGGTATATATTTCATCTGCTATCGGATAAGCACCTATGATAAGGCCTGCAATTATTAAAATGGCAGCAATTACTTTCATTACGAACCCCTCTTTTTTCAGCAGCTTAAAATCTTAAATATACTGTATATACTGCAAATTAACTATCAAAGGGGCTGCCAAACAAGGCAACCCCCTTTTCGTTCCTCCATTACTTAATCAACGTTTTTTAAATCTGCGCCTCAGATAAACACCAATAGCTGTTAACATTGCCCCGGAACCATAGAATAGTACAGGGGGAAGCTCTCCGGTTTGCGTTAATCCTCCGGGACCGCCGGGAATATCATCGTCCGGCAACTCTACTTCGTCGGTTGGATTAGGTGTCGGTGTCGGATCTGCAGACCCACCCGGAGGTTCTTCATCCGGTATCTCAATTTCCGGAGTAGGTGTTGGTTCAGGCGATGGTTCCAGGGTTGGGTCAGGAGTTGGGTCAGGGGTCGGTTCCGGCGTTGGTTCCAGGGTTGGATCCGGTGTTGGGTCAGGCGTTGGTTCCGGCGTTGGTTCCGGCGTTGGATCAGGGGTTGGGTCAGGCGTCGGATCCGGGGTCGGGTCAAGGGTCGGATCCGGGGTTAAATCGGGCGTTGGCGTCGGTAAATCAGGCGTCCTTGTCGGGCAAGGAGTACATTTAGGTTTAGGTGTCTTTGTAGGACAAGGCGTGCATTTGGGTTTAGGTGTCTTTGTCGGTGTAGGCTTCCCTTTAAAATAGAATACTACATGGCTGATATCTGCTTGTTTACCACTGGAATTATTAGGTGAATATAATTTTTTATCCGAATAAACAGGGGAATTATAAGAGTACAAATATCCCCCAGGGCCAGCTTTGACAAAAACATATGCTATCGCTGAATTTGAAATAAAGCTGACCTCCTTCTTATTTTTTGAAAACTCCGCTGTTACCCTTATATTACCCAGCCACTTTGTTCCATTTCTTGCCGGATCAAATTTGATCGATGGTAAATTTCTTATCTCCCTCGGTAAATCCTTCTCATTCCCACTATAATACTTAGGTGTTACCGATGCTGCTGATGCACTTTGCAAAAAACCTGTGATGTTGAGTAAAGGTAAAACAAAGATCAATGTAAAAAGAATACCTCTTGTAACTCTATGCCTCAATTCATTGTCAACTCCTTTACCTAAATGTTTTTTTGAATTAAGCCTTATCCAGTACCATTGGTTTAAATGCGAAAAGGCCGCAAAATACTTACTGTATCCTGCAGCCTGACAATCATTGTATTGACTTTCAATACATTAGATTCATGACTTTGCGTCCTATACTTTCGTATAGTTTGCCCTCAGATACGTTATTCAGTTTCAATTAGCATTGTCTGACGCTCATTGTCCCTCGTTTATCGCTTTTTACTCTGTTGATACGTATTCTATTAATGTATTCTGAATCCTTACTATCCTATTTTTATTGATAAAAACAATTTTACCATAGTATGGCAAATATATCAATATTTTTGCATAATTTCAATAATATATTTTATTACAAATATGTAATAGTATTTGCAGGATGTTTTCCCGGTTTGCCCTGGTTGCGGGTAAAAGCTACTGCATGATATAATTCAATTGGGCAAGTAATAAAACAGCCGGTTGAAAAGGAGGCATCCTTTAATGAAGATTCAAGAACTAAAATCTATGATTTCACAAAGTTCAAATATCGTCTTTTTTGGCGGAGCAGGTGTGTCTACTGAAAGCAATATTCCTGATTTTCGAAGTGAGGATGGCATCTTTCAAGCCAGGATGAATTATGGATATTCACCGGAATACATGCTGAGCCATGAATTTTTCATGGAGCATACTGCGGAATTTTATGATTATTATAAAAATCAAATGATATACAAGGATGCAAAACCCAATCCGGCTCATCTTGCTTTGGCACATCTTGAACAGGCTGGAAAACTCAAGGCTGTCATAACCCAGAATATAGACGGCCTCCATCAACTGGCAGGCAGCCGGGAAGTGTTGGAACTCCACGGTTCGGTTCACCGAAATTATTGTATAAAGTGCAGAAAAACCTATAACCTTCAATATATTATAGAAAGTAGGGAGATTCCAAAATGCGATGTGTGTGACGGAATTGTCAGGCCGGATGTTGTCCTGTATAATGAGATGCTTGACGAGGATACGATGAATAAGGCTGTTAATTATATCTACCATGCTGATATGCTGATCGTAGGCGGAACATCCTTGGCTGTTTACCCTGCTGCCGGGCTGATTGATTATTACAAGGGAAATAAATTGGTTTTGATAAATAAATCTGAAACACCTTATGACAGCAGAGCTGATCTGATAATACACGACAGCATTGGAAAAGTGTTATCGGAGGTCATATGATGAAGAAAAGAACCAGCAATTCATATAGAAGTGTTGGTTCTTTCTTATTAATATCACATATATTGTTTATATTCGTTATTATTACATTCGTTCTAACAAGCCGATTTTGTTAGTTTTTAATGGTGACGCCACCAAAGACGGCAATACAATTTACTTTGAGAACCTGATCATTGTCATTTGTATTTTTAGAATTATAGGTGGTTTTATTCTCCCACCCTCCAAGGACAGGTGTACCGGCTATTTGCACCTGCCAGTGTTCCGGAACAACAATATCGATTCCACCAAATACAGCAGTCAGCTCCAATAGTGCCCCCTGATCTGAAATTCTGGCTCCCCGCAGGTTAATATCTGAGCCCCCAAATACAGCTGCAACACTGCCGCCTTTGAAATTCTGAGAATGATTATTCGTCTTCAAGCCTGAAAACAAAGTAAAGTAGCTGATCTGATCCATATTTTCCTGCTTGGATTTACCGAACAGGCGACTGAAAATAAACCAACAACCTACAAGAATCAAGGCGAGAGGCAGTATCAGTTCACCGGGAATTAACTCCAGGTTTCTGCCCATGAATAAAAAGCCGATTGCCATTATAAGTAAGCCGCCAAGTATGGATGTAGAGCGCTTTAGTATTTGTATCAAACCTATTAAAATGATGAGCAAAGGCCACCAGGATGAAAAACCTTCAAATATGTTAAAGTAATTGTTAAGGATAAATGCTGCTCCGATAAGTACCAGCAGCAAACCAAATAAAGATCGGTTGCTCATTGTGTACCTCCCTGTATCCATTTATTGTAATTATATCACTATATCAACCGTAAAACAATAAATGCACAGAGATGATACGGTTTTCTGATATAGTTTTTATTTGTCACAAGAATAAGAACCTCACCCAACAACGCATACGAAGATTGCCTGATTTCGGGGAACCTTGTTGTATTCACAAAAAAAGTGCTGGACAACCAAGTAGTACTCAGTGTCTCAAAAATCGGCATCTTATCTCTTTACCCGGGCATTACCTTCCCAAATGCTCCACACCTGTTCTTCATCAGCAGGCTGTGCATAATCAGTTAAAAAAGTTGTAGCCATTGCGCCGGTGGCCCATGCAAATTGCAGCCATTTTTCCGGTTCCCAGCCACGCAGGATGCCATAGAGCAGACCTCCTACAAAGCCATCACCGCCACCTATTCGATCCAATACATGAATTTCACGGGGTTCCACAACATACCAGTTTTCATCTACATGCAAGAGAGCACCCCACATATGGGTATTGACGCTGATAACCTCTCGAAGAGTGTTGGCAAAAACGGTAGTTTGAGGAAATGCTTCTTTCACACGGCCAATCATTTCCTTAAAACTGTCTGTCTTGGAACTGATGTCCCTGCCCCCTACCTCCGGTCCTTTTATATCCAGGCAGAGCTGATAATCCTCTTCATTGCCAATTAATACATCTGTCAGTCCGGCAATTTCAGAAAAGACTTTTCTTAATTCTTCTTCCCGGCCCTTCCAAAAGCTTGCCCTGTGGTTTAAATCAAAGGAAATTCTGGTGCCTGATTTTTTCGCAAAACGCGCAAGTTCCAAACAGAACCGGCTTGTTTCAGAGGAAAGAGAGGCAATCAGGCCCGACAGATGTATAATCTGAGCGCCTTCCTTGTTAAATAGCCTGTCCAGGTCAAAATCGTCGATGCTAAGACTCAAGCCTACCTCGCCGGCTCGATCATTGTATACTCTGGGTCCTCTAACACCGTATCCGCTGTCAGCTATATTAAACTGATGCCGATATCCCCAGGGACCGCCCTGAGGAACATCCATCCCTTCATAATCCATATACCGACTTGCCAGATTACTTTTAATAAAAGCAGAAATGGGGCTGCCCTTAACAAACTTGGTCAATACCTTTACAGGCAGACCCAGATAGGACGATATACTGGCCACATTGGTTTCTGCACTGGTAGCATGCATAATAAAGGTGTTGCTTGAATGGACAGGCTGTCCATTCATTGGTGTGATACGCACTCCCATACTGGTAGGTACCACTAGCGAATATTTAAATTCTTTGCGTAATTCCATTTCTAAAGTAACCTCCTCATTTTTCACCCTCACAGAAATCTTTTATCTCAGACAGACACAGAGATTCTATACTGGGTTGCTGGACACTTCCTCATCAGGAATAAGCCATTTTGTATGGAAGGAACCTGGCTTATCTACCCTATTGTAAGTGTGAGCACCGAAATAATCTCTGTGCCTGAATCATATTGACAGATAATGTAGCTCTTCGGTAACCGTCAAAATAGGATAAAGCAGAACTGAAAGCCGGCACAGGCAGACCCATATTTATTACCGTACTGACTACCAAACGCAAGTTTAGCTGTGCTATTTTTACCACTTCCTTGAAGTAAGGTGCCATGAGGAGGTGGGCAGATCGGGTTGCTTGTCAAAGGCATCCTTAATGGTTGAATACTCATTCCAGTGCAAGGGCATACGCAATTTTTGCTGGGATATGCTTTTTCTGCTTTTAGTATAACCAGCAGAAAAATCGATGTCAATCCACCCGAAATCAGGAATCAAAGATGCAATATATAATAAAAAATATAGAATCGGAGACCGGATTCGAGCTTAGCTTTATAAGCTTTTTGCAACGCCTAACAAACATTATTCACTATATCCAGGCACAAAAAACGCCAGATTATAACCATTTATCATCTGACGTTTTATATATGGCTCCCCAGACTGGACTCGAACCAGTAACCCCTCGGTTAACAGCCGAGTGCTCTGCCATTGAGCTACTGAGGATTATGTTCAGGGACATACTTCAACCAGAATGACCCTCAGACAGAAGTGTGTC
>DUOI01000125.1 GCA_012838915.1 Clostridiales bacterium
AAAGTATTATGAACCAGGCTGTCCCCAAAGGGAAAGTTGCAGGAGGTGTCATCTAATGAATGCAATAAAGCAGTTTTACCGCCATAAAGAATCCACTGTAGCAACAATTGTAGTTTTACTGGTCATTGGTTTGTCATTGTTAAACAGTACCTTTTTAACTTTTGACAACTGGTCATCTTTCTTAAAATCCAACAGCGTGCTGGGAATAGCCGCCCTGGGAACACTTTTAGTAATTCTTACAGGCAACATAGACATTTCTTCCAGCGGACAAATTGCACTTGTTACAGTGGTCATAGCAAAGTTTATGCTGGCTTTCGGCGGTAATCCGTTTATCGTATTTATAGTAGGGCTGGGAACCGGCCTTTTAATGGGAACGGCAAATGGATTGTTGGTTGCTAAACTGAAAATACCGTCTATCATTGCTACACTTGCAACCAATACCATTATTAACGGTGCGTTGCGCTGGTACACCAACGGCGCATGGATAAGCGGACTGCCCGAAGAATTTACCGATTTGGGAGATGTAATGCTCTTTGCCTCCTCATCGGGACAAAACGGTTCAGCAGGCGGAATACCTATTCAGCTGCTTTTTCTGGTAATTGCCGCTGTTATAACCTTCATTGTGCTGCTCTATACCATGTTTGGGCGCGGGATATATGCTATGGGCGGAAACGCGGAGTCTTCCCAACGTGCGGGCTTTAATAACGACAAACTAACCATTATGTCATTTGCATATGCCGGTTTGATGTACGGCATTGCTGGCGTAGTATACACTACCATCATGAAAACAGTAGACTCCAATGCATTCTTTGGTTTTGAGATGAATGTCATTGGAGCAGTGGTTCTGGGCGGTGCATCCATTACCGGTGGCTCGGGCAGCGTAATAGGAACCATGCTGGGGATGCTGCTTATGTCTATCATAAAAAATGGTTTGATACTTACGCGTATCCCAACTTTTTGGCAGGCTATTGTCATTGGCGTCATCATATTGTTTGCTGTCAGCCTGGACATCATAAATTTAAAGCGGGAAGAGAAGCGCACGGTAAAAGTGGATATTTTGAAAGAAGGAGAGGTGTGATTGGTGGAAAAACTAATACACAACATTCAAAGAAACTTGCAGCTTTACTTGCTCCTGGCTATTCTTTTGGTATTATTCATTGTGATGTCGGTACTTTCACCATCCAAGTTTTTCACTCCCAATAACATCTCCTCCATGATGTTCCAGATGGCGGAACTTGGCGTATTATCAATTGGGATGAGCATAGTTATATTAACCGGCGGCATTAACCTTGCACTCAGCCATTCAAGTATGTTAGCAGCCATATTAGGCACGTTAGTCATGCAAGCAATGGTAGCAGCAGGGCTGAATCCATTACTGACTATTTTGGTCGGTAGTGTTGTGATCATTGCAACCAGCTTGATTTTAGGTGCAGTCAATGGATTCTTTATCGCTCATGTAGGGGTGCTGCCCATGCTGGTCACTTTGGGAACACGCAGTGTTTTTGAGGGCATAGGATTGAATATTACTAAGGGAAGTGCAATAAGCGGTTACCCTGCAGAGTTTGATTTTATAGGAAACGGTGTTTTTATGGGCATACCTTTCCCGTTTCTGATCTACATAATCGTTATTATTGTATCAATATTGTTGATTCAGCGTACTTCATGGGGAATCTCAGTATATATGATAGGCGGGAATATCAAAGCAACAGAACTGTCCGGCATCAATACTAAAAAAGTATTGATGGGTGTTTACATGATGTGCGGTATACTTTGTGGTATAGCAGGCATCATCATGGCTTCTCGCTATAGTTCAGCGCGCACAGACTATGGAAGTACTTACGTAATGCAAGCTGTGACCGCTACAGTTCTAGGCGGAGCGGACATAAACGGCGGCGAAGGGACTATCATTGGCACGGTGATAGGCGTGGCTATCCTGCAGGTAATCTCTTCCGGTCTGAACATTTTAGGTGTCAATCGCAATTTAGTAGATATCATAATAGGCGCCATCCTTATTGCCGTATTATCCATCCGCTTCTTCACTAAATTCGAACGTAGAATAAAAAAGAGCGAAAATCCTGTTTGATATGTCTGTATATCTACGGCGTTTGTCCGTTGATATAGAAAAACTTATCCAATATTAATAAGGAGGAGAAAGACTATGAAAAAAGTACTTGTCGTCACCCTTGTTGTATTGATGGTAGTATCTATGCTGGTGTCTTGTTCACAACCTGCTTCACCACCATCAGAAGAACCAAAGGCTCCTACAGAAGATACTAAAGCTCCCGAACAAGAGAAGGAGCCCGAAGAGCAAGGCGAGGAGGGCAAAGCCTGGAAGATTGCAGTTATGCCCAAGTTGATCGGCATTCCTTACTTTAATGCTTCAGAAAAGGGTGCATTACAAGCAGGGAAAGATATGGGTCTCGATGTACAATATGTAGGTCCCACTAATGCCGATGCAACTGAACAGGTTAAGATGATCGAAGACCTAATCAATCAGGGCATTGATGCATTGTGCGTTGCTCCTAATGATCCCGCAGCACTTTCACCTGTGTTGAAAAAGGCCAAAGATGCCGGTATAGTCGTGCTGGATTGGGATACTCCCGCTAATCCTGAAGATGTAGTATACTCTATCAACCAGGTAGATCAACAGGAATATGCACAGCTCTACTTCGATAAAGCCGTGGAATTAGCAGGTAAAGATGACTTCAAGTATGCTATACTCACCGGTGGACTCAATGCTGCTAATCTGAATGGCTGGATCGACGCCGGACTGGAATATGCAAAAGAAAAGTATCCAAATCTGCAGCTTGTTACAGAACGCGTTCCTACTGATGAAAGTCAACAGTTAGCCTATCAAAAAACATTGGAGTTGATTGCAGCTTATCCGGATCTGGAAGTAATTCTGGGATACTCCACCCCCACGCCTCTCGGTGCCGCTAAAGCCGTCCGCGAAAAGAATTTGATTGATTCCATCATCGTGGTTGGTTCTACAACTCCTAATGACTCAGTGGAATATCTGGATGACGGCAGCTTGGATCTCGGATTCTTATGGGATCCCAGCAAACTGGGTTATCTCGCCGTGTTTGCCGCCAAAGAAGTACTGGAAGGCCGTGAGCTGTCAGATGGACAAGAAGTACCCAATGTAGGCAAGATTTCAGTGGATGGCAAAATTGTTATCATGGGACCGCCCTCCGTATGGACTAAAGAAAATGTCAGGGATTATGATTTCTAATCAATGATTATGCAACGAAATAAACACTTATTAAAGAAGTCCCTATAATTACAGCCATAAAAGTTATGCCGTTAAACTGTCAAAAAAGGGTCAACCGCAAGGTTGACCCTTTTTCATATAATAATAGTTCTGATACTAAAATGCAGCACAGACTGTTTAGTATAATACCTGTCATCTGCCTTTAACCACTATCCTGACTATGGGTGGGTATTCCCAGGGGTAATACAGGAAGGTTAGGGAAAACCTAAGGTTCCCTTGGAAGGATGCTTTGTTCCTAATTATGATTCAGCCATTTACTTTGAGCGTTATTCCATCGCCAGTAAACCACCGCTGCCACCCATGAACGAGGCATGATTTTGCCAAAGAAAGAGAGCAGTCGATTAGGTATGCCCGGAACATATATGCTTCTCCCCGCCAGTGCGCGGTCTATTGTATTACGGGCGACATCCTCCAAGGGATTTGTGGTCACGTTTCCCCAGAAACCTTGTGCTTTGATGCTGCATAAAGTCTCCTGTGTCGTTACCATACCCCCGGGGCATAATGCCAGTACGTTAACATCCTCCTTCTTAAGTTCCTGACGCAGTGAAGCGGCGAAATCCAGCAGAAAACGTTTGGAAGCGGCATATGTCGCTTTAAGCGGCATTGGAAACATCGACGCCAGGCTGGACACAAATACAATGGTAAAATGCTTGCCAGGCCTGCGGCGTTTTATAATGGCATGGGTGATACGCAGAGTTGCGGCATTGTTTAACATAACAATCTTTACTAATTTTTCCCTGTCACGCCCTATAAATTCCCCCTCAAAATCCAGACCCGCTATATTTAGAAGCATATCAAAACGAATTCCATACTTATCTATAATGGCAAGCATTTTATCCACGCTTTCTGCGTTTGTCAAATCGCAGGACTTAGTTGTAACCGTAACATTGAATTGTCTTTCCAGTCCAAGTTTAATGCTGAGCAGTCCATCCTCATTTACATCCGTCAAAAACAAGTTGAATCCACGACTGCCGCATTCATTTGCAAGCGCACGGCCAAGGCCTCCGGCTGCGCCGGTAATCATTACGTTCATTTTGCCCTCACCTTCCGGTCATGTGCAATTTCATTCTCATATTCAATACCGCAAAGACGTTCGCTTAATTTGAACAGGCGGTCTGCATTTTCGCTTGTTACCTGCTTGCTGTAATTCTTCTTTTTGCAAAGATAATAGTATAATCCGTCCGGCACGGTTTCCCGTTCACACAGAAAGGCATATGTTTCCGCAGGAACCTCAGGCTGTACGCCGCCCCTCTTGCGAAGCGTCCAAATAAAGTTTACCAGCCAGCCGGTTTCTTTATTGCCTATACCTGTTTTTACCAAACCGGGGTCAACTACATACGCACGGATGGCGGCTGTCGCATAGCGATCGTTCAGGCCTTTGGCAAACAAAAGGTTGCATAACTTTGACTGTTTATAGGCTGTTAAGGGGTTGTACCTGCGGCGCAGCATCACGTCGTCCCAATGCACCCTGATGCCTTTATGAGATTCACTTCCTGTCATTATCACACGCCCATGGGCTTTTTTCAGAGCCGGCAGTAATTTATATGTCAGCAGAAAACCTGCCAGATGGTTGAGTGCGAATTGTTGTTCATAACCCTCCTCAGTAGTCATATACCAGCTTCGCACACAGCCGGCGTTATTTATAAGGGCATGGAGTTTCCCGTTACTTTTCTGGTTCAGGCATAAAGTGATTTCATCCGCAACACGGATAACTTCACGCTGCTGCATTAAGTCAGCCAGAAAATAGGTGATATCAGCATCCGGATTTTCGGATAATATGCTGCCCTTTGCTCGATTGCAATTGACCTCACTGTGTCCAATCCCAAGAACATTAAAACCTTTTCGGGTTAAAATGCGTGCAGTTTCCAGCCCGATGCCTGAAGAAGCACCGGTAATCACGATGGTTTTCATACTTACCTCCTATGTCAGTTGACAGCCGTGTATCCAAACCAGCCCCAGGCATGCCAAAACTCGAGGGCTCCGGCAGAAATCATGGATACTGTCATCCCAAGAACGAAACAGGCAGCAAACAATGAAAGTGAGAGTAATGCAACAGTGCGGATGCGCCTGTTTATTTTTGCCGGCAGCCGCGGATGTATCGCAAGGGACGGGAGTACTGCATTTCCGGAAGCAGCGGCTATGGTGTTCTGACGGAAGCGGCCATAGGAACGCATGAGCTGGCGAATAAATGCGGCGAAATAAATGCAACCCACAGCCGACAGCACAGCAAGTGCAATCAGAGACAGGGCGAACACCACTCCACTCAAGTAGGGCATGGATGGAATCAGCGACCATGGACTTATGCCGCCTAACAAGCACACAGCAGCTACTGCATTGCAAAGGGAAAAGGCTGCCATGATTGCTTCCCAAGCCATAAGCAATACAAAAAAAGCACCTGTAAAAAAGTCTGTAATGCAAAGGCCTATTACTGCAGCTGTTTTTCTGCCCTCATATTTTTTATCCTCACTGATGCTCTCAAATTGAGACGCAAGTTCAGCCGGATTGCCCAGTTTCGCAGCAATCTCCTCTTCCGAAAAACCGTCAGCCATCTTGAAGGCAAAGTGCTGTTCATACTCACTTACAATGTCAGCTGTATCAGTAATGTTGTACTTTTTAAGTTCGTCTGTAAGCTTTGACAGAAATTCATTCCTTGTCATTATCATCGTCCTCCAATAAAGATTCTACTGTTTGGGCGAATTTCAGATATTCTGCCCGTTCATTTTCATAAGTTTCCCGACCAAGGTTAGTGAGCGAATAATACTTGCGCGGCGGCCCTCCACTCTCCTCCTGCATATAAACAGACACCAGTCCTTCACTTTTTAACTTTCTTAAAATTGGATAAACCGTACCGTCTGCTATGTTAATGAGGTTTGACAGATATTCGGATATTTCATATCCATAGCAATCACGTTTTTTGAGCAGCGACAGCACGCACAGTTCCAGTACACCCTTTTTGTATTGTATATTCACAATCACCCTCCCTTGCTAATATCCAATAGAAAATATTGCCTACTACTATATTTTATTTAGTAGTAGGCAATATGTCAAGATATTTTTAAAAACTTTATCTTTTTGGATTTCTAACTTGCCATATTATATGCAGCAACAAATATTATAATTTTTCAATGTTAAGATAGATCGGTGTTATATCGAATACTTTTTCTGCATATCTTACAGCCTGCTCAATAGGATAATTTGAAAATCGGTCATCAATAGAAAGTGGGGACATTTCGGTAAAGCTGAACTTTATATAATTAACCATTCGGTAATGCTTAAGCCGGGTGTGGTAGAGGGCTCTTATTTGACCGTAATGTATCGTCTTTATCAGATTTCTGGGATAAAACTTTGCCCTGAAAACGGCAAATTCAGTTATGCCATCGTAATCCAAACGGAATTGATAGGGTGTTGACAGCGTCGAAACTGCAATGTAAATCGCAAAAAAAGCGTCCAATCCACCTAAAAAAAGTGTCATAAATAATGGAGTTTTACCTTGAATATACCCGTTAACTGAAAAATAAACTAATGCACAAAGCATCAGAAAACCAAGTGCAGCAGTCCCGTATGTGGTTAGAATGCCGGTTCGGATAATAACAGGACCTTCAGGAATAGCCTTTAATTGAGGAATGTTGTCAGCAAGTATTTTATACAGCTTCTGATAGCCCTGTATCTTTTTGCTAATCAAAACCAATCCCTGCGGCGTGTGCAGTTTTATTACCTGAAAAAATACACTCGAAAAAGTAACCTTTTCTACTTCCTGAAAAGAGATCAGACGAGTTTTGTCTCCGCGTTTATATTCAATGCAATCGTCGTGAACTTCAATACTTCCGCCGTGCAAACACAGCTGTTGAATTCCCATGGTAAGAAGAGGAATATATATGATCAGGTAAAATGAAAATACAAGTAGGTAAGGCGAAGTTTTATTTATCGCGAGAACCATTCCAATAATAAGCAGGATGAGTGTGCTGATCACTACCAATGCAATTCTTCCGGTCTGCATCTGCTTCCGGATACAGTCCTGTTTTCCATTTGCTGCCAACACCCTTACTAGGTATTATCCGGTTAAAATTATGCTACAACACATTATTATAGTGCATTTCTGGCAGCAACTTCAAGTTTTAAACATAAAATGGAAT
>DUOI01000126.1 GCA_012838915.1 Clostridiales bacterium
GACACACTTCTGTCTGAGGGTCATTCTGGTTGAAGTATGTCCCTGAACATAATCCTCAGTAGCTCAATGGCAGAGCACTCGGCTGTTAACCGAGGGGTTACTGGTTCGAGTCCAGTCTGGGGAGCCAAAAATAACTTGATAATCATGTGATTATCAAGTTATTTTTTTTCTGCAGTTTGGCAAAAACCTATTTAAAATTCCTTAAAAGAGCATGAAAATTTTCTGACGGTTCCTTCTTCTTTAATAATAAATTACTGCATATATTGTACTGGCTAATTAATATATTTTCCTTGAAGGATACTTTTCAGGGAGGAAAAAACATTTGGACGCAGAGCAAAACTATATGGATTATAAAGATATCTTTAAGATGCTAAGAAAAAGGAAATACTTGTCCCTTTTTATAATTATAATCACCCTGATAGTTGCATACATGTACAGAACGCAATGGAGCGGGCCTGTATATGAAACTCGGGTCAGCCTTATTATTGGAAGTCCCTTGAGAAATGATCAATCACAATTCCAAATTCAGGACATAAATACTGTAAAAGAAAGTATGCAGACCTACATAATGATTTTAAAAACAAATGCCGTTGCGGAAACGACAATCAAAAAGCTGGGACTGGACATGTCACCTGATGATTTGAAAAAGCATTTAGAAGCAGAACCGCAACCCCAGACATCCTTAATGGAAATCAGGTTAAAATGGAACGATAAGGATCAGGCATTACATATTCTGAAGACCATAGTAGATATTTTCATAAGGGAAGCTACTCAGATATATCCTGCATATAGAATTAAAGTAATGGAGGCTGTTGAATCGTACAAAATCGAAGTATTGAGCGACAAGCTGTACTATTTGGCAGCCCTGTTTGGCAGTTTAATGATAGCACTGTTTGTTGTGCTGTTGGTTGAGCTTTTTGATAACACCATAAGAACAGAGGAAGACATAGAAAAATATTTAGGCATACCGGTTGTAGGCAAGATTCCAAAACAAAAGAATATAGATATTAATGTGTTGGACAGCGGTAAAATCGCCAGGTCCGGCAAGCGCTCTTCTCCCCATTCATACCGTATATTAAGGGCAAACTTGTTTTACCTGTCGGAGAAATCCAATACACAAACCATTTTGGTTACAAGTGCCCGACCCAAAGAAGGCAAATCCACTTCAGCATCGATACTGGCTGCTGTTTTGGCCCAGGATGGGGAATTGACACTACTTATAGACTGTGATTTCATAAAGCCTTCATTACATGAGATATTCAATACCAGCATATATGGGTTATTCAACATATTGAAAGGAGAGTGCAGTTGGGAAGATTGTATTTCTGAAAGCAGCTTAGACAATTTATATATATTGCCTGCCGGAATCAGTGTTTTTGATCCAGTTGAACTGATTTCATCCCATGCTATGAAAAACCTGATCTTAGAGCTAAGGGAAGCTTTCGATTTTATCATAATCGACACTCCCCATATAGAAATGGCAACTGAGGCTCAAGCATTGTTCCAGTATTCAGACGGGTATCTGATTGTTGTTGCGGCAAGTAAATCCAATAGGGATACCGTCCGGAGATCACTTCGTCTCGCCCGATATATTGACGAAAGAATTCTCGGAGCACTAATAAACAAGGTGCCAAATGAGAAGCGATTTCGGGAACGAACATTATCAGCAGAAAAAACAAGTTTCAGGTAAACAAACATTATTTAGCACATATATATTTACAAGAATATACTATCATTACGAGTACGGTATTCAGAATAGGTGATATTAATGGGTTTGGAAATTGTTGTGTATGATTCTGTTGAGCAATGTGCGGACATTATAAAGGAATTTCAAAAGAAAGAGCCTATAAACATCTTTTTCACATATGAGTGGATGACACTTTGGAAAATGTATTTTGCTCCAAAGATGAAAGAAAGGATTCTGGTTTTTCAAGAAGGAGATGAAATAATAGGCTACATGCCGCTTGTGTATAAGAAGAGGATAATTTTGCCTTTTACCATATATCACTATTACGGCATCCGAAAAAGCAATTATACGCATCTGCCTGTAAAAAGAGGTCGGGTGGCGGATATATATGATAGCGCATTTGAATTTTTTAAACAAGGAAAAAAAAGGGTTATCCTTTACATTGATAACATCAATAATTCCTCTGACGATTATTTGGTGTTAAGTGAGAAAAGCAATGGCTGGAAATTCTTACAGCACCTGTGTCCATATGCAAGAACTGACCGTTCATGGGATAACTTTTTCAGCAGGCATTTCAAAAAGAGCAAAAGGCGATCTAAACTGAGAAGCTTTAAAAGCAAATTGGAAAGAACAGGAGGTGTAAGTTTTGTTCGAATAAATGATTACGAAAGCTATTTAAAGCACAAGGAGCTGTTGGAGCAAACATTTTTTATTCATAAGCTGCGGTTTCAAAACGAAATCAATAGCAGCGGATACAGTGATGGAAGACACTCAGATTTTTACAGGAATGTATTTCGCGAATTCGCATTACTGAAAATTCTGGATATGTCCCTTATTTGCATTGATAATATCGTTATATCGTTCGTTATGGCATTAAGACAACAGGAAAAACTAATTCATTATGTACCCGGTTTCCATATTGCTTTTAAGTGTTATTCACTCGGCCATTTGCACTTGATGAATCTGTTTCATGCGATAATAGATGAGCAACAGATCAAATGTTTTGATTTCTCATTGGGAACCGAGGAATATAAAAATCGATGGGCTGATGATGTTACCTCCAATTACTCATTTATATTTCGATTCAATGCAGACCCCTTGGTTAGGTTTGCTGTGTTTTGTATTAATTGCATAACAAAATTGAAGCTGTTTGGAAGAAACAAAGGTTGGAATAGGAAAATAAAGAAGCTGATTGGCAGGCTGAGCAAGAAGAATAAGGCAGCTACGGAAGGGATCCAGATAGTACCAAGCTCATTTGCTTCAATAAATCCCTCGGAAGAAACAGCCTACAGCTTCCCCATGCTTATGACTATGCCGGTCAAAGTACAGACATTTGTCATAGAGCAGTTGTATATCGGGAAAGCAATTGATTTCCTGCTTAAAGAAGATAAAATTATCGGGATAAAAACAAAGGATGCAAAGGGTGATAGGTTTTATAAAATTTGTTGACGGAGACTGATATGGCGATTAAAAAAGCTACCTTTGTATTAAGCCTGGATACAGAATTGGCATGGGGAAGCTTTGATCTGGGTATTACAGCTTTGGATACGGCACAGTTTTATAACACACGTACCTGTATATCCAATCTGCTGCAGTTGCTGGAAAAATACAGGCTGGCAGCAACCTTTGCCTTTGTAGGGCATCTGATGCTGAGTGAATGTAGTGAGGATAACGGCATAAAACACAAGGAGATTGTGCGTCCCGATTTCAGCTGGTATCAGAAGGATTGGTTTACGGAAGATCCCGCTACAAATCTGGAAAAAGATCCAGCCTGGTATGGAGCGGATATATTGGAGGAGGTTATAAATGCCCAGCCTATACATGAAATCGGCAGTCACTCCTTTAGCCATATGATTATTGGTGCTGATGGCTGTTCCAGGGACAGTGCTGATTCAGATATTGCACTAAGCGTAGAAACTGCAAAGGCTCGCGGATTGGAGCTTAAATCCTTTGTGTTTCCCCGCAACCTGGAAGGTTACAGGGATGTTTTGGCAAAGTATGGATTTCGTGTTTATCGCGGCAGGGGAAATGAGTGGTACGGGATTATAAAGAATCGACTGTTAAGCCGTGCATGTCACCTGCTTGATAATCTTATAGCAATCTCTCCCAGGACGTCTGTACCCTTTAAGGATGAATATGGCTTGTATAACACAACCGGAAATATGCTTTATCTGTCCTGCGCCGGTATACGAAAATTTATACCCATTTCCAGTCGTATCCGCAAAGCCAAAAAAGGAATCAACCGTGCGATTAAGCGTGGTGAAGTTTTCCATTTATGGTTTCATCCGTTTAATCTGGCCTCTAATCCGCGTGGTCTGTTGAAGGGACTGGATAAGATATTCAGTTATGTGCGGGATAAGATAGACGAGGGCGTACTGGAGAATTGCACAATGCTGGAGGTCTGCAAAAAGTATGAAAATACATGAGAAACAATATAAGTAAAAAATATGAAGGTGGAGCCATATAAAGCTTAGTCAAAGGGCTAATAGGAGCATGAGTATAAATGAAAAAGGTTTTAATAACGGCTACAGAACAAAGTCATATAGCACAGTTTCATAAACCGTTAATAAAAATGCTTAAGAAAAATGGCTTCGAGGTGCATGTTGCAGCTAAAAACAATCTTTCGGACAAGGACGGATTGCAGCTGCCGGAACCGGATAAGGTATTTGACATACCCTTTGAGAGGTCGCCTTTAAATATAAAAAATATCAAGGCCTATAAGAAATTAAAAAAACTACTAATCGAAAATCAATATGATATCATCCATTGCAATACACCTGTGGGAGGGGTTTTGACCAGGCTGGCTGCTAAGCCGCTGCGTAATTCAGGAACAAAAGTATTTTATACTCCCCATGGGTTTCATTTTTATAAAGGTGCTCCAATAAGCAATTGGCTTTTTTATTATCCGGTTGAGAAATGGTTGGCGTGTTATACAGACAAGATAATTACTATTACACAGGAGGATTTCAGTTTAGCTTCGGCAAAATTCGCCTCCAAAATTTATCATATCCATGGAGTAGGAGTGAATACCGATAAATATTACCCTGTATCAAAAAGCTTCAAGGTTAAGCTGAGACAGGAATTAGGTTACTCTGACGAGCAGTTCATTTTATTGTGTGTAGGAGAATTAAACAAAAACAAGAATCAAAGCACAGTATTAAGAGCCGTTGCACAAGCTATAACCTCAATACCTCAAATCAAGCTGTTGCTTGCCGGTAATGGGCCGATGGAACAGAAACTAAAGAAATTGACTGACAGCCTGGGCTTGGCCGACGTAGTAGACTTCCTGGGCTACCGCACTAATTTGGAAAAATATTTGAACATTTGCGATGTATCGGTGTCCGCCAGCCTCAGAGAAGGACTTCCTTTGAACGTAATGGAAGCCATGCTTTGTGAGAAGCCGGTAATAGCTTCCAGTAACAGGGGTCATAAGGAATTGGTTAAAGACGGAATAACGGGTTACTTGCTTGCTTCTGATGACAACCGGGGTTTCTGCAGCCGCATCTTGGAGTTATATAAAAATGAGGGGCTGAGGAATAAGCTTGGCCGGTCGGGAAGGCATGCTGTCCGGCCTTTTACGGAAGAGAGGGTAATAGATGAGTTGAAACTGGTGTACGAGGTGTAATAAGGGAATGAATATGCCTGTTAACAGAGCAAATAAAAGTATATTGGTATTGATGGCTGTCTTTCTTAATCAATCCAGCGTAATTCTCGGGGTAAATTTATCTGCTGCAGACCTTTTTTTTGCTCTTACTCTGTTCCTGTTATTGATTAATGACAGGTTCAAAATCCCCAGGTACGCTGTTTTATTCTTTTTGACGCTGACAATATTCTTATTCTACACTTCGTTAAACCATGTGCCCAGGCAATTTCTTTATTATCCATCACCGGGTTCGGTCATATCGAATTATATTAAGCTTCTTGTAGTGTTTTTGTACTTTGCTGTTGGCTGCAATTTGTCAGATGAGGAGAATAAAATTATTGTCAAATGGTATTCTCGTGCTGCAGCGGTAATCGGAGTTTTTGGTTCTTTATTGGCTGTTACCAGGATCAATGTGCTTTCCTCCGCATTGCTTTATGGTGGTTTAAGGTTGAGAGGGTTTATGAACGATCCCAACTATTTTTCAATAATACAAAACTCAGCAATTGCATATTACAGCCGACTAAAAAACATGAAACAAGCAGTGTCAGCAAGCATTGTAGCAGCCTTGGCTTTCTCCATATTGGCTTCCGGATCAAAAACAGGAATAATAACCTTGCTGGGTTATATTATATATAGAGTAGTTGAAGCCCATTTTAAAATAAGATTCACATTGAAAGCATTAATTGCATATATACTGCTTTTGATTTACGCTTTCGTAATAATTCTTCCATTAGCAGATATTTTTTCTTTTATGCTTGGTTCTTTATCTGACAGGCTTCTTCCCTTTAGCAGAATCAAATTGCTTTTTACGGACTTTGAGAGTGCGGTTTCAGGGGTGGAATCTAACAGGGAATTGACATGGGAGGTTGCTTTGGGACTTATTGAGCAATCTCCGGTTCTGGGAATAGGCGTAGGCACATATTCCGGCCTTGCAAAGAAGCTGTATAATACACCCTTGATTGCTCATAATACATATCTGCAGCTGCTTTCGGAGTGGGGTATCATACTTGCCGTTACTTTGTTTATATATTTGTTTTTTATTATAGGAAGGGTAATTTTCAATAATAGCAAATATCGGGGTACCACCATAATACTAAAAGATATGCTGTTGATTTTTATGATAGGTTCCATGGCGATATCGTTTAATAATGCAAGGATGTTTTGGCTTTTCTTCGGCATGCTTGCTAATTGTACCCACAGTCTGTATTAATTGGTATAAGTCCATTTACAGGCAAACTACTATTAAATACCTGCCCTGGACTAATGGCAATTCTGTTTTCACTGCATATAAGTGATTATATGGTTAGTTATATATGTGATTATATACTGCATGTATATGCTATATTCACTATTATGATGTAATGCAGAATATTCGGAACAAAATAGTGAGGGGTATTATGAGTGATAGATATGATCATTTATTCTATGATAATGTTTTCGGAAGCAGCCCATATACTGGATGTATATTCATCAACTAACAGAGTATATGAAATAGTCGGGAGAATAAGCGATATAGTTATTTCAATCATAGGCTTGTTGTTTACCTTGCCTATACTAATATTGTTTAGTTTTGCAATTATGCTTGAGACAAAAGGCCCGGCTGTTTATTCCCAGATCCGTGTAGGGAAGGGCGGCAGACTTTTCAAGATTTACAAGCTTAGATCCATGCGCCTGGATTCTGAGAAAGACGGCATCAAATGGGCTGAAGAAAATGACCACAGAATTACCAAGGTAGGCAGGGTAATAAGAAGGATGAGGATAGATGAAATTCCTCAATTGTTCAATGTGCTAAAGGGCGATATGAGCGTTATCGGCCCCAGACCTGAAAGACCCTTCTTCACAATAGAATTTAACAGAAAAATCCCTGGTTTTATCAACAGACTGAGGGTAAAACCCGGTTTAACCGGTTGGGCTCAGGTAAACGGTGGATATAACATTACACCTGAAGAAAAGTTCAAGTTAGATATGTATTATATAGAAAACAGATGCATAGGAATGGACTTATTGATTATGTTAAAAACCCTTATAGTTGTAATAACAGGCGAAGGAGCAAGATAAGCAGGTATTAGGTGTTCTTTTTAACTCTTTTATTCTATGAAAGCTGGGTTAGAAATGATGGCTCGCTTAAGAAATATATTCTATAATATATTTTCCAGTAGATCGATATGCATCTTAGGGGTGGACGGAACAGGAAAGACCAGCGTAACCATCGCTCTTAAGAAATATTTGGGCCAAAACTCAATAATTCAATATATGGGTCTTCACAGCTACTTGACCGGTTATGCCAGATCCAGGTACAATGCAGGCAACTATAAACACAGTCATGTTTCAGCTATTATAAATTTTACTGCTTTGTACCTGGAAATGTGGTTTCGGGTAATATGCCACTGGAAAAGCCGCAAAATTATTATATATGATAGGTATGCATGGGAAATAATGTTCAATTACAAAGGCATAAAAAGAGCATTGGCAAAACTGCTGTTTAAAACACTGTTTCCCAGGCCTAAACTTGTCTTATATCTTTATTGTCCAATTGAGGTATCACTCTCCAGGAAAACTGATATTATCGATATTGCAGAATTTAAGGGAATAAAGCAAGAGTATGACCGGGAATTCATGCATTGCCCGGGAATCATACCCATTGATATAGGCTCAACTGATGTGCACGCACTCTTAGAGCAAATTATAAAAATACTGCCGAAAAAATTGCTTGAGAATATCACGGTCTAAAAGAAGGAATTACCATGCTTACCTTGTTAATCAGGTATATTAATAAGATAAAAGCAATGCTAAAGCAGTTACATGCCTTATCCCGGTTTATGAGTGACGGAAAATATATATTCGATTATACAATATCCTATCTCTTTTTTGACAATGAAGTCGTTACAATGAAAGCCGAAAATTTGTTGGACATAGAAAAAGGTATTGGATTAAAGCAAGTGTTAAAAAAGGCAGCAGCTATTTTACTAAATGTTTTTTTAAAACCTTATCTCAATTATAAAGCGGAAAATAAAAAAATTTTTGAGGGAAATTTAATTTTACCCGGTGTTAACAATAGGGATACTAAAATCTTCGACTTCATGAACAGTAGGGTATTAATACTATTCTCAGATCGAAATGTCTACTATGCCAAAATTAATAACTACCTATACTTTAATACCTATTTTCCTATACCTTGTATTTTTTTGAAAAATAATACTAAAAATATTCTAATAGAAGAATTGCTTGAGTATAAGCCATATGAAAAATGGACTTACCATGACAAGCTGTATGTAATCAACGATGTATTTCAAAAACAAATCAATTATCTTAGAGCGGCGGAAGCAAAGAAAGACTATAAAAAAATGCATGGGAGTAAATTGATAAAAGAATGCAATGAGGGTAATCCGATAACTGAATTGCTGCTGAGCAAAATCAATCCACAAGTTTTGGATATGGAAGTGCCGCTTATTAAATTACATGGTGACCTATGGTGTGGCAACCTGTTGCTTCTACCAGATTGTGTATATTATATTGATTGGGAATACTCCGATTACCTGGTCTTTTTCTTTGACTTATTCTTTATTATTTTCAGCGAATTATTTCTTAATCACGACAGTATGTATATAGACATGTATTACCGGCGTAAATTTGACAGCGAATTCAGTAAGGCATTTCAAATTTTTGGGTTACAATTCTGTGAGCATTTTAGGGCTGATTATCTCTATATTATGATGCTCAATCATTATACCAACAGTTGGAAGTATGAAGATAGTGATGTGCAGAAAGATGTATATAGGAGGTTGAAATAAGTAACTAATAAATTAAGCGGCCTTACTGTTTAATCCTGATCTGTTTCAACAAGAGTAATAATCGATAGATAATTTTCATTGGAAACCTGATAAAATCCCGGCTGCCGTCTACAATTACAAAGTTCTCATAGACATTGAAGGTGTGGAAGGTTTCATTGAAGGGTGGATTGTTTTCACTCTTTATACAAGCAATCTCTCGTTCTGCTATTCCCCGCATGTCCAGGTTAAGTACTTCCATTAGCCTGATACAATATCCATACCTGTTTTCACTGTCCTGCACCGGTCTTATCAGCTTGTTATCATATGAGAAAAACCTGCCGGCCGGCCGGGCTGTTCTAATATCATTCTTAATTGGATTACTTTCTATCGGTATGAAACATTGGGCAGGTGTATACCTGTAAAATAAGTTAAGCTTCGACAGGGGACTTGAAGCATCAGTTGCAAACAGCCATTCAATACCATCTTTTTTAAGCTTGGTTTGGTCTATAAGGCCTACATTGGCAACCAATTCTTTTTTCAGTACCGTTCTCCTGTCTTCAGACAGATGATATTCAAAAGATTTACCGGCGGCGCAGGATTCCACCAGGACTGTTTTGCCGCCTTCTTCACAAAAAGGATATGAGAGGTGATAGGGCTCTTCAATAATTGTTTGTTTTTCCTTTAGTGAAAAGCTCTTCTTGTCAGCTGTCAGCAGCGTTATTTTCCCTTTTCCCTCCCAAAATATAAACTCCTCGGCAAGTATATGATAATTTATATCGTCCTGCCATAGCAAAAATGGATCTGCAAAGAAACGATCCTTAAAGCGATGTTTCAACCAAACAATCTTCATTTCTGATAAATTGTCCAAAATGTCCTGGCAGCTGCTTTGTATGATTCCAATATTATAAGTTTGAATTTTAAACTTGGATAAAAACCTGGTGAATATATTAATAAACTTAAATTCCATGCTGTATATTTCTGCGATTTTTCTTTCCGCCGACTTAATACTAAATGACTGTAGGAGCTCCGGCTTTATTACTTTTTTCTTATTATTATAATGTGTTTGAGCAATTTTTGAAGCCCATTGACATGGCGGGTTTTCCAATGAAATAAAGCTGATATTTCCCATATCCACACACCTGGGTACAGCATCTGATGCAAAGCAATACAGCCCCATGGCCTGGGCTTCTACAAACACTGCGCCATACCCTTCACCCCTTGAAGGCAGCAGAAAGTAATCCATAGCAGATAGTATGGATGGAACATCGCCTCGATTCCCTGTAAATGTGACTTTTTTCTTCAGGCCTTTTTGGTTCACATATTCCGCTATTTCAGCCTTAAGTTCCCCATCACCTACTAAAGTTAAGTGAGCATTGTTGATTATCCTAGACACCTCCAAGAAGGTATCTATAAGGAAAAAGTGATTTTTTTCATGGGAAAATCGTGCAACAGTAACAAAATGCACATCACTTGGATTTAATTCAAGTTCTTCGAGTATTACATAAGGGTTGTATTTTTCTTTATTGAACTCATCCAAATTAATTCCATTTGGAATAATCCTGGTTTTTCTATTGTTCATACTTTTTTTACCGAAAACAAATTTGGCTGCCTCATCTGATGCAGCTATCATATCCGTTGCAAAAATGCGCATCATTAATCGCATTAAGAATTCGTATATCCTTCGCCATAATGTATATTCAACCTCTGCATGGCTGTTATGGGCATGAGCAATTCTGATCGGGATTCGGGTTAACCAGCCGGCAAACATATTAACACCTGAGGAGAACAAGTTGTGGGAATGGATGATATCATAACGGTTATTGTAAAGATGCCTTATTAAGGAAAAAACATAGCCGGTCTTTGACTTTAATACATCATCATAGTAATTGATTTTAACAGACATCTGTTCCAGTTTTATCTTATTCTCTGAATTTTTGGGTGTATTGGTGTACATCTCAAAATCATACCTGTCTTTAAGGCCATGTATCAAATTTATAACAAGGGTTTCAATTCCTCCTGTATCAATGCCGCATATCTGTAAAACACTCTTTTTTCCAAGATTAGATGCCATTGTGTTAATTCTCCTTTAACCAAGCATGGTACAAAATAAGTATGGATAATAATAGGTATAGATAATAATATGTCTACAACTATATCTGTGTTACGTCTGATTTAAAGGTTTTTGCAGGCCGGAAGTTCCTGTGGATGTGGCTTGCATCTATACCTTTTTCAGAAAACCTGATATTAGTTTTTTTCTTAATCGTTCAAGGGCGCTGCGCACGGTCAGATCAACAAATTCAATCTTAAAAAGCAAAATAAAAGCAGTATAGAATACTACTCCCAGGAAAATTGACAGTAATAGCGATAAAGTCTTGTTAAATATTTCTCCCAGGAACTGATATGCTTGATAAGCGGCATGACCCATTAACAAAGAAGCAACCAGTATTTTAACTAACGGGACAAGGAGCTGCTTTATATGTAAGGACCTTATCTTTTTACGGAGAACAGTCATTAACAAATTCATTGATATGAACTCTGAAATGCTGGCAGCCAGTGCAAGCCCCCCAACTCCCAGATACCTGGACAAAACTATATTCAGTACGATATTAATAGCCACACCTATAAAGGAATTCTTAACCGGACTTTTTGTATCATGAAGGGTATAAAATACCCTCACCATTAAAGCGCGCGCTCCAAACCACAGCATGCCGGTTGAATAAAAAAACCAGGCACTTGCAGTCATACTTACTGCCCGATAATCAAAGGCACCTCTGCTGAAAAGCATTTCTACAATTGGTTCAGAAAAAACCATAGCTCCGATGGTTCCTGGAATTATTAATAGGCTGACAAGGATTAAGGCAGAATTAAGCATTTTTTTCAGGCCTGTTATATCATTGTGAGCAGCTTTCTTCGCCATGTCAGGGTATACCACTGCTAAAGCCGATTGAACCACGGTACCTGAAATAAACCCCTCTAATTGGTGTGCATAATTAAGAGCCGATATTCCTCCTTCAGCTGTCCGGGAGGCAATTGTTTTATCGACCATCTGATTCAACTGACTGGTGGATGTGCCTGCTATGGCCGGTAAAACCAAAGAGCCTAATTTCTTCAGGCTTTCATCTTTTATATTCAATTTTGGTTTGTACTTGTACTGTTTCCTGTATGACAGTATAAGAAGTATTGCTGTTTCCGTCAGGCTGGCTGCAACTGTTCCGATAACTAATATAGATTTATCTGTTTTATAGCTGATGACAATAGAAAGAATTACAATCAGTTTCATTGGAAAGCTCAATAAACCCGGTACTAAAAAGCTTTTTTTCAATTGGAGGTAAGCATGGAGCAGGTAAGAGACAGCAAGGAAAATAAGTTGTACTATACCAAGCCGGGTAAACAAAATTGCCAGCTCTAAAGCTTCTGCTTCAAAGCCCGACGCCAATACCAATATTATTGGTTTTGTAAAGAGTAAGACAACAACACATAATGTTGCACAAAAAATTACCAATAAATTTATCATATAATTTGTAAAATCATTGCATTTATCCGGCCCGTATTTCTTTTCAATATCACTGTAGATTGGAATGTAGCTGGTATTTATTCCGGTACTAATCAATGCTAAAACAGTATTGGGTATGGTGATAGAGACAATATATGCGTCTGTAATATAGGATGCGCCGTAGTAGTAGGTAATAGCTATATCCATAATAAACCCACCAAATTTTGACAGCAGGATAATAATCAACAGCATGCCAACAGTCTTTTTCATGATTTTACAAATCCTTTTGGTTTAAACCACATTGTTCCTTTTCTTATTTAATCGCCTTTTTAACTGTGCCCTTTTGTTTTCTAATTTCTTAGTATGTTTGTTGTAAAATAAAAATGGACAAAGTTGCAAA
>DUOI01000127.1 GCA_012838915.1 Clostridiales bacterium
ATGGATTCCTTCAGCCTCAATTCAGCTGCCGTCTCCGACTTCTGTTACCCGGCTTCCGTCCTCCATTTGCTACACTGTTTAGTTTTCAAGGACCAATTCCCATCCCCGCTCTCGGCGGCGACTTTTATATCTTAACAAATCGCATTTGATTTGTCAACAGCATTTTTATTTCCTTTTTTTTCTGCCATCCAACTTAATACCCACTTAGTATCAAACTATGCAGTAAAGCTGGATTGATGCCCTCCTTTATGAGGGAATTTTATCTTAACATACCCTAAAACTTATGTCAATAAACAAATTCTTTGTATTTTCAGCAGCAAATATTGAACATGCTTTTTGAGAAAAATGAGAGAAAGCTTAAGTTAATTGAAATAGGGCATTTCTTATGATATGCTTTATATCGTATTTATTAAAGAAAAATTCTATTAGAGTACTGGGGAAGGAAGAATAATGTTAGATAAAATATTAGAAATCTTAGTGTCAGTAACAGTTTATGGTATGGAGTTTATCGGAATCCTGATAGTTATCTTTTCAGGAATCAAAGCCTTGATTTTCTTTGTCAAAGGTGGCTTTAGATTTAATAACAGGTTAGTATCATTGACCCTGGCAGAAGGTATGAATATGAGTCTGGGATTTTTGTTGGCCGGTGAAATTACCCAAAGTATAATAACAAAGACAATTCCAAACTTAATAGTTCTGGCAGGCATAGCAGCATTACGAGTAGGCTTGACGTTTGTTTTGCACTGGGAAATAAATGAATATGAGAAGGTAGCAAGTGAAGATCATCCCAGGGGACTTCATTATGAGAACAAACCGCTTTAGATGCTGCAACTTATAATCTACCTGGGTACTGACTTAAGTGCAGTTACCTATCTTTCCACTACCGGCGCTTGTTAGGAACTTGCACCCGTTAGATTGCGCCTATACTGGGCACACATAACAAAAAAGAGCAATGTAAACTTGCTCTTTTTTTTATTATCAGCATCCTATAATTAACTTCCAGCCCGTTGAAACTGCTCAAATAAATATTTATGACCGCCTCTGTACCATTAATATACTTGCAACTTCCTCCACCGTGCTTAATTTTTTTATCTCATTTAATGCAGCATCCAGCCTGTCCCATTCTGCTTCATGGGTAATAAAGATCAGGGGCACGGATTTTCCTCCTCTGCCTCTCTGAACCACGGATTCCAGGCTAACGTTGTTCCTGCCGAAGGCAGTGGAGATTTTGCCCAATACCCCAGGCTGATCTGTTACCTGGAGCCTGATATAATAAGCGTTTGATCCGGAGCCGATAATCCCAGGCTTGAATCCGTTTTTAATACTGATAGTATTTGTTTCATGTATTTGGCTGCGGACGATTTTCACTACTTCCAGCACATCACTCCAAACAGCACTTGCCGTTGGCAGCGGACCTGCCCCTTTTCCGTACAGCATAAGCTCTCCTACTGCATTTCCCCTGACATATAAGGCGTTGAATTCATTATTAACTGCCGCAAGAGGATGTTCAAAGGGAACCAGTGTGGGATGAACATGTACATCCAGGGAACCTCCATTCTTTCTTACCGTTGCCAATAGTTTAATCTTATACCCCAGCTGTTTGGCAAAATCTATTTCCTTTTCGGAAATCTGCCCTATGCCTACACATGGCATGTCTCCCGGATTTACATCCACACCAAAAGCAACATGAGTAAGAATTGACAGCTTAAATGCTGCATCTTCCCCTTCAATATCTGAAGTAGGATCTGCTTCTGCAAAGCCTTTTGCCTGGGCTTCAGCTAATGCATCTTCGAAACTCATACCTTCCTGGTCCATTCTGGTCAGTATGTAATTTGTAGTACCATTGATAATTCCCACAATCTCTTCAATCTCATTTGCAGCCAGGCTTTTAGTAAGTGAGGCAATAATGGGGATGCCTCCCCCTACGCTGGCTTCAAAACGCATGCTGACACTGTTTTTATCCGCTAACGCAAATAGTTCTTTTCCATGAAGGGCAATTACAGCTTTATTTGCAGTAACAACATGTTTTCCTTGTTTCAACGCTTTGGTTATATAATCACAAGCCGGCTGAACACCGCCGATTAATTCAATTACAATTTGAATTTCCGGATCTGTCAGTATCTCATCAGCATTGGCAGTAAACAATGTCTCAGGCACAATTGTATTTTTGTATTTATCCGGCTCTCTCACCAAAATCTTTTTTATAGTAATACCGCATCCCAAAGTGCTTTCTATCTGCGCCTTATTCTCTTCCAGCACTGTCGCAAAGCCTTTACCAATATTCCCGAAACCTAACAGCCCGACAACTATATTATTCAATTGCGTCACCCCATCATTTGTAAATTCCGCTTATTATAGTTTATTATAGTTTATAATTAAATTTTTTACCTGAAAATATTTGTTTTAAATCAAAATCCAAATCGGAAAACTAACAATCTGAGGAAAGTATGCTCTTATATTGCCGTTTGCTCCTCCAGCCTGCTTAAATAGGCATATGCCTCTTGGGCAGATTGGCCGCACATTTCTTCAGATGGCTGAAAACTGTTGCACACAGCGGGCCTGTTCTTTCTACCATACAAATTGCACATATTATCTTCATTCAATTGAATGCATCTGACTCCCGCCGGTTTGCCATTGGGCATACCTGGTATGGGAGATGATATAGAAGGAGCGATGCAGCAGGCTCCGCATCCGACTCTGCATTTCATCGTCGTTACCATTGTATTCAGCTCCTTCCCTGCATTATTTGGCGTATTGTATACTTATTATACATTATTTGCTCAATATATGGAAACCTGAAGTTGGAATAGTTTACCTGAATAAGGCAGGGAAGTTTTATGATTTTTTTACGAACATTTCGAAAAATAGATAAGGATGAAAAGCATAAAACTATTACAGTCATTCCTTAACAATAAAGAAAACTATTTAGGAAATATATAAATAAAGCAAGACCGTTTCCCAACGGGAAAGCGATCTTGTACAGCATTTATCACTTTATTTATACGCTCTATATATTTTTCATCCTTTACTGCCTTGACAGATATACTCAGCAATATTCGCCCAAAGTGTCTGATAAAAGCTCCAGTTGATAAATTCCGTTGTACCCCAATGAGGAGCACAGTCGGAAGTAAATACTGCTGTTTTGCCCTTGCCATACTCTCCCAGTGCTATTAAAGGATCCCCGTTAACTGTTACAGGAATCTCAGCATTCTCGCGTCCTATGGTCTTGTTGTATCCCAGCAGCAGCGGCCATGATCCTTCAATATTCTTTAAAATCGGACTGCTCTTGTTCACTACAATGGGAATTACCCCGTTGCAGGTTTCACAACGATCGTCGATATCCAATAGCTTAACCGGCAGAATATCTGCAATAGCCGTTTGATTATATCTCGCCTTTGCTTCAATACCGGTAAAGGACATATAACCACCCACCATGCAGAATCCGCCGCCCAGTTCCACATAGTCCCTGATAAGTTCCAAACGGTCGGGAACAGCCTGCCCTTTGACAAACACGTCATCGTTTAAGAGCAATGTATTGGAACCTATATCCGATAAAATAACCGCATCAAATTTTTGGAGTTCACCAATGGTAAATGGAAATTGTGTAAGCGCCAAGTGATTTGGTATGTACTCTACTTCAAACCCTGCTGCTTCCAAAGCTTCGATCAGCCACTTGCTTCCTTCTCCATAGGAACAAGTAGTAAAGCTGTCCATCCCCTTGATATGAGTGGTATGTGTTACCCATGATTCACCGGCCAGTAAAATTTTCTTTTTGCTCATATTACTCACCTGCCTATTTTTGATATTTATTCATTGCCCAGCGGATCATACAATCCGAATATCGCAATATATATGCCCTAAATAATCATTTCTAAATGCAAATGAGTTTTTGACTGTTTACTTTTACCATGCCTGCATTACCATATCGATAATGTTTATTAGGTGGATGCTATATATGTTCAGCCAGGGTGTAATTCTATACTAACAAATATTTTTTATATGTCAAATATTTCTAACCCTGCTTCCTGCAGAAACCTAATACTATCAGCTTTGCAAAAAAAATCTGCATCCAGTCTGAACCAGATGCAGTAAAAACCTATATATAGTGCAACAGGACACAAGCCTATCAGATTTTACATAGATTTTTTCAGCTTGTCCAATCCTATTTGCAAACGTTTCATCGATTCCTCTTTCCCCAGCAGGCCTAAAATTTCAATGGCACCTCCCGGGGTAACCTTTTTGCCGGAAGCTGCAATTCTAACCGGCCATAAAACCAGGCTGTTTTTTACACCCAATTCTGCAATTAAATCAAACAAAGCCTTGTGCAGCATTTCCTCATTCCACTCTAACAAATCCTTCAGCACATTAATTGCTTTTGCAAGGTTTTCATATGAGTTTTCCAACGTTGTTTTACTCTTTTTATGGACAAACAACTCTGCCTCGTATTCTGGCAGCTCTTTCAAAAACCCAATCATATCCGGTATCTCGTTTAGTACCTCTGTCCTGCTCTGTATCAGCGAGCTTATCCGCCTCAGGTTTATTTCCGGCGGCAATCCTGCTTCCTTATAATAAGGAAGGGCCATTTCATGGAACTCCTCCGGAGCTAACTTCTTTATATATTCACTGTTCATCCAGCGCAGCTTGTTTATATCGAAAATAGCGGGAGATTTACTTAAACCCTTTATGTCAAAAGCCTGCTCCAGCTCTTCCAGGGTAAAGAACTCCCTGTCATCACCGGGGCTCCAGCCCAGCAAGGCCACATAGTTCAAAATGGCTTCCTTCAGATAGCCCTTGTTGTAGAAATCTTCAAAGGAAGCGTCTCCTTCCCGCTTGCTCAGCTTTTTGCCCTGCTCCTTCATCACCGGCGACAGATGAATATACCTTGGTATCTCCCAGCCGAAGGATTCATAAATCAGGTTGTATTTCGGTGTGGAAGAAAGATACTCACTGCCCCTCACTACGGGATTGATCTTCATGAGGTGGTCATCAACTACATTGGCAAGGTTATAAGTGGGCAGCCCGTCCGACTTCAGGAGTACACCGTCTTCCAAAGTACTGTTTTCCACTGTAATAGTGCCGAACAGTTCATCAGTGAAACTGGTGGTGCCGGAAGCGGGAACCTTCTGACGAATTACATAGGGCATACCTGTCTGCAGTTTTTCCTCCACTTCCTCTTTTGACAAATTTCTGCAGTGGCCGTCATATCGAAACACCTCATTGTTTTTGGCAGCCTCATTCCGCAAATTGTCCAGCCGCTGCTTGGAGCAGAAGCAATAATATGCCCCTCCCCTTTCAACCAGTTCCCTGGCATATTTCTGATAAATGGGTTTTCTCTCTGATTGTATATAAGGTCCGTAAGGCCCGCCGATATCCGGTCCTTCATCGTGCTTCAGGCCTACCAGTTTGAGTGTTTTATAAATAACATCCGTGGCACCCTCCACTAAACGATCCTGATCGGTGTCCTCAATCCGAAGCAGAAACTTGCCATTGTATTTTCGTGCTATCAGATAAGTATATAGGGCAGTTCGCAGCCCTCCTATGTGAAGATATCCTGTGGGGCTGGGTGCAAACCTGGTTCTGATTTCGCTCATGAAAATTTCCTCCCTGCGTATCATAAAAAGCCTTCATCCAGGCATATAAGGCTTAACTTCTGTCACTATGTCGCATTTAGTATAATATGCTGAGTTAAATCCTGTCAAGGATGCGCCAATGCCTTGTCGCAGCCCGGCCAAACTGTTATAATGATTGAAGCAAACAGCTTTTGCATAAGCATGCAGTAAAAGGAATGGAGCAATATATGAAATACATTGTACTATTGGGAGACGGCATGGCAGATTATCCGGTTCCGGAGCTGGGCGGCAAAACACCGCTGCAGGCCGCCAGAAAACCCAATATGGACTTTTTGGCTGCCAAAGGCGAAACGGGGTTGGTAAGCACTATCCCGCAGACCCTCCCGCCGGGCAGTGATGTAGCCAACCTGTCCGTACTGGGATATGATCCGGAAAAATACTATACGGGGCGGTCTCCTTTGGAAGCAGCCAGCATGGGCGTGCCCATGGATGCGGGGGATATTGCCTTTCGCACCAACCTGGTAACCTTGTCGGAAGCTGATCACTATGGAGATAGAATCATGCTGGACCATAGTTCAGATGAGATTTCTTCAGGGGAAGCTGCGCAGCTGATGGAAGAAGTAAGCAGGCATTTTCAGAATGACTTTCTTACCTTCTACACCGGTGTCAGCTACCGGCATTGCCTTCTTTGGAAAAACGGATCCACAGATTTTGACTTAACTCCCCCTCATGATATTGTTGAGAAAAAGATTGGTTCCTATCTCCCCAAAGGAAAAGACGCTGATATAATTCTTCAAATGATGGAAGACAGCACCCGTTTTCTTGCCGATCATCCAGTTAACCGGGAGCGCATCCGCCGGGGTCTGCGGCCGGCCAACTCCATCTGGATATGGGGGCAGGGAAGAAAACCTGCTATTCCGTCTTTTTATGAAAAGTATGGGCTTAAAGGCGCAGTGATTTCGGCAGTAGATCTGGTAAAAGGCCTGGGGCTGTGTGCCGGGATGGAATCCATTGATGTGGAAGGTGCCACCGGCAACCTTCATACCAATTATTTGGGAAAAGCCCAGGCAGCGTTGCAGGCATTAAAAAGCGGCAGGGATTTTGTATATATTCACGTAGAAGCACCTGACGAATGCGGCCACCGATACGAAATACAAAACAAGGTAAGAGCCATCGAGCTCATCGATGAACAGGTTCTGGGCACTATAATAAAAGGCATGGAAGAATACGAGGATTATAAAATTTTATTGCTGCCCGATCATCCCACACCCTTGTCCCTGCGCACCCATACTCGTGATCCGGTGCCCTTTGCTTTATACCAAAAAAGCAGGGAAAGGACCGGAACAATAAGAGGCTACGATGAATTTGCTGCTCAGCAAAGCGGCCTTGTATACACTTCCGGGCAGTCCCTTATGTCCCGGTTTGTTGAATAGAATTCAGGCAAAAATATATTTGAATCCTAAAATGTAAGATAAGATGAAAAGAGGCCTAAACTATGTATGACGCAAAATTAGAGGTTTCCAAACTGCTGGCACCCCATGTCACAGGCCTGGAAACACAAGAAATATATAATATGCTGGAGGTTCCCCCCAATCCCGAAATGGGGGATATTGCCATGCCCTGCTTCAGGCTGAGCAAGGTATTAAGGAAGTCTCCGGTTCAAATTGCCGAGGAATTGGCAGCTGCTGTTCAGGAAAATGAGCATATAGAACGAATTGAATGTGTATCCGGTTACTTGAATGTTTTCCTGAATCGGAGCCATTTTATTCAAAAAACATTGTCCCATATACTTGAAACCGGAAAAGGCTACGGCTCTTCCGATATGGGAAAGGGGAAAACCATCGTCATTGATTACTCCTCTCCCAATATAGCAAAGCCCTTCCATGTAGGCCACCTGCGCTCCACCTCCATTGGAAATTCCCTGTACCGGATATTTGAATTTATGGGCTATCGCTGTGTCGGCATCAACTACCTGGGTGATTGGGGAACCCAGTTCGGCAAGCTTATCACCGCCTATAAGCATTGGGGCAGTGAAGAAGCTGTAAAAAAAGGCCTGGTTAAGGAATTGGTGTCGCTTTACGTGAAATTTCATCAGGAGGCGGAAGAAAACCCCGAGCTTGAGGAAGAAGCAAGGCAATGGTTTGCCCGTTTGGAACAGGGCGATGAGGAAGCCCGCCGTTTATGGAAATGGTTCATAGATATAAGCATGGAAGAATATCAGAAAATTTATGACCTGTTGGACGTAAAGTTTGATTCCTACAACGGCGAATCCTTTTATAATGATAAAATGCAGCCTGTTATTCAGGAGTTGAAGGATAAGGAATTGCTGAAAGAAAGCCAGGGAGCAATGATAGTGGATTTGGAAGAAGAGGATTTGCCGCCCTGCCTTATTCTCAAATCTGACGGCAGCACCCTCTATGCCACCCGGGATATTGCAGCAGCAATCTATCGAAAGAATACCTATGATTTTGAAAAGTGCATTTATGTCACCGGAGTTTCCCAGAGTCTTCACTTCAGGCAATGGTTCAAGGTAATCAAGAAAATGGGTTATGACTGGCACAAGGATTTGCATCATGTCCCCTTCGGAACGGTCAGCATCGGTGGTGAGAAGCTGGCCACCCGAACCGGTAAGATAGTGCTGCTGGAAGAGATTCTTTCTAAAGCCATTGAAAAAACCCTGGAAACCATTGAAGCTAAAAATCCAAATCTGGAAAACAAGCATGAGGTGGCACAGCAAATGGGAGTAGGTGCCGTGATCTTCAGTGATTTGTTCAGCAATCGAATCAAAGATGTTTCCTTCTCCTGGGATGAGGTACTGAACTTCGACGGCGAAACCGGTCCCTATGTCCAATATACCCATGCCCGGGCATGCAGTGTGCTGCGCAAGGCCGGTGATGCTGATGTTGAAGTTCAGGCAGGCCTGGACAGCACCCTGCTTTCATCCGAAGAAGAGTTCCAGCTGGTAAAAACTCTGGCTGTCTTCCCTGATAAGATAATGCAGGCATTGGAAGATCTGGAACCTTCCGTCATAACCCGATACCTTGTGGATGTTGCTCAAAACTTCAATCGGTTCTATCATGAACATCCCATTTTGGTGGAAGATCAGGCGGTCAGAAATGCAAGGCTGGCACTGGTTAAGGCTGCCAAATCAACCCTGTCAAACGGCTTGAGGCTAATCGGGCTTCATGCGCCGGAGCGGGTCTGAATCAGGCTCACATTCAAGCCCGGAATGCTGATACACTGTGCCTGATTTAATTCGAGTACTGTAAACAATACTGCAAGTGATGCAAATACGAAAGCAGGAGGTGCCAGCTTGAAAAGAATTGTTCTTACCGGAGGGGGAACCGCCGGTCATGTTACATCAAATATTGCTCTTATTCCCGAGCTGAAAAAACAGGGATGGGAAATCCATTATATCGGCACCAAAAATGGAATTGAAAATAAGCTGATATCCGATATTTCCGATGTTACCTATCACAGTGTACAATCCGGCAAATTGAGAAGATATCTTGACATCAGGAATCTTACCGATCCTTTCCGTGTGATTGCGGGCATAGGGCAATCCGTACATTTAATTCGAAAAATACAGCCGCAGATTATCTTTTCCAAAGGCGGTTTTGTTTCCGTGCCTGTTGTTTTGGGAGGGTGGCTGAACCGCATTCCGGTCATCGTCCATGAATCAGATATTACTCCGGGGCTGGCCAATAAGATCGCCACCCGGTTTGCAAAGGTGGTATGTACCACCTTTCCGGAAACCGTTAAGTATTTTGCCAGGGGAAAAGCCGTCCATACCGGATCGCCTATCCGCCGGGAATTGTTTCTTGGCAAAGCGGAGCGGGGAAAACAGCTTTGCAGCTTTCCGGAAGACAAACCGGTCATATTGGTAATGGGCGGCAGCCTGGGAGCGGTTGCTATAAACCAAACTGTCCGGTCACTTTTAAGCAAACTGACCAGGCGTTTTAATATTATCCATATTTGCGGCAGTGGAAATTATGATTCCACCCTGGAGAACTATCCGGGTTACAAGCAATTTGAGTATGTCAGCGATGAACTGCCGGATTTAATGGCGCTTACAGATTTGGTGGTTTCCCGTGCCGGTGCCAACTCCATATTTGAATTCCTTGCACTGAAAAAGCCTGCTCTGCTCATCCCCCTTCCCCTAAGTGCCAGCCGGGGAGATCAGATTTTGAATGCCCGTTCCTTTGAAAAGCAGGGCTTCAGCATGCTTCTGCAGCAGGAAAGCATGACACAGGATACTTTGTACGATCATATTGTGGAACTTTTTCTCAACAGGGAAAAATATATCAAATCTATGAATGAAAGCAGTACGGACAACGGTATTGAAAAGGTGCTGGAGTTAATACGAAACTATTCAAAGAAAAAAAGTAAAAGTCAATAATCCCTGCTGTGGCCGGCGGAAGAATGCACATATTATGTTAACAACTATGTGAATACTGTGGATAAGTTGCAACTTATCCACAGTATTGCTTTAAACAGCTAAAGCCGTCTCATTTTAATCCCCATTTTTGTCCACATTATCCACAGGAATTATCCCACACTTTCCACATGCTATGGATATTTGAATACCTTTATCCGGAAAAAAGTACAATAGTCTCATAAATATTACAGAAGTTTGTTACAATTCTTCTTGATTTTGAACCAATAATAAAAATTCTTAATTGTAATCAAAAATGTAAAACACTCTTGACATTTTATACGACTTTTGATAAATTATAAATGTAAAAAACATTTTACATTTATAGGAGGTATAAGGTATGAGAAAAATGGATGAAATGGAAATGGCTATATCCTTAAAAGCAGTGAAATGGGCGTGGCTTTATACACTTGTATTTCTGTTTATTTGGATTCTATTTGATTATATAAAAACAGGAAATTTTAATTCTCTTGCATTTATTCTGTTAATGTCCCAAAACCTGATTAGAACGGGTATAGAAAAATACTTGAAATGGAAGATGGGCAAAGATGAAGAATAATATTAAATTTCTTCGGAAACAAATGGGCCTAAGACAAGAGGATATTGCGATAAAATTAGGAGTAACCCGCCAAACAATAAATGCAATAGAGAATAACAAGTATAATCCTACTTTGGAATTAGCCATGAGACTTGCCAAATTGTTCAACACACCGGTTGAAGAGATTTTTAGACTGGATGATTAATATATGTGTAAAATAATTATTGCTCTACTAATAAATGTGTATCAGTAATACTTACGATGCACATTTTTCTACTAATATTAACTTCCACAAATCCATTTAGAATAAGTTGGGTTAATCCTCGCCATTAAGTACTCATTTTCATATCTGCCGTTTTTTATTCCTGCAAAGCGTTTAAGCCCCTCTATTTCAAAGCCAAACATTTCATAAAAACGAATTGCTCTTTCATTATCTTCGAAGACTTCCAACTCAACACGAACAAGCATCAGCCAATTGTCGGTAATATCAAGCAAAGCTTTCATCAATGCAGTGCCAATACCCATATTCTGATAATCTTTGTGAATCATAATTCCAATACTTCCGCTATGGCGTGTACGGTGATTTGCATTAACCGTTAAACCTGCAGTTCCTATAATGAGTTCTTCACCATTTTCAGCTTTAGTCACAGCAACCAATTGGTGCTGATTGCTTTCCATATTCGCAATGAAATCTTCATTACGTTTTACTCTTTCTGACGGAATACCGAGTATATTTTCAAACACCCCCGGCATACGCCTAAGTGCATTAATGCCTTTACCATCGCCTATTTCTACAGGCCTAATTGAAAATTCCATTGCAATTTACCTCCTGAGTTAATATAAATACTCTTCAGTCCGTCTTAACTTACTGGCGTAACAATTGATATGGATGATGTGTCTTAACTGCAAATATAAATCATATCATTTTCTACTTTAGTATTCTCAAGACCATAACTAACAAAAGCCCTATTATAGCTCCAATGCTAACACGCCACTTATTACCAGACATTAATTTTCTTTGTATGCTGAATCATCAGAAATGTATATGAATCAGAGTTATAATCCATATTAATAATATCAGCCGAAATTCGGCCATTCTATATGCTGATTTAATACTTTTACAAACCCGGACAACCCGTCTGCATCCTGATTATCAAACCTGCCCTTTACAGGGCTGTCAATATCCAGCACCCCGATTAATCTTTCATTTTGATATATGGGTAATACAATTTCTGATTGGGATGCTGCATCACAGGCAATATGCCCGGGAAATAACTCAACATCTTCAACTACCTGTATTTCTCCGGAGGATGCCGCTGTACCGCATACCCCTTTGCCCATTTGAATACGAACACAGGCAGGCTTTCCCTGAAAAGGACCTAAAACCAGTTCTCCCTTTTTCATAAGGTAAAAGCCTGCCCAGTTTATATCCGGCAGCATTTGATATAAAAGCGATGCTGCATTGGCCGCATTGGCAAGCCAATCGGATTCTTCCCCGATTAAGCCTGCCAGCATGGCATTTAACTCCCCATAAAAGTCCTTCTTATTGTCAGCCGAAATAGCTGATAATTCAAACATAAATGTCTCCCAATTCATGTACTATAATATATTTGAACTTCTGGCATTAAGAAATATTGCTGCAAGATAATGAAGGAGCTATGCCAGCCTGGCGGCTTCCTCCAGGGCTTTCCCGTAATCGGGATGCTGTCCAACTTCCTTCACATACTCTACATAACGAATGATATTATCCTGGTCAACTACCACTATCCCTCTGCTGAGCAGCCTGTGTTCCTCCATTACAAAACCGTAATTCATGCCAAAGGATAAATCCCTATGGTCGGACAGAACAACTACATTTTCAACCGAATGAGCTTCACAAAATCTTTTTTGTGCAAAGGGCAAATCCACGCTGATGGTGAGGATAACAGTATCCTTAAGCTTCAGGGCCTCATTGTTGAAACGCAGGGTTTGCATCTCACATACACCGGTATCCAGGGAAGGCACAACACTGATAATTTTTATCTTACTGCCCGCATCCTTCAGGGAATAGGGCTGCAAATCTCCGGTCAGCACTGTAAAATCAGGAGCCCTGTCCCCGGGTTTTACCTCATTGCCCAGCAGGGTAACCGGATTCCCGCCCATAGTTACCAAATCAGTTCTTTTATCCATTATCTTTCTCCTTTCAGGTAAATCATTAACATATAGTTACCCAAAAAGAAGCATCCTGAATAAAATTCATTGGATGAACTAGATTTTTTCTATCCAGCCGTACTTGTCAGCTTCCCTTCCATACTGGATGGCGGTAATTCTGTCATATAATTTCTGTGATACTTCACCCATTCGGCCCTCATTGATTTCAATAATACGGTCATTCCAATTCATAACACCTACAGGTGAAATAACCGCTGCCGTACCGGTTCCGAAAACCTCCTCCAGCTCTCCTGCATCATGGGCGTCATATACCTCTTGAATGGACAGAAGTCTTTGTTCTACCTTGTATCCCATTTCTTCAGCCAGTTGAATTACTGAATCCCGGGTCACTCCGCCTAATATGGTTCCGCTGTCCAGCGGGGCGGTAATCATTACACCCTTTATTTTGAAAAAGATATTCATGGTGCCTACTTCTTCCACATACTTATGTTCCTTGGCATCCAGCCACAGCACCTGGGTATACCCTTTGCTGCCGGCCTCCTCAGCCGCATAGAGACTGGCGGCATAATTGCCGGCAGTTTTGGTAAACCCTACCCCGCCTTCCGCAGCACGAACATATTTATCTGTGACATAAATCTTTACGGGCTGCAGGCCTTCCTTGTAATAAGCCCCTACGGGAGAGAGAATAATAAAGAATTTATAGGTGTCGGAAGGGCGAACTCCCAAGTGGGGATCGGTAGCAATAACAAAGGGGCGGATATACAGGGAAGTGCCTTCAGTTTTCGGAATCCAGTCCTTTTCCAGCTGCAGAAGCTTTTTTAATCCTTCCCATACCAAATCCTCATCCAATTGAGGGATGCAAAGACGCTCTGCTGAACGATTCAGACGCTTTATATTGGAAAAAGGCCTGAATGCCACAGCTTCACCGTCCTTGTTCAAATATGCCTTCATGCCCTCAAAAATCGCCTGGCCATAATGGAAAACCATACAGGAGGGTTCTACCTCAAAAGGTCCGTATGGCACGATTCTGGGGTCATGCCATCCCTTGTCCCTGTCATAGTCCATAACAAACATATGGTCGGTAAAATATTTTCCAAAACCCAATTCATTATCATTTGGTTTGTTTTTGGGCTGTTGCACTCTTACTACACGTATTTCCATGCTTCCATTCCTCCGTCAAAAAATTATTTGATGCGTAAATTCTACAATATTTAATAAATAGGAAACAGATCAATTATCCTTTTCATCCTCCGGTCCTTCAGCCCGCTCCAGCAGCCTTTCAAGTGAGGTATCTTCCCTTTCTTCAGAAAGAATTGAATTATGTTCCGTTTTATCGTCTGAAAAAGGCAGAATTACTCCCTGGCTGTAGTCTTCAGCTGTCTGCATCTCTCCATCGAAAAGCATTTCTTCCTCTTCAGGTATCTCTTCCTCTTCCTTTTTAGCTTTGGCAACGGACACAATATAATTGTCTTCCATTCTCATCAGGGTGACACCCTGAGTATTTCGGCCCATTGTGGAAATCTCATCGGTATCAATTCGAATGATGACACCTTCAGAATTAATGATAACCAAATCCTCTTCTCCGGTAACCACTTTCAGGGCAGACAAATTACCGGTCTTTTCAGTAATATTCATGGTTTTAATGCCTCTGCCGCCTCTGTGCTGGCACCGGTATTCGCTTTCATGGGTACGCTTGCCGTAACCGTTTTCACTGATGCTGAGAACATCTGCATCCTTAATCAGCCGTTCCATGTCAATTACAAAATCTCCATCCTGAAGATCCATGCTCTTTACACCCATTGCAGTCCGGCCCATGGCTCTGACATCCCCTTCATGATATCGGATGGACTGGCCGTATCGGGTGGCCATGATTATTTCCTGATTTCCGTCGGTAAGAATCACCCGGATGAGCTCATCGTCTTCCCGCAAAGTAATGGCAATCAACCCGGACTTGCGCATATTGGCAAAATCCCTGATAGGAGTTTTCTTTACCAGGCCGTTTCGGGTGGCCATAAAGAGGTATAAATCCTTCTCAAAATGCTTTTCTTTAATAGGGATAAATGCTTCTACCCTTTCACCGGGTTCCAATTGCAAAAGATTGATAATAGCTGTTCCCTTAGCATTACGGCCGGCTTCCGGGATCTCGTATGCCTTCAGCTCATAGGCTTTTCCCCTGGAAGTGAAAAACAACAATCTCTGATGGGTGGAGGTAATAAACAGATCCTTAACAAAGTCCTCTTCCCTGGTGGCCAGCCCGGTGATTCCCCTGCCGCCTCTGCGCTGGGTTCGGTAGGAGCTGAGGGGGGTACGTTTTACATAGCCATAATGAGTTAAAGTGACCACTACATCATGCTCATCGATCAAATCCTCGATGTCAATTTCCCCCTGATCAGGGATAATCTCGGTTTTTCTGGCATCATTGTATTTATTCTTTATTTCCAGCAGTTCATCCTTGATTATGCTAAGAAGCAGCCCTTCATTGGACAATACTTCCTTCAGATACCGGATGGTTTTTTGCAAATCTTCGTATTCCTCTTCAATCTTCTCCCGCTCCAAACCTGTCAGCCTTTGCAGGCGCATATCCAGTATGGCCTGTGCCTGTTTCTCCGACAGATCAAACTTGGTAATCAGACCTTCCCTTGCAATCTGAGTTGTACGGGAGCTGCGGATCAGGGAAATCACCGCGTCAATATGATCAAGGGCAGTAAGCAGGCCCTGCACAATATGAGCTCTTGCTTCCGCTTTATCCAAATCATATTGGGTTCTTCTGGTTATAACATCCTTCTGATGGTTGATGTAATGCACCAGGACTTCCTTTATATTCATCACCTTGGGCTCGTTGTTCACCAGAGCCAGCATGATCACTCCGAAGGTATCCTGCAATTGGGTGTGCTTAAACAGATAATTC
>DUOI01000128.1 GCA_012838915.1 Clostridiales bacterium
ACACATGCAGGGGTTTTTCCTTTAAAAACTTTTATAAGACAGTAAGCAATTTCAATTTTTCAGGGGTAAAACAGTTTTCTTGCTTTCTGCAATCCGCTGTTTTACTGGCTTGTAGAATATGAAATTCCCTCAATTATAACTATATTAAGACACACTGTAATAAGACAATACTGTTTAAAATAGGCTTCATATGCCCCGCAAGGGCGTATGGAGAAAGTTATTGGGGTAATGTAGGCGGCAGGGCCATGGAGTACCATCAGGATTTTTCCTTGCCTACATGTCTCAGCCTAACCAGTCAGTCTTCGTATTGGCCCGCGAAGTTCCGTAAGGAATGAGCAGCTCCTTATAAGGCTGAGCCATGGCACTAGTATCAGGCATTAGCCCAAATATCCAATAAGGTTCAGTAAGGGGGATAAAATGAACCAAAGTAAGAATGAGTTCTTACCATCTATTCTTAATGTAACAGCAGGGATTGCAGTTTTTCTTATCAGCTTTTTAGTGAAAATCAGGGTTCCTATAGACATAAGGGTTGCAAAATCTCTAGGGATTCTTATGGTGTTTGTGGGAATTGCCCTTGTTATTTGGTCTGCTATGCATATAAAAGAGGCCTTTTTTGGAGAGGTTGAACCGAAATTGGATGTATTAATAAAGACTGGACCGTACCGGTTTGTTCGTCATCCGGTGTATCTCGGAATGACAATCGCTTTAACCGGGATCCCTGTAGCTATGAGAAGTTGTTACGGATTAATTGGAGTGTTTCTCCTGTTTCTTCCCAGCGAAATTTATCGTGCTAAGCTTGAAGAGAAGGCTTTGAAAGGCAAGTTTGGCAGCGAATGGGAAGACTATGCAGCTCGGACAGGTTTCATGCTGCCGTCTGTGATAAAATAAGGGTCGCGGGTCTCACTAAATGTATCATCGAATCATTTCAAAAAGAATGAGAATAACAGATAGAGAAAAATAAGCAACAACAAGAGAATATTATGAATCTGGAGGATTTATGGAAAAGAGAACACTAAGAGAAATAATTCTAAAGAGTGGAGAGAATCTAATTCTACGCGAGCCCGAAGAAGGCGATGCTAAAGGCATGATTGAATATCTAAATACTGTGGGTGGCGAGAGCGATAATCTCCTGTTTGGAAAAGATGAATTTCATTTAACTGTAGAGCAGGAAATCGAGTACATAAAAAGAGTACGAAATGATTCAGACACACTTATGGTTTTAGCAATCATAGATGGCTGTATTGTTGGAATTGCACAGATAAGCTGTCTCCCCAGAAAAAGGATTTCCCATAATAGTGAGCTTTCCATATCAGTTAAAAAGGATTACTGGGGAAAGGGTATTGGAAGCGCATTAATGCAGGAACTGATTTCCTTTGCGAATAATCACAGCCTGATAAAAAATATAAGTCTTGGTGTTAAGGCAAGCAACTATAATGCAATAAAGATGTATGAGAAATTTGGTTTTACTAAAGTAGGTGTACATAAAAACTATTTTTATGTAAATGGAACATATGATGATGAAATTATCATGGATCTGTATCTTAATAAATAGATCGTGTCCAGAATAAATGTTCTATGTGCTGCAGCTCAGTTGTGGTATAGCAAGATGGTAAAAACAATATAATGCAGGAGTAATAGAATATGGATATCAATATTGATATTACTAAGACAATCATAGAAACTGACAGGTTAATTCTGCGGGCATGGAAAGAAACAGATGTAAATGATCTTTACGAATATGCGTCTATTGAGGGTGTTGGGGAAATGGCAGGCTGGAAACATCATGAGTCGATAGATGTTTCGCATGGAATATTACAATCCTTCATTTCAGAGAAGAATGTTTTCGCAATCGTATATAAAAAGAATAATAAAGTTATAGGCTCATTGGGATTACATAATTCATGGGCAAATAAAGAAGCTGATTATGCACACCTAAAGGTGAAAGAAATTGGTTATGTCCTATCCAAAGCCTATTGGGGAAATGGGTTGATGCCTGAAGCCGTTAATGCCGTAATTAAATTCTGTTTTGAAAGGTGTGGATTGGAAGCTTTGACTGTCAGCCATTTTTCTTTCAATAATCAATCCAAAAGGGTAATAGAAAAATGCGGTTTTTCATTTGTAAAGCAAGGCGAATATTATGCAGAACAACTGCAAAAAACCTTTGAAGATATGAAATACATTTTGTTCCGTTGATTAGTGAACAACCATAATAAGTGGGCATTGGTACAATTTATTACACTGGTATATGTGGTCTAGGGGAATGTCCTGTCGCCCTCTTAGTTACAGGGCTCCATACTGCATATAACAACGCATTCAGGGCACATGTGGGATTTTAGTGATTTTATGCCTGGATAAAGAGAAGGGTATGAATATAACTATGAGAATTATAGGGTTTTACAAAGAAATATGTAGAATGGAATTTCAGCATTCCTTTACAATAGAAGGATATTACAAATTAGAATCCGCAAATAAAGGAGATTAGATGAAAAAATTACTTCTTATACCACTCCCAGCAATAATAATCGGTTCGCTGGCAATGTATATAAATGGCGTTTCAATAAATATTTGGGGTCAAAATATTTTTGGTTTAGTAATAGGAATGTTGCTTTCCTATCTAATATCAAGAAAACCTAAGATTATCGGAAATATTTTTACTATCCCAATTGCTATAATACTATTGCTGCTTACTTTTATTGATTCTGGGTTGGAAGGTGTACATAGATGGATATCTATTGGGCCGGTTAGATTTTACATAGCAAGCATAGTATTACCTATCTTGATTATGGGGCTATGGAGAATATTAAAAGCTACAAATTGGTGGATTCCCGCTATTATTTCTATAGGAGTGTCGCTGTTACTGGCTTTACAGCCCGACGCTTCCCAGACTACTGCTTTTATAATTCCAATGGCTATTATTTTATTTAGTAAGGCAAATAACAATTATTTTCGCTATAGTGTTTTTCTCCAATACTGGGTTACTTTATTTCTGTCGCTTGGCTTATCAATGCTAAACTTGATTCGTAATTTTCTAATTTGTGATTTAGGTCCCGTGATATGTTAATATATAGAATGCTCCCCCTAACCTAGTCAGTCCAGGCATTAATGCACGAGGTCTTACAGGGCATGAGCGCTCCCTGTAAGGCTGAACCATGTGGCGAGTGTAAAATGTTATACACAATAATCCCAGGAAGAGAGGAAATCAGCATGGAATATGAAGTATTAAAAAACATACCTGATCATGCAGAGATACAGGCTGAAATAACAAATAAGTTATGGCCCGAATTTATGCTGCATGATCCGGTATCAAATGCAAATTGGAGTAAACTGTTTGAGCTTTTTCCTGAGTATCAGTTTTCTCTGAAGTCAATTGATAAAATAATTGGTATCGCTAATTGTTTACCGTTTTTTTGGGATAAGTCATTTGTGGAATTGCCTGAAGAAGGATGGGATTGGGTACTTGAAAAAGGAATCAATGACAAATTAAACGGCATCAAAGCAAATGTGTTAAATGGCCTTCAGATTGCTGTCAATAAAGACTATCAGGGAAGAGGGATAAGTTCGATAATATTAAAAGAGATGATTTCAGTTGCTCGTGATAATGGCCTTAAATATATAACAATACCTGTCAGGCCAAGTTTAAAAAGTAAATATCCGTTAATACCAATAGATAATTATATAAAATGGAAGAGAGAAGATGGTTTGCCATACGATCCTTGGTTAAGAGTCCATATCAGATTGGGAGGGGAAATAATAAAACCTTGTCATAAAGCAATGTATATACCAGGAACTGTTGCTGAATGGGAAGAATGGACAGGTATGAAATTCTATGAAACAGGTGATTACGTAATTCAGGGTGCATTAGAGCCTGTTAAAATAAATATAGAAAAGGATATTGGAGAGTATATAGAGCCAAATGTTTGGGTATTACATGAGGTGTGATAAAAGTAAAACGGGGCTACTGCTGCTAATTTTGTATACTGTTTCTTAGGATAAGTCATTTGAGGAATTATTTGAAAAGTATGGGATCGGGGAGGTGGAGCATTGAGTAAGTTGGAATCCATCTTTATAGGTGTAATAATTGCACCGGTTCTTCCAATTCTTCTCTTTTTGGCAGGGTGGTGGACCAGCCTGTATTTCGCAACAGAAAGGATTGTATTTATATTCGCTCTGATTGGATTAATAATTGGCTGTATCATAGACATTATTATTTTTAAACAGATCATGAAAGCCTATTGGTGGAAACAAGGTTTATTAGCTATGATATATCTATTTTACTCAATAGGTTTTTTTGGATTCTTTATGGGTGTACCAATATTCAACTTGGCTGTGGGCGCCCTTGCCGGGGTTTTCATGGGGAGAAGGCTTTATTACAGCGGTATTACTGAAGAACGATTAAAGAAAGCGTCTGCTTCCTTCGGTCTTTTCTCAGCGTTTATAATGGCCTTAGTTTCGATTGCATCAGCTTACTTTGCAACAAAAGATATTACGGATACGGCACTTAACCTGCAGGGTATGTTGAAGCTACAATTTATACCAACAAAACAAACGATTATTGTATTGATAGTGGTTGGTGGAATAGGGCTGGTTTTAACACAATATTGGATTTCAAAAAAGTTAACCAATTGGGCGTACAGAATAGGAAACAAAGGAATGTAGGGTAGTACCTTGGGGATGCTGAAACATCTAACGATTGGTTATATACCTTCCCTAAACGGATTTTATCAGGCTGATGTAATCAGCCGTATGGAGGTTTAATGAAAAGGTTACTCAAAAGAACGGGCAAGCTGCTATTGGTATTGCTATGTATGGTATTCATATTTTTATCAGTAACAACCATTTATCATCATGTTTCTCTAGGCAGCGAGGCAGGCAAAATCGTCCCAAACGGGAAGCTTGTGGAAGTTGACGGTCATAAAATTCATGTATATGCCGAGGGAGAAAAAGGCAGCAAGCCCACTTTGGTTTTTATGTCCGGTTCTGCAACAGTTGCGCCGGTCTACGACTTTAAATCTTTATACAGTTTGCTTTCGGATGAATACAGGATAGCAGTGGTTGAAAAAGCGGGGTATGGTTATTCTGAGATTTATGAAGTAGAGCGGGATATTAACACCATGCTCGACGAAGTCAGGCAGGGTTTGTCCCTTGCGGGAGAAAGCGGGCCTTACATATTATTCCCGCATTCCATGTCTGGATTGGAAGCTGTATATTGGGCACAACAGCATCCTGAGGAGGTAACGGCTATAATCGGACTTGATATGGCTGTGCCGGAAAGCTATGAGTACTTCAATTTTTCAAGCATCAGCCAACTAATGTACATCGGACGTGCGACTATCTGGCTGGGGCTGCACAGGATACCGGGCGTTTACTCTCTTAACGAAACTGCACTGACTGAACATGAAATTGAACAGCAGAAACTTTTGATGTACAGGAATGCCGTAAACATCGATTATGTATTGGAAGGTAAATCGGTATACAATAATGCAGTGACAGTCTTATCAGGCGGTACTCTGGATTTACCGATACTTATGTTTGTGTCCGACGGAAAAGAAATCGGGGAATTCTGGATACCTTGTCAAAAGAGGTTTGCAGCCCAGAACGCCGCGCAGCTGATACAACTTGATTGCGGTCACTATGTTCATCATTTTGAACATGAATATATTGTGGAAAAAACCTTGGAGTATCTTTCAAAATTACAGTAACGCAGGGTCGTGGCCGGAAATTTCAAAACTTTAGTGTACTCACTTCATTTTTCAGGATAACAAAGCGAGTTCGCAGCAAAAAAGACGTTAATTAGAATTAACGTCTTATAGTAATTAATTATGAAAGGAGTACTTTAACTAGCAATGCCTTTACGTAGGGGGCATGTCAGGAAGTATAACGTAAAGAAGTGGGCATGAACGCCTCTCTGCAAGGCAGAGCCATACTACAGTGGGAAAATATACTATAAGGCTTGGCTGTTATTAAAAAGCTCTGTCATTTCAGCATCGGAAAGCCCGAAATATTTCTGCATCTGGGCCTTAAAAACATCATTTCGTTCTTCAATCTTTTTACGCAGGGATGCCGCATTATTCTTCCAGGTTGAATAGCTGTATACTCCCCAGCGTTCGCAGTGCCTTTGCATCTCCGGTTCCAGCTGGGCATAAAGGCTGTCAAAAAGCTCCAAACGGTTACTTAGCGTGGTGGTCAGGTGATAAGCCCAACGCTTATACAGCATTTTCCGCCACCCATCGTTCTTTTTAAGTCCGGTTGGTATCCACATATTAGTGAGGGAACCGTTTGCACTGGGCACCCCCGCTCCCGAGAAATAGTGGAATATTATGTTATAATCAAAGTAGCCGAAGTCCAAATCGAAGAGAATTGGCCGTATTTTTACCGTATAATCCTCCGTTGCCCAGTATTTTTGGTTAAATGTATCGGCATTTCCTATGTAAGCCTGCAGGAAAATATGATCGATAAAGGCGACTACATCGACACGCTTTGAAAATTCCTCGTATTTTGAGGGATCATTCAAATCATTGTACCTGGCATAGTTCTGTGCCCACAGGAACTGCTTGTTATTTCCGTGTAAAGGTGTGTCGTTTCGCCTTATCACGTTGATGTCATCTACATCCACGCCATGTCTTGCTGCAAACATATCCTCGTTTTGGTTTTCTTTCAGCTCATATACTCCGAAGTATTCACCGTTAACATATAGTACTGCATATCTCGTTTCGGCATAATCGGTATCAAAGCCCTTTGCCAGCATGGAGCAGAATGCGTCTGTCATGAATGTACTGGTGGAGTCATCGTTGTCCTGCCCGCCGTTTCTTAACGTTAAACTTTTAAACTCGGTTATGGGATAATCTTCAAAAAACGGATATACAACCGATGATTGACCATATCCGCCCCTTAAATATATATTAAATGATTTTTGACGCATATACCTTCGTGTACCGGCTCCGGCTGTTCGAATGCCCGCCGGAAATGATGTCCCCAGTCTTCCGTCCGGCTCGTAGTATTCAACAAAGCAGGCTCTCTCCACAACCGGGGCAAATTTGTTGGACTGGGCGTAAACCGCAGAAAAATCCGATGGTTTTGCCGACACGCACACAACCGGCAGTGTATGCGGCTGCTCGAATAAATACGTTGCCACCACCTTGTCACTTTTAACCTTGCCGGGTTGTATGGAAACGGCGGAAACAACAGTGGTGTCACTTATTTCAATCGGGCCTGTATAAGGCGTTGAAGATTCGTCCGGCGTACTTCCGTCCGTGGTATAGTAAATATTTTCGCCTGTTATTTCAAGGGTAAAACTGTCAGTGTAAAAACCACCCTTATGCGAAAAAACAGGCGCTGCTGAATATGTGCTCAATGGCTGTGAATTGGCAGCCATAGGCGTTACACTTGTAAAAAAATATCTGTCGCCGCTGTAGTCGCCTTGTACGCGGCCGCTTGTAAGCTCGTATCTTAAAGCGCCGGTACGAAAAACATCCACGATTTCTCTGGAGGCATTTGAAAGCACAAGCAAATCGCCTGCCATGCTCACATTCATCGGCAATGAATCACCGGCTGCTTTTTTGCTGTTGTCTGCATAGAATACCTTATATGATTTTGGGGCTATGCTTCCTGACAGCTCACACAGGAAAGGGTCATCCAGATCCTTTCCCAAGTGCCAGCCTGCAAGGTTTACTTCGCTGTCACCACCATTATAAAGCTCAATCCAATCCCTTCCATCCCTTCCGTTAGCGGAGGCTCTCGGCATTGCCGTTGCCGATACCTCATTAATCCAAACTCCTTCCCTGTCCAGCCTTTCAACTGATGCTATGCTCTGGCTGCCGTGGGAGGTGTTTTCAGAATTGGGCGTGGGCTGACCAAAATACAGCCAAACGCCGTCCTGCTCGCCGTAGGATATATTATCAAGCCGGCTTTCGTTGGGTATTTCTATAACCTGTGTGTGTATAGTGGAAAAATCCGTAAGGATTACAGGCTCATCTGCAGCCACCCTGAAATTAGTATGGAGACCGGCATCCTGCCCGCTTAAGAATATCACCAGGTATTCCCCCGGCGCCAGCTGCTTATCCGGCAGCCTCCATTTATCAAGGTTATTTGGGTTATCGGAAAGATAGTAATATTTTAAGTCAATACTTCTGTCAGAATAATTATGCAGCTCCACCCAAGGGGACCTGTCGCCGTACTCATCCACTAAGGAATATGAATTTTTAAGCAGAACTTCGGAAATCCTTACGGGATCCGTCTCAGTCATGGGGGAAATTTCTAAACTGTAGAGGCAGAAATCGGAATTCTTTTCACCGGGAGTAGCATCCGGGAAATAAGCAATTTCGCCGAAAGCATCCAACCCCACGGATATGTTGCCGTACAGGTTATTCACTGAAAGCGAACCAATAAGAGTGGATTCTGCCGAAAAATATACCGCCCCTTCCGTGCTGGAAATTCCGAAGGAGGCTGTATAATCCCCTATTTCCGTATTAAGCCCTATAACCATGTATGCGTCGGGCAGCAGCTCCACATCAGGGAAACGCCACTTCGTAAGGTTTGAGGCGTTGTCCGACAGGCAATAGGTAGAAAGGTTTACAGCCCGCTGAGAGCCGTTGTATATCTCAACCCATTGATCTGTTGCTTCGTTCAGGCGCAGCCCTGGCGGCATACTCGCGATTACAAGCTCATCTATCGAATCTGCCATAACCCCGCCGTTCTCATATCCCGGAGTCGGCGTCCCGCAGTATTTGAAACCTTCATCCGTTCTGCTCCAGCTGATATCCTTCTCGAGGGCAGGAACCTCAATTTCGTCAACAACTCTCAGATTGGAATCCAGGAGCACAAGGCCCACTCCGGCCTTGGGCAGGTTGAAGCCTGTGCAATAGCCCCACAACGACTCATCCCTGGGCTTGTTGCAGGCGTAAATAACAACATACTCACCGGCTTTGACAACAATGCTCGGGAAGATATGGAAAGTGGAAGGCTTGTTTGAGTTACGCAGTACATAGCCGCTCAGGTCTATGTCATTGTCGGAATTGTTGTATATCTCTATCCAGTCCGGAGAACCCAGCTGAGACACCGACAAGGAGTTGGTGTTTGAAGTTACAACCTCATTTATAACAAGACCGCCACCCTCTCTGCCGGTCGGCGAGCATGCCGCCAGGAAACCGGTCAGCGCTGCAGCCAACATAAGCAGTATTAAAGCGAAGGATGTTGTTTTTTTAAATTTCACAGCCATTTTAATCTCCTTATACACCTAATGTGCAAGACAAAGCACTGATTAACCCAGTGTTTCACCGCTCCTTGCTACCATATTAACGGTGTGTACTCCTTCTATGCCCTTAAGTATCTCATTGATGCTCCCATTACGATTACCTTTCTTATACTTAATCTGGTAAACAAGCTCTGTATAGTCGGCAGTAATCGTTTCTCCGCGCAGTTTATGGGTCTTATACAATGTTTCCGTCTTTTTCCTTACCTTGGAAGCAGCGTCCCCGTTACAGCGAATGATAAGAAGGTAGCTGTCATCGTTCAATATGTTTTTACTCAAAATTATGGTAACAGCACCTACTATCAGTGTTCCGACACCAACCATGAAATAATTACCGGAACCGCAGCCAAGTCCTATTGTTATTGCCCAGAATATGTACGCCGTATCCCTCGGATCCTTTATGGCCGTCCTGAAACGTACTATGGACAGGGCGCCTACCATACCCAAGGAAAGCGCCAGGCTGTTACCCAGTATGTTCATAACAATTGTGGTTATAAGTGAAAGCATGATAAGCGTTATGTTGAATTTCTTGCTGTAGGCCACGCCGCTATAGGATATCTTGTATACAAAGTATACAATAATGCTCAACGCGGCTGCAACCAGCATATTCAACAGCGCTATTCCGGGTTTTATGGTAGCTCCGGCATTGTAAAATAAACTTAAAATTTCGCTCATAATAACTGTCTCCTATAAAAATATATTTAAGAAATAAAATTTTCAAAAAGCCTGCGGGATAAAACATATTTGCTGTATGCCTCTCTGTTAAGGCCATATGCATTAAACAAATCACTGATCCACTTAAATAGGAATTTATCGTATTTTACCTCAAGCAATGCTTCATAGTAATCCATAGGTGAATACATAACAGGATTATCAGCAAACAGATCAAAGTTGGTTTCACTGCATAAAATTTCCCTGTCTAATGTTACACGTATATTATTCATAGGATGGATAAAAGCACTTCGCCTGTATTGATTCATTACAACAGGCCGCATACTCTGAATAGCAATCTTATTTTTAAGCAGCATATCCTCTATGTTTTTATTATTAAGTGCAAAATCATAATCTTTATCTATAAGCGCCTCTGCTTCGCTTCGTCTTATTAAAAGCGTGTGTTTTTGTTGAAATCCCCCTCTTTTTTCTTTTAGCTCAAGCTTCACATTTTCATAATCAGGTGGATATATGCGTAAACGCAGCTTTATTCGGTTTTCAACCCCGCTTTGCTTGTCGTAATATGCTGTTTCGGAATAATCATCGAAATAAACAGAGCGAATCATATAGCTGTCAGGATTGTTATGTTTGTCCGGTATAAGCACTGCGCTTAATGCTGTATATATTTCTGAGCATTGATAAAAACTTAACAGATATTTCTCCTCTACACGTACAATGTTCGTATTTATGCTCATAAACATCAGTCTTCCTTATCAATAATTTCAACTGTAGAATTTATACATAAAACCCAGATTTGTGATTGGGATATTCTTGCACAAACCGGTTACAGCCCGGATGCAAACACCTAACCCTATGGAATACATTTCCTAATATAAAATACCACTAAATTATAACATATTTCGCAGATATATACCAACACGAATGTTTCAAACACTGCAGATTTTCTGTAAAAAACGACAAATTTAGTGAGTTGGCCACGTAATTAGCTATATATCCGATTCTTCCTTACTCAAGCTGTCCGTGCTCAAGCGGAAGGAGAGGTGCTTTCTTCCGATGCCGGCATCCGATTCGGGCTCTTTTCAAATGTAAGTTTCTTCTTCAAGGGAATAATGAAAGCAATTATCAGCATCATATATATGGCAATACTCATAAACCCGGAATTTACGTTGAATATATCAGTGGTCTTACCTATAACCCAACTGACTATCATGTTAATTCCTCCGGCAGCGGCAATGACAAAACCCATGATCGAGCTGGTACCGGAGGGAAATTCCTTTATAATAATGGCAATAATTGTAGGGAACAGTATTGATACAAAGAAGCCTATACATGAAAAAAGGAAAACGAATCCATTGTCTAATAGCATTCCTGATATAAAAAGTATGGCTGCGGCAGTTGCAAAGTAAAGGATTATTTTTATATAACCTATTTTTTCAGCAATATATCCTCCCAGCAATCGGCCCAGCATAAAGGCAGCAAAGAAAAAAGTCATATATGAGGAACTGATCTCCACACTCATTCCCCGTACTTCCTGGAGAAAATTCACCAGCCAATTAGCCATCCCAATTTCAGCAACAAGAGAAAAACCCAGAGCACCTGTGATAAGCCAGATTATTCTATCCTTCATCATCCGGGCAATGGGAAACTTAACTTCCTTTTTTTCTTTAGGTGTTTCGGGAAAACGCAAAAATGCCAGATAAATCAATACCGGAATCAAAATTGCCAAAGTAATTGTAAAGACATAGTTCCAAGGTAAGCTTCTTGCCAAAATATGTCCTGCATATTTGGGGCTTATTGTAGAACCCAGTCCATAGAAAAGATGGGTTATATTCATCATAACCGCTGCATTTCTTATAAATATCCGGGCACCGAGTGAATTAACCGCAACCTCTATACATCCAAAGCCGGCACTATTCAAAAGTAACAGGGCTACTGTCATCGGAAAGGAATTTGTCAGATAAAACAATGCTGCTGAAGCTGTCAATACAATGAATGCAAACATGAGAATCGCTTTCTCGCCAAATTTTTCAGCGGCCATCCCTCCTATCAATGTGGACAGCAGGTAGCCGAATGATGATATAAAAAGCATCAGCCCTATGGTACTGTAATCCACTCCAAACTGCTCCCTTATAGGCGGTATTAAAGTACCTTTAATATTTTCCATAAGACCGAAAACAGCCATACATAGAAACACCAGTGCTATGAGATGTTTAAATCTTAAATTATTTTTCATTTTCCTACTCCTATTGTAATTTTAATGTGGTTTTCTACCTATCTGTGTCTTAACTGGGTTTGAAATTTGTTTATATCTTACACCATGACACCTTCTCTCTGTCAAGCTTTTAAACAATAAGAAACACAATAAACTAAAAACCACGCTTTAGCCGCATGTAAAATGGCTTAAGACGATGAAATTTGAAAATTAATGGAAAATTATTAAAGGTATATTGGGAATGGATATTGAAAATAGTTATGATTGTAATTGGGCTTATTAAAAGGCTGTAATCAAAAATACAGCCTTGCTCTACACCAACTTTCTTACAACAAAATTGTCTTCAATCAGCAGCCAGTTTTGAGGGAAATCCCTGCCAAGCACCCAATAGAAGAATCCTCTTATGCCAAATTCCTTCACCAGGTTGAATTTTGCCTGTATACTCCGTGCATCCTCGAACCACACAATATGATATCTTCCCTGCTCATCAGTATAGTTGAAGAAAGGTGCCTGGGAAGTAGTATCGTATTCTATATTTGTGTTATATCTTAAGGCAAGTGCAATTGCCTGTTGCGGGCTGATCGTTCTTGCCCACTGGCCTCCCGGTACATATGGAAGCGTCCAGTCATACCCATAAAGCGGGATGCCCATCATGATTTTGTCCCTGGGTATCTCGGTGACTGCATATTCCAGCACCGCCCTTACCTGATCTATGGGTGAAACAGCCATGGGCGGGCCTCCGGACCATCCCCATTCATATGTCATTAAAAAGATAAAATCATTTATCTCTCCATGAGCCCGGTAATCATGCCCCTCATAAAGTGTACCCTGCTGATCAGCTGACAATTTGGGCGCCAATGCAGAGCTCAGCAGCAGATTAAGAGGCCTTAAACGAGCTGCTGCCCTTCGCATAAAAGCATTGTATCTTTCCCTGTTTTCCGCACCCAGATATTCGAAGTCAACATCCAGGCCGGCATAACCTTTTTGCTGCATAATGGCAATTGCATTATCCAGGACGGTGTTTTGCAATTCTTCGCTGGAAAGAATGACAGTCGCCAATTCCCTGCTGAAGGTTCCGTTTTCAAAGTTTGTCAGCACCATCAGGGGCAGCGCTCTTTGACGGTAAGCTGCCTGTATTGTAGGCTCGTCGGCTATCCGGGTCAGCGAGCCGTCCCGGTTTACGGCATAACTGAAAATATTCAGGTAGGTTAAATGTATTCCCACCCTGTCCACAATTTCCGGGGAAGCGGCACCGGTTGCCAATACATCGATATAGGCAGCTGTTTCAATAATCGGCCTTGGTTTTTGGGGAATGTACAGTCTTAACCCCACCGGTATGTTGTTTGGGTTGGTAATGCCGTTAATTCTTATTAATTCAGCCAGGGGCACATTGTACAGAATGCTGATCTGGTACAGGGTTTCTCCGGGGGCGACCCAGTGATAGCTGCCCCATATCGGAATTACAATGGTCTGACCAATAACCAGTCTGTTGGGATCGGGGATTTCGTTGGATTGAGCCAGCAGGTCCACGGTAACGGAGTACATTTGTGATATTCTCCAAAGGGTGTCACCCGGTCTCACAACATGTATTTGCACCTTTGCTTCACCACCTTATTAATACTGCTATATTCAACTATATTCAAGTTTATCTGAATAGGTGATAAGGAGCCGGGCAGTAATAAGTAAATATTGAAGCAGAAGACTGTGCCGGAAGCACTGAAAAACAGGAAGTTCATGTGAATAACAATGAAAAGGCAATTCAAGTTTGATATAATTGTATTGTTGAATAAGCATAGGGGAAGATCCGGGCATAGCAAACAGCAGATGTGTGATCAAATAGGGAAGGGTGTTTTCATTATGGAAAAAAGGATCTTATTAACAGGTATTCTGGTTATCCTTATCATATTTACACTGTCAGGGTGTATGCCGGGAAACGGTAAATATACTTCTGAAAAGCCTGCAGGTTTTTTATGGGGCATCTGGCATGGCTGGATTGCACCTGTATCGCTTATAGCAGGCCTGTTTGACAAAAGTATAAGGGTATACGAAAGGGTTAACACAGGCTGGTGGTATGATTTTGGCTTCTATATCTCTATTATCGGAGGGTTTGGGGGTTTGTCCCTATTCCGTAAAAAGAAGTCAAAAAAATAGGAGTTTATCAGGGAAGGGCCATGACTTCAAGAAAGCATCAATAACCTGATTTTACTAAGCATTGTAATGCTGATAGGTGCCGCGATTACAGAAGCCATCCTGATCGCCGGGTAGGAGCCGTTTTTCTTTGAATGCATCCCAGCAATCAAAGCGGGGTTTCAACATGGGATTAATTAATAACAGAAGATGCCAGCATAAGATCACTTAAAAAGACTTTATTCATATTAGGTCTTCTGCGAACTGCCAGTGGATGATAGGAAACAACTGCTTTATATTCTCCGAAATGATGAACGGCTCCCCTTAGGTTTTTAACTTCTGCTGTATCACCCAGCAAAGACTTAATTGCCGTATTTCCCAGGATCAGCAGCAGTTTGGGGTTAACCTCTTCCAGCTGATCCTGCAAATAACCCATACAATTTTGTCTTGCCTTGGGCTTATCATATTTCCGGAGCGGCCTGTACTTAAGGATATAGGTTATATACATCTGCTCCGGCAGAATCCCTGCTTTATGGGCGGCAGTTAACAGAGTCTGCCTTGTGCCGCACAAAAAAGGCTGCCCAAGCTTGTCTTCCCTGGCGCCTGGATTGTCCAGGATCACAAAGAGAGGAGCGTCAGCATAGCCTTCCGCCCAGATAATACGGGATCCTTGAGAGCAAAGCTCGCATTTGTCGCAGCCTGCTGCTTGCCGGGGGGCCGCGATTTCAGGCAGGATTTCTGGTGTACAGGGAGTCATGTTTTCCCTCTTTTCACAGACGATTGAGGTATTTTCAATACCCTGACTATCCAGGTATTTTTTGGGGATATATTTTCATTTTTTTCTATTATGTAGCTTTTATACTAACATACCGCAATTAGCTGCAAAGCAGTTGAACTATCCCTCACTGCCCCGGCGAGCACCTATTATATTGATATGTCGTCATTAATATGCCGCCGTTAGAAAACCGGCCGGACTGTCTCCGTGAACAGGCCGGGGCATAAATGTACTTCGCGGATAGACATTCCTGCCGCAATTGGATATACTGATTAAGAACCCGAATTAAGGTAAGAATTTGAATCAGAGCAATAGCTGTTTTAAGGAGGACAAGTCATGACGGACCCAAGAATAAAAACGCTGGCCCACAACCTGATCAATTACTCCTGTGAGTTGAAACAGGGTGAGAAGATTTTCATTGAAAACATTGGACTGGAGCCGCCCCTGTTAAAGGAATTGATACGGGAGACCTATAAGGCAGGAGCCATCCCCTTGGTTTCCATTAAGGACAATGAGGTCAACCGGGTGCTGCTGTCTGAATGCACGGAAGAACAGCTCAAAATGATGGCAAAATATGAATCAGCCCGCATGTCCGATGTAGATGCCTATATAGGGCTGCGTTCAGGACAAAACGCTTCCGAATTGTCCGATGTCCCGGCAGACAGGATGGAACTTTACATGAAGCATCTGTGGCAGGAAGTTCACGGAAAGATCCGGGTTCCCAAAACCAAGTGGGTGGTGCTTCGCTATCCCTCTCCGTCCATGGCCCAGCTGGCAGGCATGAGCACCGAGGCATTTGAAGATTATTACTTCAACGTATGCAACCTGGATTATTCCAAAATGTCCAAAGCTATGGATCCACTGGTGGAATTAATGGATCGGACTGACAAGGTTCGCATTACCGGAAAAGGAACCGACCTGTCATTTTCCATTAAAGGGCTGCGCACAATCAAATGTGACGGGAAGATGAACATCCCGGACGGTGAAGTATATACTGCGCCGGTTAAGGATTCGGTAAACGGTGTCATTACCTATAATACACCGTCTGAATACAATGGGTTTACTTATCAAAATGTACGCCTTACCTTCCGGGACGGCAGAATAATTCAGGCGGAGGCAAATGACAGTGAGAGAATCAACAAGGTGCTGGATACGGATGAAGGTGCCAGATACGTGGGCGAATTTGCTGTCGGCGTCAATCCCTATATTACCAAAGCCATGAATGATACCCTGTTCGACGAGAAGATTGCCGGTTCCTTCCACTTTACGCCGGGCAGCTGCTATGAAGATTGCGATAACGGCAATAAGTCTGCTGTTCACTGGGATCTGGTCTGCATTCAGACACCGGAATACGGCGGCGGAGAGATGTATTTTGACGATATGTTGGTTCGCAGGGACGGGCGATTTGTGCTGCCGGAGCTTGAAGGCTTGAATCCGGAGAATTTGAAGTAGCTAACAGGATCAACTTAGGATGGCATTTCGGGACAGGCAGTTATCTGAACTTATTCTTACGGACTTTTGTATTTATTGAGGATGGTTGATAATTGGGACAAAAAAAGATTAAATAGTTTGGAGTTTTTATGGATAAAAAGAATTTCGCGATATTTATTGATTTGGAAAACACAGGCGGTAAGGCTGTCACCCTGAACCGCGTTATTGAGAAGGTAAAAATAAAAGGTGACATTCTGATCGGCAAGGTTTATGGTTACCAGGAGGCCTTTTCTGAATTGAAGCAGGTATTGCTTTCCAATACCTTCAATGTTGTACCCTCCATTCGGTATGGCGTAAACCAGAAAAACAACCTGGATATTCAGCTGGTAATCGATGCATTGGATGTAGCTTATACCAATGATTTGATTGATTGCTTCTGCATCGTATCCGGCGACAGCGATTACACTCCACTGGTAGGCAAGCTGAAATCCATGGGGAAATACGTTTTGGGGATTTCACGGTCGGAAGTGGCTTCAAATATCTTCATCAAAGCCTGTAATGAGTTTTTATTCCTGGAATCTGTGACAACGGATTCCGGAAACCAGGACTCCTCCGCTGATGATTCCCTCAGCGAGCCGGACGATCTGATGGAGGTGCTGGAGAAGATTATCAGCGATCAGGCGGATACCGACGGCACCATGTTTGTAAGTGAGCTGAAAAAGACGCTGCTGCGCCTGCGTCCGGAGTTCAGTGAAAAAAGCTACGGATACAGCTCTTTCGGCAAACTGCTCAACACCCTGGAAGCAAAGTACAGCACCTTCAAAGTGTTTGGAGATCACAATTCCCTCAAAGTAAAATTAAGAGGGGAGAATAAAGGCATGGCCGGTGAAATCACCAAGGTTAATTGGATGGACATCATGCAGAAACAGTTGAACAAGCTGAAAAGAAACGGCTTTAACCGGGTGAATCCCAGCATTATCAAATCCGAGCTTCAGAAGGAATTTCCGGATTTTGACGAGCGTCAGATCGGATTCAAAAAGTTCAGTGATATGATGAAGCGGCTGGAAAGGGAAAAGATTGTTGCAGTGGAATTCAATGAAGCAAAAACCATGCTGATAAAAATTTTGTAATATTCTTTGCACATCATCATAAATGATGATATAATAATCACTTGTAACATCCTTGCTCTGCAGGTAATGCAGGGCCATAGTCCAAAAGGAGGTGAATCTGCCATGAAAAAATACGAATCAATTTACGTTATCAGGCCTACTGTTGAAGAGGAAGGCATCAAAGCCCTGGTGGAAAAGTTCAGCACCCTGATCCAGCAGCAGGGCGGACAGGTGGAAAATGTAGATGAGTGGGGCAAGAGAAGGCTGGCATATCCCATCGATGACTTTAAAGAGGGGTACTATATCTTAATGCACTTCTCTGCTGAGTCGGATGTACCCCAGGAACTCGAACGCAACTACAAGATTACAGACGATATTATTCGTTATATGACAGTCCGCATGGAAGATTAATAAGGGCGGTGAAGCAAGTGTTAAACAAAGTTGTTCTGATTGGCCGTTTAACGAGAGACCCTGAAATGAGATCCACTACCAGCAATATAAGTGTAACAACCTTTACGCTGGCTGTTGATCGGAGGTTTACCAATCAACAGGGGGAGAGGGAAGCTGATTTTATTCCCATTGTGACATGGCGGTCTCTGGCAGAAAACTGTCATAAGTATCTGACCAAAGGTCGTCTGGTAGCAGTATCCGGACGCATCCAGGTAAGATCCTATGACGACAGCAGCGGTCAAAGACGCTATATAACGGAAGTTGTTGCAGACGAAGTCCAGTTTTTGGAGAGGGGTACAATAACCGAACAATCTGAAGGGCATCCCCAAAGCCCCGCAGAAGGATTGAATACCGGTAACAAATGGCCTGCCGGGTTTGATCCTGTAGAAGATGATGATGAGCTTCCATTCTAACAGACAGGAGGTAGAAGCATGACGGAAAATGCAAGAAAGCAAAAGGGCAGAAGGCCTCGCAGGCGTGTATGTGCTTTTTGTGTGGACAAAGTAGAACACATTGACTATAAAGATGTTATTAAATTGAAAAAGTACATTACAGAACGGGGCAAGATTCTTCCCAGGAGAATTTCCGGCAATTGCGCAAAGCACCAGCGCCAGGTAACAGAGGCTATAAAAAGGGCGCGTCACATTGCATTGCTGCCCTATACAGCTGAGTAAAATCACAAACCGTTCCCTAGCAGGAGCGGTTTTATTTTTCAGCCAAAAAAAGCTTGCAGCACCATTTAGCACAGGCTTTAACAGGAATTGCTGCATTGACAAAGGCATGTTATACATATAAAATTGAGGATATAATCGGTAAGGTGGGGAATTATGCGTAAAATCGGCTACCTGGGTCCTGCCGGAACGTTTTCCGAGCAGGCTGCACTTTTGTATGTACAGGGCTGCCCGGGGGAGCTCACTCCATTCGGTGATGTTCCCGAGCTGATTATGGCGGTGCAGAGCGGAGCTCTGCACTGTGCGGTTGTACCAATAGAAAATGTGCTGGAGGGAACGGTGAACATCACCATCGATATTCTGGCACATGAAACCGACCTGAAGATTGTGGGAGAACAGGTTTTACCTGTTCATCAATGTCTGATAGCGCCTTATGGGGTAAAGCCGGATGATATTGACAGAATTGTGTCCCATCCCCAGGCACTGGCCCAATGCAGGCATTTCCTGCATGCTCATTTTCCGCGCATTCCGGTGTATTCGGTCAACAGCACTGCCGCCGGTGCCATGGAGGTTAAAAAAAGCAGCCTGCCTATGGCTGCCGTTGCCAATAGACGAGCTGCGGAAATTTTTGGATTAAATGTTCTCATGGAGAATATTGAGGATAAACCCAATAATTGCACCCGGTTTGTGGTTTTGTCTCATGGAATTATGCATTCCACCGGTGATGACAAAACTTCAATTGTATTTTCCGTCAATGATGAACCGGGAAGCCTGCTTAAAGTTCTGGATATCTTTGCCCGACTGGGCATTAACCTGACAAAAATCGAATCCAGACCTATGCGTACACGGCTGGGTCAATATCTTTTTTTTATCGATTTCGAAGGACATATCGAGGAAGAGACAGTTGCCCGGGCCCTGAACTCGGTAAAATACATGAGCACGTATTTCAAACACCTGGGCTCATACCCCTGCTTCCGTTCTGAAGAAGGGGCATGATATTCCTTCGGGATGGGTTACAGATAGGGAGTGAAAGGGGTATTTGCAATGGAAAAAAGCGGAGGGTTTGATATTACAAAAAATATCAGGCTGGTAGAATGGCTGAAAAGCGAGATTCTGACCTCCGTGGCTGAACTGTTCAGATTGCTGGCTAATGGGGTAAGGGTTTCCCAGGATGCCCTGGCTGATTGCCTGGCCAGCATTATAATTGCAGCCTATCTGCTTGGAAAGAGGCTGGGTATTCCCTTCACGGCCATTGACAGTAAGATAGAGAGTAAAATACGTCTGGGAATGATTGAGGAACATGATGTGGAAAAGCATTATGGAGATCTGACTTCCCTCAGTGAGCATTATAAGGTCAGGAAAGAGTAAAATGAGGTGTAATATGAATTCTTTGCCTATCGCGGCTGTCTTTATTTTTATAATTCCCATAATATTGATTGCAGGGCTGATCAAGTGGATTGGAAAGCGTTCTGATTTCTATGAAAATATCATGTTGTCATCCGGAAGTGTCCTGCTTTCCATTCTGTTTTTTCTGGGTCTTTATTCATGGTTCAAAGGACATTCCGCTTTCGATGCGTTATGGAACTCCTTCAGGCAGGCTTTTATGAGTGGTCCTGTCAATGCAGGCCAAATGCTGTCCTTCTACCACGAAATGGGCTTGTTCCAGAATTTTACCACTGCAGAGCAGCTGGTTGAATTCCTGATAGGACAAATAAAGGTAACCGTGCCTGCTGTTATTTTGCTTTTCTCATTGATATATGGTGTATTATTGTTTTTAATTATCCGTCTTATAATAAAAAAGATGGGTTTTCCGACGCCGGCAGTTCCGGAATTTGAGGATTGGACTCTACCCAGGGGAATGGCTGCAGGCTTGATTATCCTGCTGCTTGTTTCCCTTCTGGGCAACTCCCTGGCCATTGCCAACTTTGAAGTAATCCAGCTTACCATCGCCGCGCTGGTTTCCTTTTTGTTTACGGTACTGGGTATATCCGTATTGTGGTTTTTCCTTAAGGTCGGGCAGGTTCCCTCCATTCTTCGCTGGCTTATAGCCGTCCTTGCCTGCCTTTTTGTAGGCCTGGCCCTGCCGTTTTTGGGAGTATTGGACCAGGTCATCCACATACGGCTTAGGTATAAAAACAAGTTCCGGATGATGAACGGAGGGTAGGAACCATGAAAAAACATTTCAAAAGATGGTATCTGCCTGAAGCTAAAATTTACCTGGCAATTATATTGTTTCTTGCAATCATTCTTGTACAATTCGATTACTGGATTGGCGGAATAGCCTTAATAATGTTTTTGTTCCTGCTGTATTATAACCGGCGCATGAACAGGCAGCGCGGGGAAGAATGGAACAGATACCTGGAAAGCCTGTCCGAAGACATTGAATGGGCTACTAAAAATGCGGTATCCAGCATTCCCATGCCTCTGGTGGTCATTGAAACCGGCGGCAGCATAGCCTGGTTCAATCCGTTATTCGGTGAGCTGTTTCAGGGGGAAAAGCTGCTGGGGCGCAATATTCATGATTTTGTGTCCGAATTGGTTCCTTCCAGATTTAACTCCAATAGGGAAGGTGATATCCAGGAATTGTTTTTTCGGAACAGATGGTACCGGCTTCTGTGGACACCTGTTAAAACGGGAAACCGAAAGGGCAACATTATTTTCCTGATCTACTGGATGGATATCACGGAAGAGCATCGTATAAAGGAATTGTATCAGGCAAAGAAGCTTGTGTTTGCCCATATTACTGTGGATAACTATGATGAAGTGCTCTCCGATACCGAAAGCACCAAGCGCCCCGCTGTTCTTGCCGAGATTGAATCCCGTATTGCCCATTGGGCAGGCAGCATTAATGCCGGCTGGATCAAGTATGACAGGGAAAAATATATGGTTGTCATGGAAGAGAAGGAGCTGGCAGCGGTTCGGCAGAAAAAATTCGATGTGCTGGATGAAATCCGTGAAATCAGTGAGGGCAACAGGATATCGCCTACCCTCAGCATCGGGGTGGGCATGGATGCCGAAAATCCTGCTCAATTGAATATCAGTGCTCTTTCCGCCCTGGAGCTTGCTTTGGGGCGTGGAGGAGACCAGGCAGTGGTGAAACATGGCACCAAATTGTTTTTTTATGGCGGGAAAAGCCAGGGTGTGGAGAAACGTTCCAAGGTCAAATCCCGGGTTATTGCCAATGCTCTCCGTGAATTGATAGAGCATTCCGAGGAGGTCCTTATCATGAGCCATGAAGGCCCCGATTTGGATTCCATCGGTTCAGCCCTGGGAATTTTCCGCTGTGCCAGATTTGCAGGCAAGAACGCTTATATTGTGATGAATAAGTCCAATGCCTCTGTAAACAGCCTGATTAAGAAGCTGCAGGAGAATGAAGTCTATAGTGATTTGTTTATCAGCTCAGAAGATGCCGTGAATCGAATTAACAAGGATACCCTGCTGGTGGTGGTGGATACCCACCGGCCCAGCTTTACGGAAGCACCGGAACTCATCGGAATGGCGGAACGGATTGTGGTATTTGATCATCACAGGAGAAGTACGGAATCCGTTGAAAATGCCACACTGTCCTATCTGGAGCCTTATGCTTCCTCCTCAAGTGAACTGATTACCGAGATAATCCAATATTTCGACGATAAAATACAAATAGAGCCTCTTGAAGCCGACGCCTTGCTGGCCGGTATCACCATGGACACTAAAAACTTTATCTTTAAGACCGGTGTCCGAACCTTTGAGGCTGCATCCTATTTGCGCAGGGCAGGGGCGGATCCTACATCGGTGCGGCAATTGTTCCAGGATGATATGGATACCTTTGCCAGCCGGTCTGAAACCGTGAGAAGGGCTGAAATGATTAAACCGGGCATTGCCCTGTCCGAATGCCCTCCCAATACGCCCAATGCTCAGCTCATCGCGGCACAGGCTGCCGACAGTCTCTTAAATATAAAGGGTATACATGCTTCCATCGTACTTTGTTCCACCGATGAGGGCATAATGATTAGCGGCCGGTCGCTGGGCGATATCAATATGCAGGTGATACTGGAAAAGCTGGGGGGCGGCGGCCATTTGACCATGGCCGGTGCTCAACTGGAAGGTATAAGTATGTGGGAAGCCAGACAGTTGGTAACGGATGCCATTGAAGAATATTTAGAGGAAGGTGACAGTAAATGAAGGTAATTTTATTGCAGGATGTTAAGGGTCACGGGAAAAAGGGAGATGTGGTAAATGCCAGCGACGGTTATGCACGCAATTACCTTTTTCCCAGAAAGCTGGCCATTGAGGCTACCGATAAAAACCTTAGGGAACTTAGAAGCAGGCAGGCTGCTGAAAGCAAGCGAAAGCAGGCAGAACTTGAAGAGGCCAGAAAACAGGCTGAGGCCTTATCAAGCCTGGAGGTGGTTGTAAAAGCCAAGAGCGGCGAGAGCGGAAAGCTGTTTGGTTCAATTACCAATAAGGAAATCGCTGATACATTAAAAAAGCAGCACAATATTGATTTGGACAGAAAAAAAATAGTTTTGCCGGAGCCTATCCGCAGCCTGGGCAGCTTTCAGCTGGAGGTAAAGGTTTATCCGGAGGTTACAGCAAAGCTTAATGTAAAGGTAGCAGAAGAGTAACACCAGGAAAGCTAGCAGAAGAATAACACCAGGGGGGACACACTTGAACCACAGTACCAAGACGGAAATGAAGGACAGACAGTGTATGGATTTGGAGGAGTTCCGGAGCCGGGACAGCCTGGCGAGGCAGGTTAAAGCCCTGTCCGACATGCTGACCAAATTCCTGGGCAGAGAATTTATAGACCAATCCATGGAGCATATGGGGCTGGAGGAAAAAGTGATGGCCCTGCATAAATTGGTTTTCAAAAATGACAAGGAGAAGCAATCGGTAGTTAAACCGCATAATGCGGAAGAAATCGGCCGTATGATTAGTGAGATTGAGGAAGGTATGGCGGATTTGGCAGCCAGGCGGGCGGTAGAAAATAAGCTGGAGCAGAAGGTTATTGACCTGATGGAGAAACGCCAGCAGCAATACATGAATGACATGAAGCTTCAGATTATTAAGAAGGAAAGCGGCCCGGAAAACGCAAACACCCTGAAAAAATATGCCGAATTGGAGAAGCTGGAATACAAAGGCTTGGCCAGGCAGGGCTGTGAATTGATGAGACCCTCCTCTACGGATGAAATCATAGGGCAGGACAGGGCGGTAAAGGCATTGATTTCCAAGCTGGCTACGCCCTATCCACAGCATGTGCTGATTTACGGACCTCCGGGGGTGGGGAAAACCACTACTGCCAGGCTGGTTCTGGAGATGGCAAAGAGGATGCCCCATACACCTTTTCCTGAGGATGCAGCCTTTGTGGAAGTAGATGGGACAACCCTTCGCTGGGATCCCCGGGAGATTACCAACCCGTTGCTGGGTTCGGTTCATGACCCGATTTACCAGGGAAGCAAGCGGGATTTGGCGGAAAGCGGTATACCTGAAGCAAAAACCGGGTTGGTTACGGAAGCCCATTGCGGCGTATTGTTTATTGACGAAATCGGTGAACTGGATTATTTTCTGCAAAACAAGCTTTTAAAGGTTATGGAGGATAAACGGGTTTACTTTGATTCCGCCTACTATGATCCGGATGATGAGAATACCCCCAAATACATCAAGAAGCTATTCAATGAAGGAGCGCCTGCCGATTTCATTTTGATTGGCGCTACCACCAGGCATCCGTCTGAAATAAATCCTGCCCTGAGGTCCCGATGTGCTGAAGTGTTCTTTGAGCCTTTACCACCGAATTGTGTGCAGGAGATTGTGCGCAATGCAGCGAAGAAGATCAAGGTAAAACTGGAGCGGGGGATAGATGAATATATCAGTCTGTATACCACAGAGGGACGAAAAGCCGTCAACCTTTTAATGGATGCCTATGGAATGGCACTGTTTCGAAACGGTAATAAGGGGGCAAATGAAATAACGATAACCAAAGCTGATTTGGATGAAGTGGTACAAATCAGCAGGCTTTCCTCCTCATCAAAAAAGTACGGGCAGCATAAAGGTGAGGTCGGCCGGATTTACGGACTGGGAGTTCATGGATTCCTGGGCTCGGTAATTGAATTTGAAGCTGTCACCTTTCCTGCCGGACAGACCGGAAAGGGAACTGTCCGGTTTAACGAGACGGCAGGCAGTATGGCCAAGGATGCAGTTTTCAATGCCGCTACTGTAATTCGCAAACTAACCGGGGAAGATATCTCCGGGTATGATATCCATGTCAATGCCATAGGCGGCGGGAAAATAGACGGGCCTTCCGCAGGGGCGGCCATGGTGCTTCTCATTCTAAGCGCTATGAAGAATATTCCCGTCTGGCAGGATACAGCCGTAACGGGAGAGATTTCCCTGCAGGGGAAGATCAAGCCTGTGGGAGGTATCTTTGAAAAGATTAACGGGGCTAAGCAGGCGGGAATGAAAAAGGTGCTCATTCCCCGGGAAAACCTGGAGGATGTTTCACCTGATATAAGCGGAATTGAAATAGTTACGGTAGAAACTATAGAAGAAGCTATGGAGCAGATTTTCGTAACTCCTTTTACTCCGGGAGCCTGATTTTTCAGCAATAAAACCATGAGGGGGTTTTAGGCCAATGGATTCAGCAGCGCAGATACAACGTATTCCGCCTCACAGCATGGAAGCCGAGCAATCAGTGCTTGGGTCCATGCTTCTGGATAAGGAAGCAGTGGCGGCTGCAGCCGAGGTCTTACAGGGAGAGGATTTTTACTCGGATGCACATAATGAAATATTTGAGGCAATCCTGGATATATATGAACAAGGCAAGCCGGTGGATTTGGTAACCCTGGCGGAAGCATTGCGCCAGAGGGGTACCCTGGAAGCAGTAGGCGGCGGGACCTATATTTCCGATTTATCCATGTCCGTGCCCAGTACGGCAAATGTTCGCTACTATATTAACATTGTTGAGGAGAAATCCATTCTTCGCAGGCTGATTTCTGCATCCAATGATATCATCAAAGAAAGCTATGAAGCTTCCGAGGAACTGGACATCATCATAGATCATGCGGAAAAAAAGATTTTTGAAATCTCTCAAAAGCAGAACACCCGATCCTTTGAGTCCATAAAAACCATTTTATTGGAAACCTACGCCCAAATAGAAGAACTGACTAAAAACAAGGGTAAAATTGTGGGCGTACCCACCGGATTTTACGATTTTGATCTGCGCACCTCCGGACTGAACTCTTCGGATCTGATTCTGATTGCAGCCCGTCCTTCCATGGGGAAAACCAGCTTTGCCATCAATATTGCCCAGAATGCGGCTGTACGGTACCAGGTGCCGGTGGCAATTTTCAGTTTGGAGATGGCCAAGGAGCAATTGGTACAACGTATGCTCAGCAGTGAATCCAATGTTGAATTACAAAAGATTCGTACCGGAGACCTGAGCGAGGAAGATTGGGTCAAGCTGGTACAGGCTGCCACACCCTTGTCCAAGGCTCCGATTTTCATAGATGATACCCCCGCCGTATCCGCCATGGAAATCAGGTCCAAAGCCCGAAGGATGAAGCTGGAGCATAACCTGGGCCTGATTGTCATCGACTATCTGCAGCTTATGTCGGGGAGGGGAAGGTATGAGTCCAGGCAGCAGGAAGTATCGGAAATTTCCCGCTCACTGAAGGCGCTGGCAAGAGAGCTGCAGGTGCCCGTTGTAGCCTTATCCCAGCTCAGCCGGGGCCCGGAATCCAGACAGGATCACCGGCCTATGCTCAGTGATTTAAGAGAGTCCGGCGCCATCGAGCAGGACGCGGATTTGGTTGTATTTCTGTACCGGGATGAGTACTATAATCCGGATACGGAAAAGAAAAACATTGCCGAAGCCATTATTGCAAAACAAAGAAACGGCCCCACCGGTACGGTGGAGCTGGTGTGGCTGGGTCAGTATACCAAATTTGTCAGCCTGGAAAGGCATCGGGAAGTATATTGAAGCCGGGGCGGAATCAAGTGCGCTTTCCCCGGAGCCTGATATCCTGTCCCATGAAGCGGAGAATGATGGTATTCTGGGTATCAAACAGCCGGGAGGTTACCCGGTCTGAATAATATTCCCGCAAATCCGTAAGGGACAGATTGGTGGAAAGAAAGGTATGCTTCTGATTCAGATACCTTTCATTCAGGATATTAAACAGCTCTTCAGCGGTAAAATTGTTACGGCGGGTTTCCGTTCCCAGATCATCTATGATGAGGGTATCCACTTCAAAGATGCTTTCCTTCATAAGGGAGTCTTCACCGCTGCTGCTGATGACGCTTTGAAACAGATGTTCAAACAGGTTGTATGATGTAACCTTAAGCACGGTGCAGCCCTTGTCCAAAATGGCTTTGGCCAGGCAATTAAGCAGAAATGTTTTCCCCAGGCCGGTTTTTCCTGTAAACAGAAGGTTTTTTCTAGGGTTATGGGGGTAGGACTCCTGGTATTCCCATAAAACGGCTTTCATCTGCTGCATATATTCCTTTTGTGTCATGTTGGATTCAGGCAGCGGGGTATCCGGAAATACATCAGGGTCAAAGGTATTGAAATTCTCCTTATCCAGGTTGGATAATTCGGAAAAGCTGTAGGTTCGTTCCACTAATTTCTGTATCAGGCACTTGCACTTTTCTTTTACCAATTCTCCTACATAGCCGGTATCCCGGCAGGCCGGGCATCGGTAGTGAAGGGTGAGATAGTCCTTTGGATATCCGTTTTCCATTAGGAGCGCTTTTTCTTTTTTACTGATATCTTTTGCCAGGTTTTCTTCCTGTTCATCTGCAGGGTTGATATCAGGATTCAGAATCAGGGTACGGGCTTTTTGAGCCAGGTAGGTCACCAGGGAATGGCGCAGCCGGGCCAGCTCCGGCAGGGCTGACATCACTTCCATTTCCCTTTGCTTCAATGCTTCCTGCTGCTCCTGACGGTATGTATCATATTCTCTTAGGATTTCCTTCAACAGCTTACCTTTCATTTACGCACCCATGTCAGTTTTTTTCAATGTTTTCAAACAGGCTCTCCAATTCTTCATCGGTATAGGCATGCTGGGGAAATTTATTGAAGTCCAGCTGCTTCTTCAATCCCTTTTCTTCATTGCCTGATTTCATCAATTCCATTGCCTTCATATGGCGTTCATGATCCTGTTTTGCCGCCTGCACGGAGTTGATGTCCTTACTATGCCAATTGCTCAGAATCTTGTTTATGAAAGGGATTTTATCCCTGGACATGACGGAATATTCCGCTGCCAGCAGAATCACCTCAAAGGACATATTCCATGTTTCCGTCCACTTCCGGTAGAGCTTGCGATCGCTGGCTGTGATGGTACGGGAATCCCCTGCCCGTTCCAGCACCGCCTTAATTTCATTGTCCAAAGCCTTCTTTTTGGAGAGGTAATCCTTTACTTCCGTGACATTGCTTAAGCCTTTGGCAGCCCATTGCTTCAACAGATCATCCAGGTGATCAAAGGCAGTTGTTTTTTTCCGGACGCATTGTTTACATCCCAGAAGAATTAAATCATGATCCAGGCCGTACTCCTTTACCCATACCTGATACATGCTCAAATGGGCGGGTGTGGGGGTATTGTTCTTGTAGCCCAGTTCATAGTAAACTTCCTTAATCCGTGCATAGCAGTCGTCCTGTTTGTCAAGATGTTGTTTTACCTCCTGGGGTGAAGTTACATCTCTGCTATGCATATTGGCCAGAATTTTATCAAGGTAGGCAAAGGTAGGCGATTGTACCTTGGTGGTTTCCCTGCAGGCCGTCAGGACGGAGTCCAGGGTGAAGCCCCAGTTCTTCCATTTCTTGTACAGATCCAGTTCAGCCTGGGACGGGGAGCGATGTATACCCAGATACTTCAGCACTGCGATGGTATCCTTGAAGCAGGTATCATTGGCCTGGATATATTCCTCGGCCTTTTGAAGGGTATTAATGCCTTCCTTGGCCCAGGTAACAGCTACTTTGTCCAGGTAATTGATACGCACCTTTTTGCCCATTCTGGATACATAAAATTGCACCATCATCAGAACCACTTCCATAGGCAGGTTCAGAACCTCAATCCAATCGTAGATACGCAGATATTCCTGGGGGCTGAGCAGGCGGGTATCAAAAATCTTTTGCAGATTCTGATTGAAATCCTTGTATTTGTACATGGTTTTTTCGCAATCCAGCCCCTTGTTGTACAGAACATCCTTTATATTAAAGTATTCAACACTTGTTTCGCCATTTGATTCCTTGTGGAAGTATAAAATACCCTGTCGCTCCCAATAGTGAAAGGCATTTTCTATGGTGCCTGTATCCATCTCCAGGGCATGAGAAAAAGCCTCCAGGCTGTTTTCCGTACTGTTGGGGCGATAACACTGCATCAGACCGTATAGGTAAACCTTGACGAAATCGCCGGGCGCTTTTAACATGAACTCTTGTATGAAAAGATTTTCCACCGGTGTAATATCGAATATTTGAAAGCTTTCAGAAAACCTGCACAGCGACAATCAACATCATTCCTTTGTATGTAAACGTACCGGTCTGGAAAGTACCCAAGTACCATATATATTCCATCATTTGGTACGACATAATTTCCTTGCATTAATAATCTTATCACATCAGGGGATAATTTCAATAGATATCTACATACACAGCAAAATGCTTTTCAAGCTGATTTTACCGGTTTTGGACAAATTAAATTGGATAAGGGTCTTGATAATTGATAACAGTAAGTGTAAGATGGAGGAAGAGAACATAAGGAGGTTTTTGCATATGGCAGTTATCACAAAAGAGATGACTATTGCTGAAGCCTTGCGCCTTGATCGCGGCACAGCTCCTATATTTATGCAGTTTGGCATGCACTGCCTGGGATGCCCGTCTGCAACCGGTGAAAGCATTGAAGACGCCGCTGCAGTACATGGCATTGATGCAGATGCATTGATTAAAGCTTTGAATGATTACCTCAGCAGCAAATAATACTGCTAAATATGGTGTAAAGAGGCTCTTCCCTTGATGGGAAGGGCTTTTTTCAGTCTGCTTCAATTATGCCCTGTTTTCAGCATATTCTGTGGATATATTGCTGAAAATGTGGATAAGTCTGTGGAAAAAGCGGTTGATTCTCCTTCTTTTTTTTGCTAAGATATTGTATGTAACACGCTTCAGGAGACAGTGGCATTATAAGACATCCTGTGGAAAAGCCCCTAATAATTTCTTATTGACATCGCTGTCAGCCTGTTGTATTATATTACTTGTGTCAATTATGACCCATTAGCTCAGTCGGTAGAGCACTTGACTTTTAATCAAGGTGTCCGGCGTTCGAATCGCCGATGGGTCACCAACGGCCCCTTGGTCAAGTGGTTAAGACACCGCCCTTTCACGGCGGTAACAGGAGTTCGAATCTCCTAGGGGTCACCATTTATTTGGAAAGTTAGAATCTGGAGACTTATGTGCTCTGGGTTCTGACTTTCATTCTGGCCCGGTAGTTCAGATGGTTAGAATGCCAGCCTGTCACGCTGGAGGTCGAGGGTTCGAGCCCCTTCCGG
>DUOI01000129.1 GCA_012838915.1 Clostridiales bacterium
TCTCTGCTGCAAGACAGGCAGATATATACCTTTTGGAAGGTGATGAATCAGGTAAAATAATCCAAGGATACCTGGAAACCTCTTCTGTTGATTTAGTAAAGGAATTGACAGAAATGCTGATAACCCAGCGAGCCTATTCAATAAATACAAGAAGCATTCATGCGGCCGATGAGATGTGGGGCATGGTCAATCAGCTCAGAAGGTAGCAGATCCCTGCTGAAAGCAAAAAATGCTTTATATTTTCCGGCATTGTACGATATATATAGTAAAGGCAAAAATGTCAGAATTGTACGATATATATATATTAAAAGCAATAATGTCAGAAAAGAGGATATATATGAAAACTATTGTTCTTTTCATACGTAATGCTAATTTGAAAATGAATGTCATCCGCACTTTAATGAAGAATGAATTTTACTATATAGAAGCTGCCAATACGGAAGAATTGATTATAAAATTGGATTTGTCCAAGGATGCCAGCCTGTTGATAATGGACTACAGTAAGGAAGAACAGGAAACGGATTTAACAGCCTTGGTTCAGGCCAACCTGCAGCAGCTTCCGATACTGTGGATTATGCCCGATGAAGACATGTTTCAGCTGTCCGGTGAAATTAAACAATACTTGACTGATATAATACTTACGCCCTTTAATGAGCAAACAATGCTTAGAAAAATTAATGCTATTATCAGCATCCAGGAGAACAGGGCCAGGACCAGGATCAAGGCAACTCGAGATACAAAGCTGTCTGCCAGCCAAAGTGACAAGGTCATGACGGCAATGGAATCAGCTATCCGGGGAAGATATCCTATTTGTTTCATACGTCTGAATATAGCTGACGCCTTCATGGAATTGAATTTGCATCTACTGGATAAACTTAAGGCTACCTTAAGGCAAAGTGATCAGATTATTGAAATTGACTTGGGAGAGTTTTTGATATTGTGTCCCTATACCCCGCTGCAAAGCCTGAAGGTCGTTGAAACCAAAATATTGGATGCCATATATCCCATTGTCCGGGATGCCATTTCCAATCCTGATGTACAGATATACGGCACAAGTTATCCGGATGAAATTAAGAGCTATTATGAATTGATATCAAATCTGGCTAATGAGGTAAGTTAAGGATATTAAGGGAATGATATGATAAATAAAGCAGAAAGTCCTGGCGTCAGGGACCCCTTTGATCCTGAGCAGAATACAGATGGAGGTGTATGTGATAGTAAAAGGCAGCCCATTGCTGACAGGGGCTGCCGGATTATTTTTGCCATATCCGATTAATCTATTTGGTAAAATTGTCAAAATAACCTTGAATATAAACAACAGGGGTGCCCTTATCTCCGCTGCCTGAAGTCAAATCACACAGGGAACCTATCAGATCGGTCAACCGACGGGGAGTGGTACCTTGTGAAAGCATATCGCCTGTCAAATCGGCTTTTTTATTCTTGATATATTCAGCAATGGCTTTTCTTTGCTCCTCTCCCTTTAAGTGACCGAAGTTGTTATCAGCCAGGTACTTCAGCTTTATCTCATTAGGAGTTCCCTCCAGGCCTTTTGTATAGGCAGGTGACACCACCGGGTCAGCCAACTCCCATATCTTGCCTGCCGGATCCTTGAAAGCACCGTCACCGTAAACCATGACTTCCACGGTTTTCCCGGTTTTCTCCTTAATAACCGCCTGTATCCGCTCTACCAGGGGCTGACAATTCCGTGGAAAGAGCTTGACTTCTGTTTCGGTTGCCTTATTAGCACCCAAAAGGCCGTATTCTTCATTGTATCCGCTGTTGTTGACAGGCGCTGAGAGAATATTCTCCAGCCCGTATATCTTTTCCACCCCATTAGCCTTCAGAATTCGCCTGGTTCTCGCCCTTGTATGGATATCACAGGTCAGAACGCTTTTTGTGTATTCCAGTATGGTAAGCGGGTTGTTGGAGAAAACAATCTCACATTCCTTGTTCGCCTCCTTCACAATGGATTGGTAGTAGTCGATATAATCTACGCCGGTAAAGGTATGTTTTGCGTCTCCGAACAGCTCCCGGAACTGCTCCAGGGTGAGCACATCAGACCAGGGGTTGATGTCCTTTTCATCCAGATCATCCAAATCCACCAAATGGTTTCCTACCTCATCAGCAGGATAACTCAGCATGAGGATTATTTTCCTGGATGCTCCCATAGCGATGCCCCTCAGGCAGATTCCAAACCGGTTGCGGCTGAGAATGGGAAAAATCAGGCCAATGGTATCTTCGCCATACTTTTCCCTTATATCTGCAGCAATTGCATCGATGCTGGCATAATTACCCTGGGCACGGCCTACTACGGATTCCGTTATCGCTACAATGTCATTGTCCTGTATGGTAAAACCCTCTGCTTCAGAGGCTTTCAACACACATTCAGGTACAAGCTGTTCCAGGTTGTCTCCTTTGTTTATAATGGGAGTGCGAAGTCCTCTGACAACTGTCCCTACCATTCTTTTCATAAAATACTCTCTCCTTTGGCTGGCTGCAAAATTATCTGTGTTGTTTACAGCTGTTCCGATTACATGGTATCCCATATCCCATACTTGTAATATACACCTTTTAATGATATAAGTAAAATATCCATTTAATCATGGTAATTAGGAAGTATCAGCAATGGCTGTCAAGGATGCCTGAAAAAATTAAACCCCGGGCAAAGGGTGGGAGTGGTTTCAAAAGGGAATTAACGGTAATCCCGATTACCGGACCGGTCTCCCACAAGTTATTGCCGGAGTTTACGCGAATCAACCCGAGCCTGTTCTGTTACCTTTCAATGCCGTAGTCTTTCTGCAACCTGTTAAACAAGCTTTTAATTGGCGGCAGTGAGGCGATAACAGCACAGATAATAAATTCTACTGCCAGATAGCTGCCGTTATAGCCCAGGGAGTACAATACAACATGCTGCTCACCTGCAAATTCTGCAAAGAACAGGATGCCGGTCAGGAAATGCATCAGGAATCAGGCAAAAACGGCAATAAAGCTGCCTGCAGCCAGGTTTTTTCGGTATAAGCCGGCCAGACCAAGCATACCAAAGGCAACGGGGTAGTCCATCAGAAGCTGTGCCCAATGCACCAGGTAGGCATCCTGAATATATTGGAGAAAACCATAGGCAATTCCGGTCAGGATACCCGGAATGGGTCCGAAGATGTAGGCAAAGAGCATAATCGGAAGCATGCTGCCCGGCGTGATGCTGCCGCCCTGAGGCATACGGGCAAGACGAATATAGGACAGCACGAATGCCAGGGCAATGCTCACACTGGCATATACCAGCATTCTTGTGGTAAAGCGCGTCTCCCTGCTTTTTCTAAGAAAGACGGCGCCGCCAACGCCCACTATAATCAGCAGACACAGGATGGCAATGGTGGCAGGGGTGAGTTCAGCAAATTTGCTGAACATTTCCGATAACAACAGATACATGAGTAATCCCTCCTGAATTAATGGATATTTAGCCAGGAAGAACCGTAATGCGAGAGGCAAATAAAAAAACATGAAAAGAAGCTTTCATGTTTTGTTACCGATAATTGTTTATCGGTATTATATAAGCTTCCCTACGCAGGCATTATCCTACAGGTTCAAAGGGTCGATTGGAATACCAATCTTCTCAGCCGTAGCTCCCCTAGCTATTATTTTTGTACCATTATAGCATTAATATCCCATTATGGCAAGAAGACGCTGTGTTCAGTTTTTCTGTTGAAGGCGTTAGAATTGGGGGATATTACATTGTAGTAAGATCGCTGATTTTTTCAATATATTTTTATTTTGAAAAGAAGGAAGGGAAAGGGCTTGGAAGAAAAATACGTGGATTTTACGGTAAAGAGGATGTTTATCTTCAACGAGCTGGTGAAAAGGTATTGGAAGGGAAGCCTGAATACAGCAGTTGACCTGGATGAGCTGGCGGTGCATATACGGGATAAATATGGATTTCGTGATGATGAAATGCCCTTTATTAAGAATCATATACGAATTGCCATGGGGCTGGACACCAGGGGAGAGGAAGGGTTCAGCGATGAATTGGAATGGCTCAAGCAATCCCGCCGGGTTGACCTGCCTGTCATAGCCAAAATTGACGGGCCTTGTGAATATTGTGAGAAGAAGGATTGCATCTGTCCCAAATATGAGACCGGACTCTATCGCAGAACAAAGGAAGCAGTTATTGAGGACAACAAGTGCCTTAATTGCGGTGAATGTGTGACATCCTGTGATTTTGGCGCTCTCGCTGACAAAATTGAGTTCCTGCCGGTGGTAAACCTGCTCAAGGAAGCCAAGATTCCGGTATATGCCGCCGTTGCACCGGCTATAACAGGGCAGTTTGGCCAAGATGTTACCATGGGGCAGCTTAGAACTGCATTCAAGGTTATGGGGTTCACGGATATGGTGGAAGTAGCCATGTTTGCGGATATCCTCACAATTAAAGAGGCTGTTGAGTTTGATAACCTGGTAAAAACGGAAAAGGATTTCTTCCTGACCAGCTGTTGCTGCCCGGTTTGGTTCAATATGGTAAAAAAGAATTATCCTGAGATGTACAAATACATGTCTCCTTCAGTTTCACCTATGATTGCATCCGGCAGAATCCTTAAAAAGCTCTATCCGGATGCCAAAGTGGTGTTTATGGCCCCTTGCATTGCAAAAAAGGCGGAAATCAAGGAAAACGATGTAGCCGGAGCCATAGACTATGTAATTAATTTCCGTGAGCTTAAGGAAATTTTCGATGCACTGGACATACGCTTGGAAAAGCTTCCATCTGATGATGTGGACCATGCCTCCCTGGGCGGCAGGTTATATGCCAGGACAGGAGGGGTCAGTTTTTCGGTCAAGACTGTGGTCAACCGGCTGGAACCCAGGCGGGTAATCAAGCTGAAGGCTAAAAAAGTGGACGGGGCTAAAAAGTGTAAGGATATTTTGGAGCAATTAAACAGCGGACAAACGATTGATGCCAATTTCATAGAAGGGATGGGCTGTATCGGCGGCTGTGTCGGCGGACCCAGGACCAATATAGACAGGGATGCAGGTAAAGACAAGGTAAATGATTTTGCCGAAGAATCTTTTATACTTACTCCTTTTGACAATCAGAATATAATCAAGATTTTGGAACAATTGAATGTGGGCTCCCTTGACAACATGATGGAGAATGAAGAATTAAGAAAGCTGTTGACCCGGGAGTAAGCAAAACAAGAAACGGTTTCCGGACAGCGTGGAAACCGTTTTGCACAGCCTAATCAGCTTATTCTCAGCTTGATGAGTAAAAAGCAGAATTGTTTTTGTTTTGTTGTTTCACTGGCTTTATATCAGATACCAAGGTTCTTCAGGTATTTGCGGCTGATATCGGCACATTCCATTGAGGTTTTTCCCATGGAAGGGCGGTCTTGTGCTACGATAACCCATTCAGCCCCGGCCTCCTCCGCAGCAGTCAGGATAGCAGGAAAGTTCTGTTCTCCGTATCCCAAAGGCCGGAAACTGACAGCTTCCTTGCTGTTAACCGCCTCATTGGATTCGGCTTCGACGGGTTCGTGCATCTGATTCTCTTCCTGTGCATTGTACATGACGAAATCCTTCAGGTGAACAACGGGAGCTCGGTCGATATACTTTCTTATATATTCAGCGGGGTCTTCTCCGGCCACATGTACCCAGCAGGTATCGATTTGAGTTTGCAGAAGTTCCGATGGAATGGATTGATAAAGTACATCCAGGGCATACTCACCATTGATTTTCTGGAACTCGAAAGTATGGTTATGGTAAAGCATTTGAATTCCGTGCTTTTGAGCAATTGTGCTCAGCATCTCTATATCCTTGATAGTCTGGTCAAACCTGTCGGTGCCCGGCCTGCGTTCTTCACTCAGATGGGTAATTGCCATGTAGCTGCATCCGATTTCAGCATAACCGGCAATAATCTGTTCAGGGTTTGCCAGCATTTCTTCCAGGGGTACGTGAGCAGAAATGGGAACCAGCCCGATCTCTCCTGTCATATTTCTTACTTCAGCCGGTGTATGCCCGTACAAGCCGGCAAACTCTACTCCATCATATCCGATTTCCTTTATCTTCTGCAAGGTGGCCTTTAAGTCCCTCTCGGCGTAATCTCTGACCGAATAAACGTGCAGAGCAACAGAGAAAGCCATAGTTATTACCTCCCGTTTCCAAATTCAACAAACCGTCCTATCTAAATCATGCACAACTTGGTAAAATTATATAGCATAGATATTAAAAATGCAAGCCAGGTGCAGGGATAGGGTAAAAGAGGAAAAAGGGGATTTATGTGTGAAAACAGCCGAAGCGGGGTAAAAAAAGCTTAGCATACCAGGAGAGGTTGGTTCACAAACATGGAAAACAACAGCAGGGAGAGAAAGAGGAAAGGGCGGAAGAAAACCGGACAAAGAAAGAGAAAACTCGGGCGCACTCTGCTTGTCATAGGTGCTGCTGCAATGTTGTTGATTGCAGCAGTACTTGCCTGCCAAAAGTATTTGTATCATGACTTAATTTATCACAATATTTATATTGATGACCTTTCTATAGGCGGACTGACCAGGGAACAGGCTGTACAACAGCTTAATTCTGCCTGGCAGGACAGAAAGAATCAGATTGAAATTCACCTTGTTTACCGGGATCAGGAATGGGTTTTTCATCATGAGGATATTCAACCGACTTCAAATTACGAACAGCTGGTGGACAAGGCCTATTCAACAGGCCGCAGCAGAGGTTTTTTTACACGAATTAAAAAAATCTTTGACCTGAAGAACAATCCTGTCCGCTTTGCTACTGAAATAAATTACGAAACCAATATACTGCAGCGCAGATTAAATGAGATTGCAAAACAGCTTAACCTGGAACCCGCTGATGCAACTCTTACCTTCTATCCCGATGCTTCAGATCCGGATGAGATGTTCGTAATTACAAAGGAACAGGCCGGCCGGGTATTGCAAACCCAGTTGATGCTGGAAGAGATTGAAAAAAATTTGAAGCAGAGAATTTTCGATTTTTCCGTAGAACTAAGGTTTGAAGAAGTAAGTCCCCAGGTTTACGCGGAGGATTTTGCTGGCAAAACCGAAAAATTGATTGCTTTCGGAACTGACTTGTCCCGGAGTGCACCGGATCGAACCCATAATGTGGTAAAGGCAGCTCTGGAGTTTAATGGAGTGGTGTTGCAGCCTGGAGAGATTCTCTCCTTTAATGAACAGGTAGGGGAGAGAACGGCCGAAAAGGGTTATCGCAGCGCTCCCATGATTGTGGCTGACAAAAGCCTTCAGGATGCCATAGGGGGAGGTGTGTCCCAGACATCCACCACCTTATACAATGCCGCAATTCGCGCCGGATTGGATGTGGTAGAATTTCAAAGGCATTCTTTCCCCATCTCATATATTGAAAAGGGGCTGGATACCACAGTGAATCTGCCTTTTCCGATTATCGACCTTAAGATAAAAAATACAAAAAACAGTCCTGTTTATTTCCGCACCTTTTATGCCGGTCAAAAGGTGTATTTTGAAATATACGGAGAGCCTCTGCCCAATGGGCGTACCATCCGAATACGGACCGAAGAATATGAAACCATAGCCCCTCCTCCTCCTGAGATACGCCGGGACAGGGAAGGGAAGTATGTAATCTATGAGGATCAAAAATATATTCATGTTGAATCCAGGAATGGTTACAAGGTTAGGGTATACCGTGAGTATATGGAAGGAGACAGGGTAATAGACAGTGAGCTGCTGGATGACCATTATTACAGGCCGATAGCCGGAATTATATATGTAGGAGTTAACAAGAGGCCTGCACCGGAGAGCACTGAAGGTACGCAGGACAATGCTTCATAAATTCTGAAGCCGTTAGGATTGTGAATAACAGCAGCTCCTGATATAATAGGAAATTGGCTGGAGCTGCCAACTTCGGTATTACAAGGGAAGCCCTTTGCGGCAGATTATTTTTTATAGAAATTGATGAATACCATAAAGAGAAATGGAAGGTGTTTACTTTTGAAAAACCAGGCCTTAAAAAAATATGCCAGGCTGATTGTGAAAATCGGAATAAATATTCGACCTAATCAGACATTGGTAATATCCTCCCCTGTGGATTGTGTCGACTTTGCCAGAATGATAGCGGAAATTGCCTATGAAGAAGGGGCCAGGGAAGTGGTCATGAATTGGCATGATGAGATCATTTCCAAAACCCGTTTTCTTCATGCTCCTGATGAAATCTTCGACGAATTTCCCCAATGGAAAAGGGATTTTTATATGTCCTATGCCCGGCAGGGAGCTGCATTTCTTACTATATCCGCCTCGGATCCCGAATTAATGAAGGACGTTGACCCAAAACGGATAGCAAGGGCCAGGAATGCCTCCAGAAAGAAATTAAGAGAATACTCTGAACGGCTGATGAGCAACCGGAATATCTGGTGTGTTGCATCAGTTCCCACTCCGGCCTGGGCAAAAAAAGTATTTCCCGACATTCCTGCGGAACAAGCCGTGGAAAAGCTGTGGAAGGCAATTCTTAAGTCTGTGCGGGCAGACCTGCCTGATCCGGTAGAGGCATGGAACCTGCATAAGGCTGCCTTGAAGGAAAGAGTTGACAAGTTGAACAAAATGCAGCTGCAATGGATTCACTTCAGGAACAAGATCGGGACTGACCTGAGGGTTGAACTCCCGGTGAATCATATCTGGATGGGCGGTTCGGATGAATCAGCAGATGGAATTGATTTTATTGCCAATATGCCTACCGAGGAAATCTTCACCTCTCCTTCCAGAAAGGGTGTAAACGGCACAGTGGTCAGTTCCATGCCCTTAAACTATAATGGCAACCTGATTGAAGATTTTGCCTTTACCTTCCGGGATGGGGAGATTATAGATATTCGTGCGGGAAAGGGATATGATATTCTCAAACACCTGATAGATACCGATGAGGGCTCCCGTTACCTGGGCGAGGTTGCCCTGGTACCCTATGACTCTCCCATATCCAACATGGGGATATTGTTTTATAATACCCTGTTTGATGAAAATGCTTCCTGCCACCTGGCCATTGGAAAGGCCTATTCAATAACCTTGCAAGGCAGCGAATCCATGACAAAAGAGGAGTTGATTGATGCCGGAATCAATGACTCCCTGGTACATGTAGACTTCATGTTTGGTACTGCTGATTTGGAAATCCAAGGCCTGACCAAAGACGGGCAAAAGGTTACCATCTTTCGGAACGGAAATTTTGCATTATAAAATAAACACGTGATTAACTAACACAAAGGATTGTGAAAATTGGACAAGCCTAAGTTCAGGATATCCGTCCGGGACATGATCGAATTTTTGCTGCGGTCCGGAGATATCAGATCGGGCATGACAAGCCCGGCGCTGTTGCAGCAGGGGATGAAAATTCATCGTAAAATCCAGGCTGAGGCCGGGGATGATTATCAGCCCGAGGTACGGCTTTCCTGTGAAATGCATTTTGATGACTTTACCATAATGACAGAAGGCATTGCCGACGGTATCATTCCGGACGGGCAGCAGCCTTTGATTGATGAAATCAAGAGTACGTCCATGCCGCTGGAGCTCATCGATGAGGATTACAGCGTTCTGCATTGGGCTCAGGCCAAGTGCTACGGTTGGATGTATTTGAATCAGTCAGGTGCCCGCTCGGCTATTATCCGTTTGACTTATTGCCATTCCAAAACCAATGAAATAAAACAATTTACCAAGGAGTTATCCTACAGTGAGCTGAAAGACTATTATACCGGCCTTATTGAGCTGTATGCCAAGTGGGTTAGACTGGAGCTGAACCATAGAATCAAGAGGGATGAATCCATACATGCCCTGAATTTCCCTTTTCCGCAATATCGCAAGGGACAGCGTAAAATAGCCGCAGAAACCTATCGTGCAGTACGGGATGGAAGCCTGCTCTTTGTACATGCCCCCACAGGAACGGGTAAAACCATCTCCGTATTATTCCCGGCTGTCAAGGCGGTGGGAGAGGGGCTGGCCGAAAAAATATTCTATGCTACCGCTAAAACCGTAACCAGAAAGGTGGCAGAGCAGACAATACAGATTCTGAAGGAGAACGGATTGGTACTGCGCTCCATTACGCTGACAGCCAGGGAAAAAATCTGTCTGCCGGACACACCTGTCTGTAATCCTGAGCAATGCCCCTATGCCCGGGGGCATTATGATCGGATTAATACTGCGCTCATGGATATCCTTCAGTCGGAAGGCATCCTGACCCGGGAGATTGTGCTGGAATATGCCCAAAAGCACCAGGTGTGCCCGTTTGAATATTCCCTGGATATTGCGGTATGGGCTGATTGTATTATATGCGATTATAATCATGTCTTCGATCCGCGGGCCTATCTTCGACGTTTTTTTAACGCCGGGGGAGAATATGTTCTGCTGGTGGATGAGGCTCATAATCTGGCAGACCGGGCCAGGGATATGTATTCGGCTGAATTGTTCAAGCAATTATTCATGCCATACAGGAAATTTTGGAAGGAATCAGTCCTGCCGGTATACCAGAAGTTTCAAGCGGTAAATAAATGGTTTACAGCCATCCGCAATACCTTTGAAAACAATTACGGTACCCGGGTAGTTGAACTTCCCGGTGAATTGGTTTCCCTGGTGGGGGAGTTTACCGGGGAACTGGGGAATTTTCTTTCAGAGAACCGAAGCAGCATACCGGATAACATGACGGATCTATATTTTCAATGCAGAGCATTTCTGGCAGCAGCAGACTTGTTTGATGAACGGTATACAGCCTATATGTCCCGAAGGGGCAATGATGTATACATAAGGTTATTGTGTGCGGATCCATCCTCCCTTATTAGGAAGACCTGCAACAAAAACAGGAGTGCTGTTTTTTTCTCCGGTACTCTACAGCCCATGAGCTTTTATAAGGAAATCCTGGGTGGTGAACCGGATGACCGGCTGCTGTGCCTGCCTTCTCCTTTTCAACCTGAAAATTTCTGTCTGATGATATCAGGTGAGATCTCCACCCGTTATCGGGACAGAGAGAACAGCTATGAGGGCATTGCCCGATATATTGAAGCAGCTGTCAGCCTGAAACCAGGTAACTATATGGTATATTTTCCTTCCTTCGAGTATTTGAATAATGTGTTGGAGGTTTATAAAGCAAACCGGCCGGAGGATCGCATTATTGTACAGCGCAGCAGAATGGATGACAATGAACGTAAAGAATTTCTGGACGCATTCGAAGAGATTCCGACCGGGATAATGATTGCCTTCGCTGTTATGGGGGGCATTTTTTCCGAGGGAATCGATTTAACGGGGGACCGCCTGTCAGGAGCAATTGTGGCAGGGGTAGGCCTTCCTCAGCTATCGGTGGATCGGGACTTGATATCGGAATACTACAGGAAATTAAATGGACGGGGTTTTGAGTATGCCTATATGCTGCCCGGGTTGAATCGGGTGATGCAGGCTGCAGGCAGAGTGATTCGGACGGAAAATGACAGAGGCTTTGTCTTACTGTTGGATGATCGCTTTTTACACAAACGGTATATAAAGCAATATCCGGAAGAATGGCAACACTATCTCAAGGTTACCTCTTCAGAACAGGTATCCGCTGTTTTGTCTGAGTTCTGGTGTTATTAAAGCGGCTTGCATCCATTTTCTGTTCATTGATTAGAATACAGGATATCGCAAGATTTTCCATTTACCCGTTTAAATCCTCCGGACGGCCGCATTTTTTCGCAGATAGGCGGCGTCATAATGAGGAATATATCCCATATTATTACTTTTTGGCAGCTGTTTTCCGGCAAATTGGAGTTCTTTGTTTATAAGAGGTAGAATCTTGCCTCCATGGCTGTAAAGCCTTGTTTGCTTGATTTGCACTACTTATAATATATGCAGAAAGGCATAATATAAGTAAAGCAGTAACCAAAGGAAAAAAGGCATGAACAGATGGAGGGAAGGCAATGAATTTCAATCGAGCAGAAGAGATGACGGCATTGGAAAGAGTGGCGCTGACTTTACAGCACAAGGAAGCTGACCGGGTACCTGTGTATCCCCTGCTGTGCGGGATATCCAGGAAACTGGTAAATGCCGGCTACAAGGACTGGGCATTGAATGCAGATATTACAGCGGAAGCCTATTGCAAGGTTACCGAGCAATTCGGCTTGGACACAATCGTAACCCTCACCGATTTATCAGTGGAAGCGGCGGACTTTGGACAGGAACTTGTTTTTCCTGAAAACGAAGCAGCCCATCCAAATTTCAACAACTACATGATTAAAGACATCGAGGATTATGGCAAAGTAGAGCCCATTGACGTTAAAAAGGGCGCAAGAATGACGGAGCATGTAAAGCTTTGTGATAAACTGGTGAAGGCCAAGGGTAAGGAATACCCGGTAGTAGCATTTGTTTTCGGACCATTGGGTATTCTGAGCATGCTGCGTGGTCAGGCTAATATTTTTATGGACATTTTGGATGATCCGGATGCCGTTAAAAAAGCGGTAGCGGCTATTACAGAGACACTGAAGGATTATGCTGATGCCCTGATATCGACGGGTGTCAATGCAATTATGGTGGACACACTGTTTGCAAGCCAATCCATTATGAGCAAGGGAATGTGGAAGGAATTCGAGGGCGTATATGTAAAAGACCTGGCTCAGCATATCCATGACCAAAACTGCATGGTTATGATTCATAACTGCGGTAACGGTATTTATTTCGATGTTCAAATCGAAGCCATGAAGCCGGAGGCCATTTCATTCCTGCACCTGCCTGATGATTGTAAAACCCGGGAAGAATTAAAGGAAAAATACGGCCATATTACCACCCTGATCGGACATGTGGATCCCACCTGGATTATTCATGCTTCGGAAGAAGAGGTTCGGGAGGAATGCCGGAATCAGATTGATATATACAAAAAAGACGGCGGCTTTATTCTGGCAACAGGATGTGAGTATCCCGCCAATGCTGATTTTCGCAATGCTGAGGTCATGGTAGAGGAAGCCAAAACCTATGGCAGATACAGGAAATAACCTTCTGCACAGCAAGATTAAAAATATATAATTATTAAACGGGGCATTCTGTACGCCCCGTTTTTTATGGAAAAATGAAGGAAGGGTGCTTGTAACAAAGTGGAATGTCTGGTAGAATATCCAAAGCAATACACTAAAGAAGAAGGCTGATAAGTAATGGGATTGAAAAGTTTTCTGAAGCTGGTGGAAATTAAGACAAAGGTTGCCAGTATAACCCCTTTTTTGCTGGGTTCAGTTTTCGCCTTATATCGATACGGACAATTTAATTGGAGAAACTTCCTTCTGATGCTGCTTTCACTATTGACTTTTGATATGGCCACAACTGCAATCAACAATTACCTGGACTTCAAAAAAGCAAAAAAAACAGAAGGGTTTGGTTATGAAAAGCACAATGCTATTGTTCGTTATGGCTTAACGGAATTTTCTGTGCGGATGGTGATACTGATCCTGCTGGTTTTGGCTGTCGGATTTGGTATTTTGCTTTACCTGAATACTTCTGTAGTGGTCTTAATCATCGGCATTATTTCGTTTTCCGTCGGAATTCTGTATACCTTTGGACCAATTCCCATTTCCCGCATGCCCCTGGGCGAAATCTTTTCAGGCCTGTTTATGGGATTTGTTATTTTACTGCTGTCGGCATATATCCATATAGTAGACGGGAATCTGATTCAGGTTGCTTATGAAAAGGGTATGCTGCAAATAACTTTGAATATGATTGAGCTTTTAGTGCTGTTCATGGTATCTCTGCCGGCATTTATGGGCATATCCAATATTATGCTGGCCAATAATATCTGTGATATGGAGGATGACCTGGAAAACCGCCGTTACACTCTGCCCCTTTACATTGGCAGGGAAAGATCACTGGTATTGTTTCAGATGCTTTATTATATTGCCTTTTTTGACATCCTTTTGCTGTTAATCCTGAGGATATTGCCCTTGACTGCAATTCCCGTTTTGCTTGTCGTAATTCCCATCAGAAAGAATATTGCCAGGTTTCTGGAACGACAGACCAAGAAGGATACCTTTCCATTTGCCATTCAAAACTTTCTTATAATGAATGTTCCCTTGATTCTCCTGACTGTTCCTGCCTTATTACTGGCATAGAAAAACTGGAATTCATTAATTTATTAGTATTGGGAATTTGTAACTCTCTATGTTATAATATAATTTAGTGTTTTAAATAATAGGGAATGTTGAGGGTGTTTATGCAGATAAATGTAGTAATTAATCAGGTCATTATTCTTTTTTTGATTCTTTTTGTCGGGTTTTATGCCAGGAAACGCAACATTATCACTGCAGATATGCCGGGCAAGCTTTCCAATCTGATGCTTCAGGTTACCCTGCCGCTTCAGATTCTCACCTCTTTTAATTTCGGGCTGTCTGAGGAAATACTTCGCAATGCATTTCTGCTGTTTGTTCTGTCCTTCTTGATACACCTGTTTTTAATGGTAATTGCGAAATTCGCTTATCTGCGATATAAGGAACCGGTCCGCAATGTGCTTAAGTACATGACCATATTCTCCAACTGCGGCTTTATGGGCTTTCCCGTTCTGCAAAGCATTTTTGGCAGCAAGGGGGTTTTTTACGGTGCATTTTATAATATACCCTTCCAAATTCTTACCCTGTATTATGGTGTAATGATATTCACGGGAAAAAGCGATAAAAATACCCTGAAACGCATTGTAACCCATCCCATAATTATTTCGGTAGCAGTGGGCATGGTTCTGTTTCTGCTTAAGATTCAGCTGCCCGGGCCGGTTTCCGAGGCTTTTGCCATGGCAGGCTCCATGACCCCTTCTCTTTCCATGCTTATAGTGGGGTCATTGCTGGCGGATGTCCCTTTGCGCGGAATACTGAGGGGCAGCGAGATATATCTGGGCAGTGCTATGAAACTGATAGTCACACCATTGGTGATATATGGATTGCTGAGGCTGCTTCCGTTACAAAAGGAAGTCATGCAGATATGCGTTATTCTCACTGCCATGCCGGCAGCTGCCAATACCGCCATTTACCCTGCAAGGTTTGGAGGTGATACGATGCTGGCTTCAAGGCTTGTAAGCATCACCACGATTCTTTCTATTATAACCATACCTTTGATTTTGCTGGTGCTCTAGAACCACAGGCTGCAGGGCTGCATGAGACTGCATGTGCCTGATTTCCGGCTTTCAGCATTATATCCGGTCCCGTTAAGAGAGCTCCCTTAAGAAAAACAATGACAGAGAAAA
>DUOI01000130.1 GCA_012838915.1 Clostridiales bacterium
ATGCTGCAAAAGAAGTTGAATTCTTGAACACCTATGTAACCCAGGGTTATGCAGGCATTGCTATCTCACCTATCAGTGAGGAGGCTTCACTTGAGCCTTTGAGAAATGCAGCGAAGTCCGGTCTTGCTATCTCCCTTTCCAACTCCAATCTTGGATCTGAAGACTGGATGATAGCCTGTTATACATCGGATAACTATCAGTTGGGTAATCTTACCGGTTTGGCTGCCAAAAAGTATATTGAAGAAAACCTTGATGGTAAGGCTAAAATAGGTATCCTTCAGTACAAATCCCTTCTTGCGGAGCAGTCCGGTCAGAGATATCAGGGCTTTGTTGATGCTCTGAAAGACATGGAAGGTGTTGAAATAGTCGCCGATCAGGATGCCTGGATGCAGGACAAGGCTATCACTGTTGCCGGCGATATGCTGACAAGTAATCCTGACATCGATATCCTGTGGGCAGCAAATGAAGGCGGCACAGTTGGTGCAGCAATGGCCATCAAGAATGCCGGTCTTGCAGGCAAGGTAGTTGCCTTTGGTACAGATGCAAGTGAACAGACTATCGATTTGCTCCAGTCCGAAGACAATATCCTTCAGGCTGTAACCGGCCAGGATCCTTACAATATCGGTATTAAGACCATGAAAGCGCTTATAGCCAGCCTGGAAGGCTCCTTTGATCAAAAAGGTGAAACTATCATAGTTCCCGGTGTTGTTCTTACCAGAGAGAACCCTGAAGAAGTGGAAGAATTCAAGCAGGACCTCATGGAGAAAATGGCAGACTGACTTTGATCTTGATATAAAAAGGGAAGAGTTTCTCTTCCCTTTTTTAAGTATAAATCAAGGGAGATTGCGAGGAATAGTTATGAGTATATTGACAATTAAGGATATATCCAAGAGATTTCCCGGAACATTAGCCCTTGATCGCGTAAGCACCTTCTTTGAAAGCGGAAAGGTAAATGCGCTGATAGGGAAAAACGGCTCCGGTAAATCAACTCTGGTAAAGATCATCAATGGTGCACAGCCGGCTACGTCCGGAGAGATATATCTGGATGACGAGAGGATGGAATTTAGTCATCCCGATGAAGCCATCGGAAAAGGAATTGCTACGGTCTATCAGGAGCTGAGTCTTATATCAGGTATGTCCGTTGCTGAAAACCTGTTTTTAGGCAGATTTCCTATGAAGGGGAAGTTCATAGACTGGAAAAAGACCTATGATATGACGGAAAAACTGCTAAAGGGAATGAAGATTGATATTGATGCCAAGGAAAAAATATATAACCTGAGCATGTGGCAATGCCAGATGATAGAAATTGCAAAAGCCATGAGCACAGATCCAAAGGTAATACTTCTGGATGAGCCTACATCATCGCTTTCTAAAGCTGAAACTGAAATACTGTTTGATTTGATAAAAGAACTGAAAAAGAAAGACGTCATAATTATTTATATTACACATAGATTGCAGGAATTATGGGAAGTAGCAGATACATGCACCATACTGAGGGATGGTGTCCTGGTAGGAAAAGTAGACATGAAAGATACCAGCAAAAAGCAAATACTCGGAATGATGTTTGGAGAAGTAGAGGTACAGCGAAGGCCTGAAGACCTGGTGCATGAAGACCGGGTTGTGCTAAGTGTAAGAAATTTGACTATGGGCAAGAAGGTCAAGGATGTCAGCTTTGATCTTTATAAAGGTGAAGTGCTTGGAATCGCCGGAATGCTCGGGTCGGGAAGAACTGAGTTATTGCGTGCGATCTTTGGAATAGATAAATATGATGAGGGAGAAATAATCTTTGATGGTAAGGCAGTGAAACGGCCTACTCCCCAGAAAATGAAAGAGATGGGAATGGGCTTAACCCCTGAAGACAGAAAGCATGAGGGATTAATACAAATTGCTTCCATAAGGGATAACCTTTGCGTTGCAAGCCTTAAGAGGATATCAAACGGCCTGTTTATTGATAAAGCGCGAGAAGAGGAATTTGTTTGGAATCAAGTGAACAGACTTCAAATCAAGTTTGGGGATATAGATGCCGAAGTATCTTCATTATCAGGGGGCAATCAGCAAAAGGTGGTAGTGGGGAATTGGCTTAATAATCAGCCCAGACTCATGATGTTTGATGAACCATCCAGGGGCATAGATGTAAACGCAAAACAGCAGATATTCAAAATTATGTGGGAACTTTCAAGACAGGGGATTTCAAGCATTGTTGTGTCTTCAGAGCTGGAAGAGCTTCTGGAGGTTTGCCACAGAATAATAGTTATGCGGTATGGAAAAATCACGGATGAAGTTATCCCGGAAGGAACAAGTATAGAAGGGCTTTATTCAATATGTATGGGAGGGGAATAATGCTATGGGCTCAAAAGCAAATAGGCTGGCTTTGGATAAAATTTTCAAGAAATATATGATGGAAATCCTGCTTGTAATTATGGCAATAATCCTGAGCGTATCTGCACATGGATTCTTTACACCTAACAACCTTCTTAGTATTTTCAGGAGCATGGCAATAAATGGAGTTGTAGCATTTGGAATGACCATGGTAATTATAGGCGGGGAGATAGATCTGTCCGTCGGCTCAACCATAGCTCTATCCGCGGTGTTGACAGCGTTTGTTTCAAACAAGCTGGCCGGCGTTGGAGTTGCACCTGAATTTGCGGTAGTAATCGGCATAGCTGTATCATTGCTAACAGGAGCATTAATCGGCTTTATCAATGGGTTTATACGAACAAGGTATAAAATACCTTCATTCATAATTACACTGGCTATGTTGAATGTAATATATGGTGTCGCTGCGGTATTGTCTAATGGATTTCCTATTACAATTTCATCAGAATGGTATTCCTTTATCGGCGCGGGACAGCTGTTCAGGGGAGAAAATTTCCAGGGGATTCCGGTGCCGGGTGTTTGGTTAATACTGGTATTTATAGCCGTTGCCATAGTTATGAATAGGATGCGGTTTGGACGTGAGGTTTATGCTGTAGGAGGAAACCCCGAATCTGCAAGACTTTCAGGAATTAATGTTAATAAGGTTAAGATTGTGATCATGATGGTTGTTCAGGTACTGGCTGCCTTTGCGGGTATTATACTGTCTTCACAGGTTATGGCAGGGTCGCCTCAGTTTGGTAAGGGATATGAAACGGATATTATTTCAGCAGTAATAATCGGTGGCGCCTCACTTAACGGCGGCATTGGTAAAACACGGGGAACATTCATTGGTATCATATTTTTAGGTGTTATCTTAAACGGTATGACACTTCTTGGCGTTGATGACTATGTAAAATACATTGTCAGGGGATCAATTATATTGTTTGCTGTTTTAGTTAATACAATACAGCTTCAACGCAAGGATAATGAATAAATGGATAATGCATCCCGCAAACCGGAGAAATACAGAATAGATACACAACAGGCTGTACAAAAAAAGAAGATTATAGTAATATAAAAGGAGTGGTACAATATGGCAGAGCTCACTTCAAGAGAGCGTGTAAGATTGGCTCTTAATCATCAGCAACCCGATAAAGTACCTATAGATTTTGGAGCCATGAGGTCTACCGGCATTAATGCTATTGCCTATAATAAATTAAAGAAGCATTTAGGTATACAGGGTGGACAAACCAAGGTTTATGATATTTTCCAGCAACTGGCTGAGCCGGAAGAAGAAGTAATGAAAATCATGGGCGCCGATGTGATCCAGCTGCATAGATACGAACCTGCCTTTGGAATTAACATTTCCAGTTGGAAGCAGGGAAAATTGGCGGACGGATCGGACTGCCTATACCCTCATGATTTTAATCCAATAGAAAACAGTAATGGTGATTTGGACATAGTCAGGGGCGATACGGTTATTGCAAGAATGCCCAAAGGCGGATATTATTTTGATGTCGTTCATCACCCGTATGCAAATGTCCAAACTATAGATGATATAGATAAAATACCCGTTCCGGAAATTACAGATGTAGAGCTTTCATATTTGGAACAGAAGGCCAAAGAGCTTTATGAAAAAACCGATTACGCCATACTGGGCAGCTTCGGTGGCAATATTTTGGAGGCCGGTCAAACGGACTGGGGATATGAGCGCTTTTTCATGGAAATGGCTCTTAACCCCGATCTGATACATTATTATTTAGACAGACTGACCCGGGCTTATTTAAGGGATTTGGAAAAATATCTGAATGCTGTAGGTAAGTATATAGATGTTATCCAATTCGGAGATGATCTGGGAACCCAGGAGAATGCTCAGATATCTGTAAAAATGTACAGAGAGATGATTAAACCCTACCACAGCAGACAGTACCGGTATGTCAGAAATAATTTCCCCGATGTTAAGGTATTCATTCATTCTTGTGGAGCTATTTATGATTTAATTCCCGATCTCATAGATGCAGGGGTGGAAATATTGAATCCTGTGCAATTGTCGGCCAGGAATATGGATGCCGCGCAGCTTAAAAAAGAATTCGGAAAGCACCTGACTTTTTGGGGCGGCGGAATCAGCACTCAGACCACTTTAACCTTCGGCAGCATTGAAGAGATACGCAAAGAAGTGGAAGAGCTAATGAAAATATTTTCTCCGGGAGGCGGCTTTGTATTTACCCAGATACACAATATACAAGCAGATATATCGCCTGAAAAAGTCATAGAAGTGTATAAGACTGCAAACAGATTGAGGGATAAGCTATAAAGCATTAACAAAAGGGGTGCCGCACCCCTTTTGTGTTACATATCAGACAGAAAAGCAAGAATTCTTTTGGGAGAGGAATTATGATTCCATTACGCATTAACAGCAAGAGAATGAAAGAAATAAACACCAGAAATGTACTGAACGTTATACGAAGGGAAGGGAGCGTTTCCCGTAAGGATTTAGCTAAGCTCACTGGGTTAACGACGGGCACAATTACAAATATTATCAGCGAGCTGATAGAAAAGAATTATTCGATAGAATCAGGGCTGGGAGAGTCTGAAAGCGGCAGAAAGCCTATCCTGTTGGAACTTAATGCTGAAGCCGGTTATGCAATAGGGCTTTCACTGGAAGTATCCAAGATAATTTGTGTAATCAGCGATTTTAAGGCAAATATATTATACAGCAAACACGAAGAAATCAATGTTTCTGATGGTAAAAATGCAATAATAGATCAGATGATTGCATTAATCGAAAATGTAATCAGTCATGTTGGAGTTAATAAAAATAAAATTTTGGGAGTGGGGCTGGCCGTCCCCGGCCCGTGCAATTATAAAGAAGGAATTATGATAAATCCCCCAAACCTGCCGGGGTGGATAAATGTGCCCATAAAGGATATTTTTTCAAAGCGATTGGGATTGAGAGTTTACGTAAGCAAGGAAACTTCATGCTCCGTTCTGTCTGACTATTGGTTTGGTGAGGCTGCAGGCATAAACAGGATATTTGGGGTTATAATGGGTGAGGTAGGCATAGGCGGTGCCTTGGTCCTGAAAGGTGAAATATTCCAACAAAATGAAGGAGAGTCCATGGATATAGGGCATACCATTGTACAGATAGACGGATATCCCTGCTCCTGTGGAAGCAGGGGATGCCTTGAAGTCCATGCCAACGGCCAGGCTGCAATAAGATATGCACAGGAAATGCTTGCAGCCGGGCATAAGAGTACAGCAAAGTATCCCTCCAGCTTTCAGGATATTGTTGATAATGTAAATGAGGGTGATTCTGTAAGCATAGAAGCGATTAAAAGGTGTGCTTACTATGCTTCCATAGGCATTGGCAATGCATTAAGCCTTTTGAGTCCTCAGATGATTTGCTTTGGCGGAGATTTTATTGATAAATGTCCAATGCTGTATGACAGGATAATCGAATATTTGCATGGAAGGGATTACCCGGCCAGCGCCAGGGAAGCCCAAAAAGCCAGATTCACTTTTGGAGAGAAAAGCGCTGCAATAGGAGGCCTTGCGCTGGTGTTTGATGCATTATCAAAGTCTGATTTCAAATAGTGATTGGCTGAAATGAGCTTTCATCATACAATCTGCCTGAACAACGAAGGGGCTGCATAAGCCTGGTAAATAGTTGCATGGCCCTGGCAATAAATATATAATAATATTGTACAAGATAAATTTGAAACCTCCATTCTCCGTTTTAAGGCAATCACTATTGAGACTGTTAATAATTGTATTTATTTATTTTTAATTCTAAGATAAAGGGGTCCGGCTATGAGTAAGGGTATATGTATTGCAGGTAACGCTATAGTGGATTTATTGTATCCAATCGACGAATATCCCAATGAAGGGGAGCTGACCACCATCAGGGATGGAATTAAAAAGACAACAGGCGGTGCACTTTGCAATGTCATTATCGATCTTGCAAAACTTGATCCAAAGCTGCCGTTGTTTGCTGTCGGGCAGATAGGAACAGATGACAATGCGAAACTTATCAAAGAGAAACTGAGTGAATACAGTAATATCAATATGGAGGGAATTAAGGAAAAAGGTGAAACCTCCTTTACCGCTGTAATGAGCAGCTTAAAAAACAAGCAAAGAACATTTTTCCAGTTCCGTGGTGCCAATGCCGAGATTTGCGAGGAGCATTTCGATTGGGATAAGCTTAATGTAGATTTGATGCATATCGGCTATATATTGCTGCTGGATGCCCTCGATGCGGAGGATGAGCAGTATGGCACAAAAATGGCAAGGCTTTTAACCAAAGCCAAGGAGCGCGGAATCAAAACTTCTATCGATATCGTCAGTGAAATGGGTAACAGGTTCAAGAAAATCGTTCCTCCTGCTCTTAAATATGTGGACTACTGCATTATCAATGAAATAGAAGCACAGCAGGCAACCGGTGTTCTGCTGCATGATGGCACCAGGCTTCTGAAGGAGAACATGAAGAAAGCTCTGGAAGAGCTGTTTAGCATGGGGGTTTCCACCTGGGCTGTAATCCATGCACCGGAAGGCGGATATGCCATGGATAAGAGTGGAGAATATATCGAAATAGACAGCTTAAGGCTGCCGGATGGGTATATTAAAGGTACAGTGGGTGCAGGGGACGCATTTTGTGCAGGCGTTCTCTACGGTGCATACAAAGGCATGAGCCTTGCCGAATCGCTTAAAGTAGGAGTGGGCACCGCCGCCTGTTCGCTGTCTGAAGAAGGTTCTACGGAAGGCGTCAGGTCTTTTGAAGAGACAATGCAGTTCTATAACAGCATGCGATAATGGGGATACAGGGCCGGAGATTTGTTTGACCGGGGCCGTTATGGCTTCGGTCTAATTTGTGATAAACCCATGAAACCAATATATGAGTTCAAAAAGTAAGAAATAACCGATTGGGGTTAAAACTAATATGAAAAACAGCAGACGTAGAATGATTTTGTAAGATGGAGGGGCGACAAGTGAAAAAAGCAGTCATGTACGGAGCAGGGAATATCGGAAGGGGATTCATAGGCAAGGTTTTTTCGGAAAGCGGATATAGAGTGTGTTTCCTTGATATTGATAAGGCACTTATCGATGTATTCAATAAACATCATGAGTATGATGTAAAGATTGTGGCCGATGATTTTGAGAGGCTGGATAAAGTAAAAAATGTGTATGCAGTTGATGCAAATACGGAAGAAGCAATTAAGGAAATTGCCGACTGCGATATAATGGCAACTGCTGTTGGTGTAAATGTCCTGCCATATATTATTGATAATATTGCCAATGGAATAAAAATGCGCATGACGCGGGGCAATCAGCCGTTAAACATCATACTTGCCGAAAACCTGTTGGATGCTGATAAGAGAATGAAAGAAATGATATATGAAAAGCTTAATAAGGAAGAGCAGGAATGGGCGGATAAAAACCTGGGTTTGGTGGCGGCGTCAATTGGCAGAATGGTTCCTCCCCTGACGGAGGAAGAACGGAAAAAGTCGCCTTCCTTTATTGCAGTTGAGCCCTATTCGGAGCTGCCGGTAGATTCGGCGGGTTTCAAGGGCCCCATCCCGGAACTTGCAGGGCTGAAGCCCTTCACTCCCTTTGATTTTTATACCAAACGCAAGCTTTTCATGCATAACATGGGGCATGCAATATGCGCGTACCTGGGCTGGCAAAAGCAGTATGAATATATTTCTGAAGCTGTCAGGGACCGGTCAATTTATGATAAAACCAAGAGCGCAATGGAGCTGGTTGTGAATGCACTTTCCCGGGAGTATCCTCAGATCCCCCTGCATGAACTCGAAGCCAACAAGGAAGATCTGCTGAAACGGTTCCACAACAGGGCGCTTAAGGATACCATAGTAAGAGTAGCCAAAGACCCGCTAAGAAAGCTGAAACCCAATGACAGGCTGGTAGGGGCAGCGAAATATTGTATGGACAGCGGACTCCGTCCGGATGAGATTGTGGAAGGAATAGCTGCTGCACTGAAATATGACAACCCGCAGGATCCGGCAGCTGTGAAGATACAAGCCGATATATCAAGTTTGGGCCTGGATTATGTAATAGAGAACGTGATGAAGCTGGACAGGAATTCGGAGTTGGCGGCAATGATCAAATCAAAAATGTAAGATCGTAAAATTTAAGATAGTTAATCAATAAGGAGGGTATATAAGATGAAACGTTCTGAAATCAACAACGCTATACGGGAAGCAAGCACTGCTTTTGAAAGACATCATTGGCATCTTCCACCCAACCCCAAATGGGATGTAACCGACTTTGGTTTGGGAGATTTTACAACCACCGGCCTTACCTCCGTCAACCTTGCCGAGCAAAAGGAATACTGTGAAAAAATCATGTATGTTAAGAAGAATCAGGTTACACCGGATCACTATCATAAAAGCAAAAAAGAGGATATTATATGCCGCATCGGCAGGCTTGTCATTCAATTCTTTTCAGACGAATCCAGTGTAAGGCTGCAGGTTAACGGGGAATATCAAGACCTGCCGGTTGATCGTCTTCTGATATTGCAGGCAGGAGAGAGGGTTACCCTGACTCCGGGAGTACGTCATGCCTTCTGGGCGGAGACCGACTATGCCATAGTTGGAGAGGTTTCGACTGCTAATGACGATGTAAACGACAACTTTTTTCACAACCCCCAGGTAGGACGCTTCAGTGAAATCATAGAGGATGAGCCTCCTGTGGTTAGGTTGGCCAGTGAATAAGCAAGTTAGTTTACGGGCAGCAAAGGAGAAGATGAATGTACCCAATTAAGAAATATGTTTTCGAACCAAATTATAATAATATGATCAAGGCTGCTGCCAATCACTGGGTGGACAGAATTCCATTGTATGAACATATTATCGATGCAAAGGTAATCAATGAAATTACCGGTAACAAACCCCATGATTTGTTTTATTCCAAGGATGAATCAGAAAGCCTGGAGGGATTTCGGCAATATTGGGATTTCTGGAAACAAATGGGTTATGATACGGCTTCTATGGAATTCAGTGTTTGTAAAGCCCTCATTGGCTCAGGCGCACTTTACGAACATAAGGAAGGCTGCATAAAGGACAGGCAGGACTTTGAACGTTATCCCTGGGATGAAATACCCGAACGTTTTTTTGATATGTATGCCCCCTATATACGCAATTTTGAAAAGACATGTCCTCCGGGAATGAAGGCAGTGGGCGGAGTCGGAAACGGCGTTTTTGAAGCTGTTCAGGATATCGTAGGTTATGTTAATTTATGCTATATTAAAAGCGATGATGAAGAATTGTTCGCGGATATCTTCAATGTAATGGGAAAGGTTCATTACCGGATATGGAATCGCTTCATGGATGAATTCTCTGATGTGTATTGTGTACTGCGTTTTGGCGATGATCTGGGCTTCAAGAGCTCCACTTTACTGTCCGAAGACGATATACGCACACATATCCTGCCCCAGTACCGTCGTATAACGGACAAGGTTCATTCAAAGGGTAAGCCGTTCCTGCTTCATTCCTGCGGGAATCTGTTCAATGTGTTTGACGATATCATAGATATTGCCAATATAGATGCGAAGCATTCAAATGAGGATGAGATTGCACATTTTACTGTATGGGTCGAAAAATACGGTGATAAAATAGCTAATTTCGGCGGCATTGATACTGATGTTCTTTGCCGGCATACCCCGGAGTACATCAGGGAATATGTTATTGACTGCCTGGACAGGGTTAAAGGCCATGGCGGTATTGCATTCGGTACCGGCAACTCCATTCCGGATTATGTTCCGACAGAGGGTTACCTGGCTATGGTTGAAGCGGTACGGGAATGGAGACAGGATCAGGAAATGAATTGAGGACAGACGGATTATCTTTGCAAACTCCGGGGTGGATTTGATTTTAAAGATCGGTTAGTCTACGGACGAAGGGAATTGCAATGATTACAAGCATTGTTACAATTAAGCTGTATGCCTCCTGGATACACAGTTTGAAGGAAAAGAGGAAGGTTATAAAAAGCCTTTGTGAAAAACTGCGCAAGAAATATAATGTTTCAGTAATAGAGAGTGATGCTCAGGATATTCATCAGACCATCATACTTTCTATTGCTTTTCTTGCCGGCAGTACTGCTTTGGCAGACAGCACATGCGAAAAAATATGCGATTTTATTGACAATAATACCGATGCCGAAGTTGCAGATGTGCAAATTGATTTTTGCTGATTTTACCGACTTTCGGTTTGCAGAGGTTTGTGTTTGCTTCTATAAAATATGGATAAATAATATAATAGTGAATTTAAGGAAACACTAAACTAAAAAAACCGAAAGGATAGATTGAATTATGATAAAAGTTGCTGTATTGGTCGGAAGTTTAAGAAGGGAATCATATTCCAGGAAAATTGCCAATAATATGGTTAATCTATTTCCTGAAGATTATGAATTGGAATTTGTAGAAATTGGCAGCCTCCCCTTTTATAATGAAGACTACGATGCAGAGAATAATGCACCTGCTGAATACAATGCTTTCCGTAATAAAATGAAGAATATGAATGCCGTATTATTTGTTACACCTGAATATAACCGTTCTGTACCGGCTGTACTTAAAAATGCATTGGATGTAGGATCCCGCCCCTATGGAGAGAGCATTTGGGATGGGAAACCTGCACTTATTGTCAGCCAGTCTATTGGTGCTATCAGTGGATTTGGTGCTAACCATCACTTGCGTCAAGCCCTGACTTTCCTGAATATGCCTGTAGTACAACAACCTGAAGCTTATATCGGAAATTCGGCAGGGCTGTTGGATGAAAACGGCAAAATAAATAATGAAGAAACCGTTCAATTCCTGCAGACTGTTGTGAATGCCTTTGTTGAGCTGATAAAGAAAAATAAGGCTTAATTCAAAAAAGTCAGTATCCGGATATATCTTTCCGGGCTGGTAATTTTACAGCATTGGCAGTATAATGGAGGATAACAAGTTGAAAGTGGAGTTTCATAAAAATGAACCCAGGGACATTGAAATGTCCATTGTTATTATTGCTTCAAGGTACAGGGATAAATGGATATTTGTAAAACACAAGGAACGAAGCACATATGAGATTCCCGCCGGACATATTGAGCCCGGAGAAGATCCTTCATTTACTGCCCGGAGAGAGCTTTACGAGGAAACCGGAGCAACCGATTTTTTCCTTAAGTTCCTGTCATTTTACACCATAACCAAGCATGGTAAGACTTCAGGCGGGTATTTGTTTTTTGCTGAGGTTCATAAGCTGTCAGAGCTGCCCCATTATGAAATCGCAAATATTGGGTTGTTTGACCGTCTGCCGGATGAGCAGACTTATCCGCTTATTCAGCCGGTGCTCTTTGATTACGTACTGGAACATATTGATTAGCCGATTCGCAATTGATTCTGAAGAAAGGAAAAACTTAATGATAGCAGGCGTTATTTCGGATACCCATGGGAGGATATCAAGGCAGGCATTGGAGGCTTTAAAGGAAAGCGATGTTATTATCCATGCGGGAGATATCGGCAGTCCGGAGGTAGTTAAGTCTTTGGAAAAAATAGCTCCGGTTTACCCAGTGAGAGGCAATACCGATATTGGATTCTGGGCACGGAGTTTGCCCATGACGCAGCTGGTGGAAATAGGAGGCAAATCCTTCTTTGTATTGCATAACCTTGTGACGCTTAATATTGATCCAATAAGTACGGGAATTGATGTGGTTATATATGGCCATACCCATGTTCCGAGCGAGGAGAGGCGGGGAGGTGTTCTATATTTCAATCCCGGCAGTGCAGGGCCCAGAAGATTCCGATTACCGGTTTGTCTTGGAAGGATTAACATTACAGATGCAGAGTTGACCGTGGAATGGGTGGATCTGGAATGAAAATGCCGGGTGCTGCCTGTATCAACTTTCCTCATGTGCTTTTTCACTGAATCATCTGCTGCAATTTCTTAAGATGATCATGGTCTGTCCTTAAAATCTTATCCACCATCTCACGGCTGTCAGAATCCAAGTCCCCTTTGATGATTTTCTCTACTGCAGCAATACCCTGATCCTCACCGTCATATAACTTTCTCAGCATGCTTTTTTCGTCCCGAATTATACCTTCTGCTTTTAGTTTTGTCTGAGACATAATTCCGGCAATTCCGGTGGATTCTTGCGGCACTCCGCCCAGCGCTGTAATGCGGTCAGTCAATTCCATGGCATGCTGTTTATGATCTTTCAGTAAATAAGTGATCTGCTTTCTCGTATCTCCTTTAAGATATGGCATAACACTTTCATAGCCCTGTATTGCCATATGCTCTCCTTTCAGCAACTCATTCAAAGTTTTGACATTCGGTTCATCCATGTAAACCCTTCTTTCTGTTAAATAATCCAACCCGGTATGATGTATAACGTCTCCAATGGATTGAAGTTTATTCATGTGAAATTTAATTTTTATATAGATATATTACTGCAAATTAATGCTGCGTTTCAGGCGCATGTCAATAGAATAAAAATCCTATATGGAAATATGTACAAAATATGGTATGATGGGTATATAAAATATTTAAAAAATTCAGACATAATATAAGATCAGGCGCACTTCCTTATTAAGTAAATAATTCACAAGAAAGGAGAGTCCACCATGAACAAGGAGATTATTTTGTCCAACTATGAAAATGCAAAAAAGATATATGCTCGTTATGATGTGGATGTGGACAAGGCAATTGAAAAGTTTAAGTCCATTCCAATCTCCGTGCATAACTGGCAAGGCGATGATGTGAGAGGGTTTGAAGGCTCTGAGGGTATTCACAGTGAAAATGTTGTTACGGGGAATTACCCAGGAAGGGCAGAAAATGGGGATCAGATGCGGCAGGATTTGGAACAGGCTTTCAAGTTTTCCCCCTGCAGGCACAAACTGAACCTGCACACCATGTATGCCGAGCCAAAGGAAAAAAAAGAACGGAATGAATATGATACGGAGGACTATCGCAAATGGATAGACTGGGCTAAGCAACACGGCTTGGGAATAGACTTTAATGTATCCTATTTCACACATCCCATGATGAAAGACGGCTGTTCTCTTGCATCTGATGATGAAACAGTACGGCAGTACTGGATCCAGGCCGGGATTAACGGCAGGAAAATTGCCAATGATATCGGCAGGGAGCTGGGCCAGGTATGTATCAACAACACCTGGATACCTGACGGCACCAAGGATTTACCTGCTGATCGCGGTGCTTATCGCAGGCGCCTGATTGATTCCCTGGATAGAATCCTGGATACGCCCTATGACAAAGAGAATATGCGCGATGTACTGGAGGGAAAGGTCTTTGGAATAGGAACAGAAAGCTTTGTAGTAGGCTCCCATGATTTCTACATTGCTTATGCTGTTAAAAAAGGTATTGGCATTACCATGGATACCGGCCACTATCATCCGACAGAGGATATAGCAGATAAGATTACTGCACTCTATCCTTTCGTTGAATCCATCAATCTGCATCTGACCCGTGGAGTACGCTGGGACAGTGACCATTGCCTGATTACCAATGATGATCTGCGTTCAGTTTTGCAGGAGATAAAAAGACAGGACTTGTTTAACAAGAAAGTTGATCTGGGGCTGGATTTCTTTGATGCCACCATCAACAGGGTATCCTCATGGATTATCGGTCTTCGTGCCGCAGGCAGGACTCTCCTTGAGGTGCTGCTGGAGCCCAGCCATTTATTGAAGGAAGCAGAGATAAAGAATGACCTTACCCGAAGGCTGGCACTCATGGAGGAGTTCAAGAACCTGCCGGTCGGTGCGGTATGGGATTACCTGTGCATGACGGAAGGTAAAAGTGTAGGTACTTCCTGGCTGAAGGAGATGGAGGTATATGAACATGAAGTTCAACTTAAGAGGTGATGAAGCTTCTTAGAATATAATATTTTGTTGGTTTTTTTGGTTATAATTGACGTCTAATAAGGGCGTCATTTTCTTATGTAATATCCTTTATGTATTGCATAAATTTTACATAAGTGATATCATATTAATATCAAATATAATCAAAATAATATTAGGAGGAGGAGAGCTATGGAAGAGAAAACTTTGAAAGCAAAGCATGGGATGCCCATGTTGATTTTTTTTATTCTTCTTTATCTGGCAGCCATTGGCCTGATTATTCTGGGAGGAATTCTCCTGGACGGCCAAAATAATATTGGTGTGCTGCCGCTTGTTGTGGGGATTTTGTGGTTGGTTATCGGATTTATCCCTTTTCTCGGGCTGAAAATTATCAAGCCCCAGGAGGCCTTGGTGCTCACCCTGTTTGGGGAATACATCGGAACACTCAGGGAGCCGGGCTTTTACTATGTCAACCCGTTTTCTACGGCGGTGAACCCCGCTGCCGGCACCCGCCTTGGTCAGAGTGGAGATGTGGACAGCAGCAGTGACAGCAACAGAACACAAGTCAATGTGCCGGCAAGCAAAAAAATTTCACTTAAGATTATGACATTAAACAATTCCAAACAGAAAGTAAATGATGTTCTGGGTAACCCCATTGAGATTGGCATTGCGGTTATGTGGAGAGTAGTGGATACAGCCAAGGCTGTTTTCAATGTTGATAATTACAAAGAATATCTGTCTCTGCAATGTGACAGTGCATTGAGAAACATTGTCCGAATTTACCCCTACGATGTTGCTCCCGGCATTGACACCACAGGAGACGGTATACCGGATGAAGGCAGCCTCAGAGGCTCCAGCTCCGTGGTAGCAGAGAGAATACGCAGGGAAATTCAAGAAAAGGTGGAAGCAGCAGGCATTGAGATTTTGGAAGCCCGCATTACCTACCTTGCTTATGCACCGGAAATTGCTGCAGCCATGCTGCAAAGGCAGCAAGCCACTGCCATTGTTGATGCCAGAAAGATGATTGTTGACGGGGCTGTTGGCATGGTAGAAATGGCTTTGGAGAAGCTTAATGAAAATAGTATAGTAGAACTCGATGAGGAGCGGAAGGCCGCTATGGTATCCAACCTTCTTGTAGTGCTTTGTGGAAACAGAGATGCCCAGCCCGTTGTTAACAGCGGAACTCTGTACTAAAATGAGTGACAAGAAAAAGCAGATTCCTCTGCGCATATCTGCAAAGCTGTACCAGGAAATTGCAGCTTGGGCTGAAGACGATTTTCGTTCTATCAACGGGCAGATCGAGTATCTACTGACCGAATGTGTTCGTCAGCGAAAGAAAACCGGCAGACATGTCCCCGAAATATCAAACCATGACCCTTAATAATATGGATTAAGAGAGATGCTCGAAGTAGCATCTTTTTTTTACCTCTCAGACTTTGCGAATTTAATAGAAATACTTACTTAGTGTCCCCTGAAAAACAGGGACTTTGAACCTTGAAAAATCAGCATCTTAACAGGATTTTTGATGTAAAATGTCGAATATATACATTATACAACAAATATTCAAAATCATGAGAGGTGCAAATAAATGTTACGATTGGACTACCCCGAAATTGCAGCAAATCAAGTATCTATTATTGAGTCACTGCTTCCGCCGGAAATTCTCAAACTACCGGCAGATCTTGAAAAGGTAGACCAGATCCTTAAGGATGAAAGTTTTGAAGAACCTTTCATCGAGAGATTCAATGTGACTATCGGTAGGGGCTCAGTACCAATCAGGCCATATATAAGGCTGATGGTATTGAAATACTCAACTGTATGGGGCTATGAAACACTCGAGAGTAAAGTAAATGATAGTCTCATTCTCAAGAAATTCTGCCGCATTCCCCTGGATAAGTGCGCTCCGGATAGTACAACATTGATAAAGTTAAATCAAAAGTACGGTGAAGATGTCATTAAGGAATTAAATCAAAAGCTTATGAAACATCTCACCCAAAGAAAGATTATCCGTGGCAGAAAACTTCGTGTAGATACTACGGTGGTGGAATCAAACACCCACTATCCTTCAGATGCAAACCTTTTAAAGGATTGCGTTGATGCTGTTGCCAAAACAGTTAAAAAGATAAAATGCGTGAGTAAAGAGGCAACTAATGGTTTCAGGAGTGGTGCCCGGAAGGTAAAACAGCAGCTTTTAAAAGTGGTTAAGGTGCTAAACCGCCGGACTGGCAAATCTCAGCAGGAAGTAAAAGCTATTGTCGATGAGATGGTCCAAACAGCCAAGGAAAGCCATAAAGCCGGTCGCAAAGTATTGGATAAACTGGGCAAAAAAGATACTGAGGAAAGCCGGCGTTTGAGTAAAAGACTTTCCGACACCCTGGATACGGTAGCTGCAATCATCAAGCAGACAGAGGAAGTACAATCGGGCAATACACATATTAAAGACCGCATTGTAAGTATTCATGACAAGGAAGCCCGGCCTATTAAAAAAGGGAAACTCCGTGCAAAGGTTGAGTTTGGCTACAAAGCCCAGATTGAAGAATGTGAAAAAGGTTTTGTATCCAACTATGAAGTCTACAAGGGTAATCCTGCAGATGATTCGCTTCTGATGGATGCTGTAGGCCGTCACGAAGAAACCTTTGGGCATGTACCTGATGCTGTAACTGCTGACCGGGGGTATGGCGCTAAGGACAATGAAAGCAAACTTAAAGATGCCGGGGTAAAGAAAGTAGCCATACCTGCCAAGGGGAAGAAATCCAAAGCCCGTTCGGAACTGGAAAAGAGCCGATGGTTTAGAAGCCTGGTCCGATGGAGAGCAGGGTCGGAAGCAAAAATCAGTCTCCTTAAACGGAAATACGGTCTTGACCGTAGTCTTTCCCGTGGGCACAGCGGTACAAGCACATGGGTTGGTTGGGGTATTTTGACCTATAACCTGTTAAATGCGGTAAGATATACGTAATACCGGGGATAGTGGCCACGAATAACCGGTATGAAATTGTCAAGGAACTAAAAATATATATTCAAACACTTGGAGATTTTCGAAAAAACCATTTTTCAGGGGACACTACTTAGGTATCTGCTATACACATGGCACAACAGGAATGTATAATCTCTTGAAAGAACGCCAGGATTTTGCTATTCGAACATCAAAGCAGCTTTGGGAACAAAAGGCGCAAATGGGTAAGCTTCAAGATGATCCTATTACGAATGTTTTTTTATTGGTTGAATCATTGAATAATGCTTATAAAAAGCTTAGGAACAGACAATCAAACAAGTGATATTTGCTGATTTATTCATGATGAAAATTGCAGGAAGTCATATTTGAAAATAAGGCAGAGAAATGATATTCATTGTTTTGATGCAATTTGAGCTTTCAGCCTGCTATGATGCCGATTTGTTTTTATAATCAAACATCAGGTTGATATAAGGCATTTTCTGGGGTAAAATATAGTTAACGCTTAAGAAAGGGTAAGGTTTCGAATAATGAGGAATCGCTAATTCAGC
>DUOI01000011.1 GCA_012838915.1 Clostridiales bacterium
GCCAGGATGATATACATTCCGGTACAATTTATATAAATAACGAGCCGGTTGAGGTAAAGACACCTATGGACGCAATAACAAAAAGCATTGCTTATGTTCCCGCTGAACGCAAAACTGAAGGTTTAATACTTAATCAAAGCGTTGCAGTTAACACAATGGTTGCTCATTATACCAAATCAAAACAAATTTTTACAGATAGAAAGAAAGATAACGACATCAGCAAAAAGTGGATTGAGCTGCTGTCCACAAAAACACCTTCTGTTGAAACGCTGGTTGAGTCCTTATCGGGCGGTAATCAACAGAAAGTAGTATTGGCAAAATGGCTTGAACTCAGCCCGGACATTCTAATTTTAAATGAACCTACGCGTGGCATAGATGTGGGCGCAAAAGCAGAAATCTATAAAATTTTAAATCAATTGTGCAAAAGTAATAAGTGTGTAATAATCATCACATCTGAAATGCCTGAGTTATTAGCTATGTCCGACAATATTATGGTGATGTTCGAAGGCAAAGTTTCAGGATTCTTAAATGCTAAGGAAGCCAATCAGGAAAAGGTGGTTCAATATGCAATTGGGGGATAGAACAATGCAAAAAGCAAATCATACCAACAAATCAGCCGGCCCAAACATTCTGGATCGAGCAAGATATATATTAGGTGATGTTTCTTCTTTGTTAACCGTAATAATAGCGTTGATAGTGCTTATTCTTTTTTTCACGCTTGCTTCGCCATATTTTTTATCAGTTAAAAACTTTTTGAATATAGGCTTATATGCGGCAATTGTTAGTTGTGTAGCATGCAGTATAACACTTATCAATATATCCGGAATGATAGATATATCTATTGGGTCGCAGATTGCTGTTGTGGGAATGGTAGCTGCAGTAGTATCGCGCACCGGCGCTAACTGGGTAATGGTTTGCGCAGCTTCATTGGTAACCGGAATTTTATGTGGTACCATAAACGGCTTTTTTATTACAAAATTAAAGCTGAACGCATTCATTACAACTATTGCAACAATGCAAGCATTGCGTGGTTTTGCGTTTCTGATCTCAGACGGCCAAAGTTTGCCAATATCTGATCCACGTTTTGTCTTCCTGGGGCGCGGATATGTCTTTGGTATTCCATTACCGCTTATTATTATGATAGCAACATACCTGATATTTCACTTTCTTTCAAAGTACACTGTTTTCGGACGGAATGTTTATTTGGTTGGCGGCAATGCACAGGCAAGTTTTTTGGCAGGTATAAAGGTTAATTCCTTGCGATTTAAATTGTATTTGCTCAATGGGCTGATGGCAGGAGTATCCGGCATATTACTCTCTGCGCAAACCGGTTCCGGTATGCCTAATGCAGCTTTGACTTATAATATGACAGCCTTGTCCGCTGTTATACTTGGCGGCGCTGCTTTAACGGGTGGTAAGGGTACAATTTTTGGGACATTTCTTGGCTCCATGGTTCTGGCTGTACTTCAAAACGGTATGAGTTTGCTAAGCGTTGGTTCCTACTGGCAAGATATAATTATCGGTTTGGTGCTTGTAATATCAGTATCCCTGGATGCTATTAAAGGCGGTTCATTAAAACGTAAGATTTGATATGCATCATTAATATTGGAAATAATGCCCTTTAACCATTGGGTTGAAGGGTTTTTCTTAATAGAATTTATAGAAAAGAAGAAACAAAGGGGTTGTAGTCCGCATATGAAAATTCTGGTTTGCATTAAGCAAGTACCGGGAACCAACAAGGTTGAAGTGGATGAACAGACAGGAGCTCTGAAGAGAGATGGTGTTGACAGTAAGTTAAACCCATACGATCTATATGCCATTGAAACTGCTCTGCGGATAAGGGAAAAGACAGGAGGCAGTGTAACAGCTTTAACAATGGGCCCTTTGCAGGCGGAAGCAGTCATTCGTGAAGCCTACATGATGGGTGTGGATGAAGGCTTTCTCATTTCCGATAAAAAATTTGCAGGTGCTGATGTATTGGCTACGAGCTATACGCTTTTTATGGGTATAAAAACCATTGGTGAGTTTGATATAGTTGTTTGCGGAAAGCAAACCACAGATGGAGATACCGGACAGGTTGGTCCTGCCTTGGCAGAGTATCTGGGAATTCCGCATATAAGCTGGGTTAAGGGTATTAAAGAGGTAGATCATAACGGAGTCGTGGTGGAGCAGGATATGACGGAAAGTTCTATGATAGTCAGGATGCAGTGGCCCTGCCTTATCACCGTTGACAAAGACATCATACAACCAAGGCTTCCATCATATCGAAAAAAGTTGGCAACAAAGAATAAAGTAGTAAACATTTTAACATTAAAGGACTTTGTGGATCAAAATGCAAACAACTATGGTCTGCTAGGTTCAGCAACTAAGGTTGAAAGTATTTTCCCGCCTCAGGCAAACAAGGATCAAATAATATTGGAAGGTTCGGGAGAGCAATTGACAAAGCAGCTATATGCCATACTGGAAAAGGAAAGAGCACTTAGATAAATTTGAATGATGTTACTAAATGATAAATATACAAATAGGAGTAGTGGGTATGCTCTCAATTAATCAAAATAAATGTGATTTATGCGGCAAATGTATAGAAACCTGTCCCTTTGGGGCTATGGATATTATTGAAGGCAGAGTTGTTATTAATGAAGCATGCAAAATGTGCAGGATTTGCCTTAAAACTTGTCCTGGTAAAGCTATCGTGGCGACCGATGGGATCAGGGAAAAGGCAAATATAAACAATTGGAAGGGGATTCTGGTATTCGCAGAACAACTGGAAGGACAGATTCATCCTGTTACTTTGGAGTTGATTGGTAAGTCAAAGGAACTTGCCTCAAAGATGAACCATCCGGTAACCTGCATCTTTATCGGCCATAAGATAAAGGAAAAAGCCGAAGGATTACTGGAATATGGCTTGGACAAGGTGTTTGTATATGACCACAAGGAATTTGAATATTATCGGGGGGATATATATACTAACGCTTTTGAACATTGTATTACTAGATCAAAGCCTTCTATTGTCCTTGTAGGGGCCACTTCAGTTGGACGGTCTCTGGCACCCAGGGTAGCAACTCGATTTCGTACAGGGTTAACTGCAGACTGCACTACCCTGGATGTAAAGGAAAACAGTGATCTGATACAGATTCGCCCGGCTTTTGGCGGTAATATCATGGCACAGATTGTAACGGAGCATAGCCGACCTCAATTTGCAACTGTACGTTACAAGGTAATGGAAAAGGCTCAAAAAGAAATCAACCTGCCTGTTAGTATATTAAGCGAAATGCAGGATAAGCTGGAATTTTGCTCTCTTCCGAAAAACAAAATGAAATCCAGTATTGAAGTGCTTAATGTCATACCAAAGGAAAAAGAGCTGTCCATATCAGAAGCGGAAGTTATTGTGGCCGGGGGCAGGGGGATTAGAGACAAGAAAGATTTGGCAATGCTGGAGGAATTGGCTCAACTGCTGGGCGGTCAGACAGCTGTCACCAGGCCTTTAGTAGAAGCGGGCTGGGCACCTTATACGAAACAGATAGGCTTATCGGGCAGAACAGTACGGCCCAGGTTGATTATCACCTGTGGCATATCCGGTGCAGTCCAGTTCACATCTTGTATGAATAGTGCCCAGTGTATTATCGCTATTAACAAGAATAAAAATGCTCCCATATTTAAGACAGCACATTATGGGATCGTAGGAGATCTATATGAAATCGTCCCTTTATTATGCGGGATGATTAGAAAGGGGAGAATAATGGATGCAGTATAAGAAATTAACAAAGGATGACATCAGCTATTTTAAAGATATTTGCTCCCCTGAACGGGTTTATACAGGCGATCAAATCAACGAGGATTTCACCCACGACGAGATGGTCGAATATGGAAAGTATATACCGGATGCAGTAGTGGAAGCTGCCGATACAGATGAGGTTTCTGCGATAATGAAATACGCATATGAGCATAATATTCCGGTCACGCCCAGGGGTTCGGGCACGGGTTTATGCGGTGGATGCGTGCCCATATACGGCGGAATTGTATTGTCTTTGATAAAAATGAATCGGATATTGGAGTTTGATGAAGAGAATCTGACTGTTACCATAGAACCCGGTGTATTATTGATGGATTTAATTAAGGAAGTTAGTGCAAGAGGCATGCTTTACCCTCCGGATCCGGGTGAAAAAAGTGCAACTCTTGGCGGAAATGTCATGACCAATGCCGGGGGAATGAGAGCAGTAAAATATGGTGTGACTCGAGACTATGTGATGGCACTGAAGGTGGTTTTATCAAATGGGGAAGTTGTCAGATTAGGGGGCAATACTACCAAAAACAGTTCAGGATACAGTCTGAAAGATTTGATGATTGGTTCAGAAGGCACTCTGGGGGTTGTCACAGAGATTATGCTGAAGCTGATTCCCGAACCAAGAGCAGTTATCAGCCTGCTTGTTCCTTTTCATAGTCTGGAGGAATGCATTGATGCTGTTCCCGGAATTATTCGGTCTAAATCAGTGCCAACGGCCATAGAATTTATGCAAAAAGAAGTTATTGAGGCAGCTGAGGAGTATTTGGGGAAGAAATTTCCCGACAAATCTTCGGATGCTTATCTACTGCTGACATTCGATGGGGCATCAAGGGAGGAAGTAGAAAGAATCTACGAGGATGTAGCCGATATTTGCCTTAAAGCAGGGGCTGTTGATGTATTCATATCTGATACGGAAGAACGGCAGGAATCCATCTGGGGTGCCAGGGGTGTATTCCTTGAAGCTATTAAGAGTTCCACAACCTCTATTGATGAATGCGATGTTGTTGTGCCAAGGAATAAGGTAGCAGAATATGTAAGATATGTAAATGCATTGGAGAAGCAGTATGGTATCAGGATCCGGACCTTTGGTCATGCAGGTGACGGCAACCTTCATGTATACCTGTGCAAAGATGATTTGGAGGAAGGAGTTTGGAAAAATAAGTGTAGTAGCATTATGGAAAATTTATATGATAAGGCAATTGCATTGAATGGTCAGGTATCAGGAGAACATGGAATCGGCCATGCCAAAATTCCTTACCTGGAGGAGTCCATTGGAAATACTCCCATATCATTAATGCAGGGAATTAAACAATTATTTGATCCAAAACTTATATTAAATCCGGGAAAGGTGATTGGCATATATCGTAAATCATGCAGTTCACACTTCCGTGAAATATAACTTGTTATAAATTTCAAGGGAATACCCCTGTTTCTCGCAATCACTCGCCCAGCAGCCCGGCCAGCCTTTCCATCCCTCTGGCCTTATAACGCTGGGCTGTTTTATAGCTTATACCCATTCGTTTTGCAATCTCCTTCAAGGTAAGATTTTTGAAAAAGTAAAGTACAATTACTTCCCTGTGCCGGGGCTGCAGTTCTGACAGAGCTTCATGTAAGGCATTTATCTGCTCATTTCTGAGTACCTGCAGCTGAATATCCGCACTCTCATCCACCAGCCCGGACAATGGATCCGGATCGTCTTTACCAATTGCTAAATGATATGACATGATATTGCGCTGCCTCCTGCACAGATTATAGATATCAAAATTCAGCTTGGTTTTAATATAGGCCAAGAATGGAATTCCGGTTTGGGCGTCATAGTCTTTAATTCCTTCCAGCAGGAAAAGTGCAGCCGATTGCAGCATATCCTCCCATTCCGAGCCGGTATGATGCCGTTTTATAGTCGCATAGATTAAGGGTTTGAATCGGGAAAGCAATTGCTCCGCTGCTTCACTACTGCCTGCCTTGGCTTGCTGAACCAGATTGTTGATTTCCATACGGGTTTTTTCCCGATTTTTCTCATTAGTCATTGAATTCATACAGGCTGAAAAACCTTTCCTTTCCCATTTCTTTTTTTGCCTTATTTCTATTTATAAAAGCACAATAAATAGAACATATGTTCGCATATTGATTATAGCAAGTATATTTCCGAGTGTCAAATTATTTCTTTGAAAAACACAATAATTTTCCGATTGGAAACAAGTCTGTTAAAAAAGCAATATACAATGCTACTCTAGTTGCTATTTTATAGAATTCATCATATTCAATTGCAAGGACTGCTTATTTACAACAATATAAGTGAATTGGAAAAATGAACTGCCTCCTCCAAAGGGGATAGGAGGGGTAAGCTGTGGGCGGCGTTTTTCATTTTTGATCCTTTATCTGCCAGTAGTCTGTGAAATTGTCACCTAAAAGTGATTTGCATTACCCGGATATTTAGCATATAATATAACCAGAACAAGTGTTCTAAATTTATGCACATTATAGTTATAGTATTCATTTACTTCGCCTGAAAGGACGCGGATGGTATGAAGTTCGGAGAATATCTTAAGGAGCTGCGAAAAAACAAGGGCATCACCCAAAAGGAGCTGGCCGATATGTCAGGCTTCAGCAACGGGGAAATTTCCAAAGTAGAATCCGGCGACAGAAAGAAACCCTCACCGGCCTTGTTGAAGGCAATAGCCCCTCACCTGGGCATCCCTTATGAAGTTTTGATGAACAAGGCCGGCTACCTGGAGGAAGTGGTTGATCACAGCGGCTATACCGAATACATCTTTAAAGACGATGACGGAAGCCTGGCCGATATAGTGAGGAAGGCCAGGGAAATGCAGGAGGCAGACAGTGACTGGGCAAATATCGCATACCGGGTTTCCCGAGAGCTGTCCCGGGAGGATGTGGAAGCCATTAAGGCCATTGCCAACTCCTTACTGCGAAAGGCTGACAACAGATGAATTCCTTCTTGGCGCTCCGTTCCGGCAAGATGCATCCACCTGTTCCTGATTACCGGTCCGAGTATATAAATTTAAAGCTGAAGCAGTTTATACGGCAGGGCAATATTAAGACATGGCCCCTTGATTGCGTGGAAATGATATGCAAAATGAAGAAAACGGGTGAATACGGTATTCAAGTGGTAAAAGTAGTCAGGGGCCTTCCCGACAAGCTGGATGCTTCCACTCATTATGACAAAAAAACCGGGCACTACGCAGTATTGATTAACCGCAGCCGTTTCAGCTATCCGTTTCAAAAATCTTCCGATCGCCGGCTTAATTTCACCCTTGCCCATGAAATCGGCCATATTGTTTTGGAGCATCTCATACTCAACTGTAAATCAGGCAGCAATGATAAATTAAAGTATATGGATGAAGCGGAAGCCGATGAATTTGCTGCCCGACTTCTAATGCCCAGGGAGCTGCTTTGCTCCTTAAATTATTATTCCGTTTCCCAGGCGGCTGCCTGGCTGAATGTGTCAAACAGCGCACTTATCTGCAGGCTCAACCGGCTCAACAGGCTTGATTTAATCACGTCCCGGAAGGTGGAAAGCTGCACCCGCTGCGGCAACATACGTTTTTCCGCCTTTGCCGAATATTGCGGAATATGCGGACATTATCTGCCTGAAGGCAGAAAAGGAATCCGGCGCATCTATTATCCCGATATGGTCAGTATGGATTCCAAAAAAAGATCTCTTGTCTGCATAAACTGTCACACGAACATTGCCAATATATCAGGAGAGTATTGCCCTTATTGCGGCACATGCATATTCAATTTATGCATCAATGAAGCCTGTTCCTACGCCAATCCGGCTTATGCCCGAAGCTGCGAAATGTGCGGGAAACCTACCGGCTATCAGAAAAAATTAACAAGCCCCTGCATTGTGACAAATATCGCGGACATTCAACCATTTATATGGTAAAATACAAATATGTATATAGACACCAATGCAGTCAATGTGCTTACAGAAAAGTTTGGCATAGCGGGAATCGGCACCGTAGAGTAGTATTGAGCTGTTCATGGCTTAACAAGGATAATAATAAGCCCCGCCGATATCCAGTCGGCGGGGTTTTTAGGGAATAAAAAAATACTATATTTGGAGAGAAGAATGAGAAGACAAAAGCAGTATGTAATTTTTATTGATATAGACGGAACTCTATATACCTCGGCCAACGGCATTCCCCGGGAGAATATTGAGGTTATACGCAAGGTCAGGGAGCAGGGCCATTTGGTACTGATTAATACGGGGCGCTCCTACGGCAATATTCCTGATGTAATACTGGAATCGGTTCCCGTGGATGGATTTGTATGCGCGCTGGGCTCCGATGTTCGATTCCGGGGTAAGCAATTGTATAGTGCAGCCTTAAGTCAGGAGCAGCTGCGAAAGGTTGTACAGTTTTATCTGGAGGAGAAGAAGTATTGCATTCTGGAAGGGGAAGACGATGTTTTCGTCATCAATCCCAGGAAACAAAGCAGTAAGATACCCATTACCTCCCCCGATGATTTTGAAAAATTATATCCCGGAAGCTTAATTAATATCTTCACTATCCCCGGCAGGATAACTGACCGGGAAAGGGAATTGTTCGGAGATGATTTTTTCTTTGTGGAACATCCTGATTTTTTTGAAGGTGCATTAAAAGGAAACAGCAAATCCCGTGGAATGGAAGTTATACTCAATCATCTGGGTATGACTGCCCAGGACTGCATTGCTATGGGAGACAGCATGAATGATTATGACATGCTGAAGTATGCCGGAATTAGCATAGCAATGGAAGATTCACCGGAAAAGCTTATAGCAATAAGCGATGCAGTTGCCAAAACCGCAGATGAGGGCGGTGTAGCTGACGCCCTGCGGGAATTTGTTTTAGATAAATAGCAGTCCTTTCTCATGTCCTTTTTCCCCTTCCTGCTGAAACTTATTTTGTGTAAGGCAAAACGGATATCCATATTGCCAATTCAGCAGGAAGGGGGTGCATATAATGGCTTTGGAAAGCAGGCCACTTAATACCAGGGTACAGATTCAATTCGACCTTGGTACCGACGGAGACGGCAAAAAGCTGACCGCCTCCAAATCCATCAGCAACATCAAGCCGGAAACACCGGATCAGGACATATACGATGTAGTCAGCGCACTGGTTGCACTGCAATCCTATCCGGTCAATTACATCCGCAAGGTAGCCCAGGCGGATCTGGTAAATGCCGCGTAATTGCCGGCTGATCAGGCTCGACTGTTATTGATGGAAGGGAGGTGAGGGAAGAATGGACACCATGCTGGAAATGATTTTCAAAACCGGTATGGGCAGGCGGTTTCGCCTGACATTGGACAGCCCCAAGCCGGATTTAACCCCTGCTGAAGTTGAGGCAGCCATGAATCTGATAATAGAAAAAAATCTGTTTGCTGCAGACGGCGGTGTTACCGAGATAGACAGTGCCCAGATCATAACAACTCAGACAGAAACAATTGTATTCGAATAATTACACAACTTCCGGAAGCGGGCGTATAGCGCCGCATTAAGATAACGGGGGAGTGAGGCATCACTCTCCCTTTGCTCTCTCGGTTGTTTAATACTCAGATACTACACGGTTAAATGATAAAGTCGTACAGTTGCTGATCCTTGTGAACCCATGGTATTGAAAGGAGGAAGTAAATTTGGAACAGGTGCTGGGCATGATAGCCAATATGGGTTTTCCCATTGTGATTTCGGTATATCTCCTGGTAAGGATTGATAATCGGCTGGAAAACCTTTCGGAATCCATACAGTCTCTGACCCGGGCTATAATCGAGATGGAGTAGACCTCATGGTAAATGGAGTCAGCCTAAAAATAGACGGACTAAACCTTATAGCAGGCGGGGTAAACCTGTGATAAATGAGATGAAATATTCTCCCTGATATACACAAACCCAGGCTTTTGCCTGGGTTTTTTCGTTCCTGTGAGTTTTCTTCCTCCGGCTTTATATACGATAATTGGAGTAAGTATTTTTTATTCAATGCTTGTTGCGGCGCTTTCCTCCAGCCCTGCTTCTTTCAGCTTGTCCACCAGCATGAAAGCCACCTGGTTGATGCTTTGTGACCCGGCTACCAGTACAAGGTCCTTAGGCTGAACTCTTTCAGCCAGAAAATCAACTATATCCTCAAATTTACTGATGCATACAGCCGGGGTATTATACCGGTCTGTTACAGCCTGAGCCAGCATTTCGCTGGAAACATTCCAGAAGTTTGCCTCCCGGTCCGAATAGACATCATTCATAATTAGGAAATCACATTTACTCAGAGCTTCCGTAAATTCATCAAAGAAGTAATGCACCCTGGAGTATGTATGGGGTTGAAATACTACCCACAGCTTGCGATGTTCATAATTTCGGCAGGCTTCTATGGTTATCTTCACTTCCGTTGGATGGTGGGCATAATCCTCGAATACCTTTATTCCGTTTATTTCGCCCCGAAGTTCAAACCGGCGTTTTGCCCCGGTAAAGCTCATAAGGGCATGGCTCATCTTGTCCTGCGGGATACCCAGAAAATCACCGCAGATAATCGCTGAAAGGGCATTCAAAACATTATGCTGCCCCGGAATTATCAATTTGAAATGCCCATAGAACTCTCCATGCTTTATAACATCAAATTCAGGCAAGCCCTGGGAATTGTACTTGATATTTTCTGCATAAAAATCATTGTCCTGGTTGAGCCCGAAGGTGATAACATTACAGTCACATTCATCTTTGATGAAGGAAAGCTCCTTGTCATCGCCGTTTAATACCAGTAAACCGTCCCTTGGCACTATCCGGGCAAACTTTAAGAAGGAGGAACGTATCTGTTGAATTCCATCCTGGAAGTAATCCAGATGATCCTCTTCTACATTTAGGATTACTGCAATTCGGTGAACTGAATGCAGAAAGCTGTCAACATATTCACAGGCTTCCGTAACAAAATATTCGCTGCTGCCTACCCTGAAGTTGCTGTCTATATCGGGGATGGTGCCGCCAACGCTGATGGTCGGGTCAAGGCCGGCATGGAGCAGCATCATGGAAATCATGGATGAGGTTGAGGTTTTTCCATGGGTACCGGATACAGCTATGGTAGTGGGATACAGAGTAGTAAGATAGCCTAAAAACTCCTTGCGCTGCATAACAGGCAGCCCCCGCCTGGCTGCTTCTATCATTTCAGGATTGCTGCTGTTTATTGCAGCGGTATAAACCACCAGGTCACAGTCATCGGGGATGTTTTCAGCCCGATGTCCTATGGCGATATTATAGCCTTCCTTTTCAAACCTTTCGGTATAGGTACAGGGACGCATATCTGAGCCGGAGATTTGAAAACCCTTATGCAGCGCAATATGAGCCAATCCGCTCATGCTTGTCCCACCAATGCCGATAAAATGGATTTTCCTGATGCCCCGGGGATCTATATATTTCATAATGGCACCTACATTCCTTAATATATAATTGGATACGCATGAGTATTGCTCATGGCATGTATATATTATATATTAATATGATAGATTTGCATACAGGAATTTCATTGGAATCAAGGTTATGACGGCATTAAATTGTGTCCAAAACAATATATTGTTTATTATCCCAGTATTCTGCCAAGTATGCGTTTCAGGAAAGGCTTCTTCTTAGAAAGGGGTGCTGCCTCGGCTTTATGCCGGCCAATGCCTGGTTCCTGCCTTTGTCCCTGCCGCTGCCCCTGCTTTTGAACCTGCTTTTGTACCTTTTGTTGTCCGGTAACCCGCTCTTGCTTTTGCTCCTGCTCCGGTTTCCGGCCTTGTTTTTGATATTGTTTGTGTTCAGCATCCCTGCCTTGTACCGGCTCTGCCCCTTGCTTCTGTCTTTGATCCTGACTGCGGGCTGCGCCCTTCTGATAGGGCTTCTTACGGGAAGCATTTTTTCGGCTGCCCTTTCTTTTCCCGGAGCCGGATCCTGATGACTGCCTGCCTGGTTGGTTTCGCAGGGAATGAGCCTGAATCCATGCATCGGACAGTTCTTTTTGCTGCTTTAATTCTTCATCCGTGGGAAGCTGTGCCTCGGGGATCAGAGTACCGATATGCTCCTCGATCTGATAAAGCGTAAAAATATCATCGGTGGTAACCAGAGAAAGGGCACGCCCTTCATGGCCCGCCCGGCCGGTGCGTCCTATCCGATGTATATAGGTGTCCAGTTCAGCAGGCACATCGTAATTGACAACAAGTGACAAATCTTCCACGTGTATTCCCCTGGCGGCTACATCTGTGGCTACCAGAATATGATATGTTCCCTTTTTGAATTGCTGGATGTTTTTCATCCTTCTGCTTTGAGGGATATCCCCGTGCAGGGCCCTGGAAGCATATCCCTTTCCGGCCAGGAACCTTTGAACCTGATCCACTGCTACTTTGGTGTTACAAAATATCATGCAGGTCTCAGGGCGTTCCGTCAGCAGTATGCGATTTAACTGGGTGCGCTTTTCATTTTTTTTCACTCGGAAATATTTTTGTTCAATTGTGTCCACGGTGCGTGTTTCTGATTGAATTTCTATGTTCACCGGGTCTTTCATATATTGTCTGCAAAGCTGTGCAATTTCCTCCGGTATGGTTGCAGAAAAGAGAAGGGTAACGCGATTTTTCGGCAGAGTCCGGATAATCCGGCGAACCTGGCCGATAAAGCCCATATCCATCATCCGGTCCACTTCGTCCAGCACCAGGTACCTGATATTTTTTGTTATTAAATTGCCATTATCAATATGATCAAAAACCCTGCCGGGTGTACCGGTTACAATGGTTATACTCCCTTCCAGGGCACGAATTTCAGTATTCATATTGTGCTGCCCGTATACTGCAGTTGAAGTATGGGCGACATACTTGGCCATCTTTTTCAAATCATTGTCAACCTGGACTGCCAATTCCCTTGTGGGTACCAGTATCAGGCATTGGGGTCCCTGGTTCGACGGGTCGGTTAATTCAAGCAGGGATACACCAAAAACTGCGGTTTTTCCGCTTCCGGTTTTGGATGTTACTATTACATCTTTTCCCTTTAATATGTGAGGAATTGCCTTTTCCTGTATTTCGGTGGGCTTATGAAACTCCATTTCCTCTAACGCCTTTAGTATGGGTTCCGATAAACCTAAGTCCTTAAAGCTGCTGCTCATGTATTTCTCCTCATATAGTGCTGTATATTATATTCTGTAGTTTGCACTTTTAAAATACCACATTGCTTATATCAATGCAAGGGAAGGGCAGCCATGCACTGATAAGGTGTATAGGGGCATAGAAAAAATAAAAGAAGTGCTGTCTTTACAGGAAACAGCACTTCTTTTTCCAATTGGCATTTATTTGCATGTCACTTCTGTATCACTTAAGTTGTCAGATCCGTATCTCAGCCAACTGATTGAGTTTGAACAATTACGCCAGTGCCAGGGGGGATATTACGCTGCCGTATTTTTCCCTGGCTTCTTTCAGCTTGGCAATTTCGGTTTCCATCGCCTTTGTAAACTCTTCCGGTACTTCAATCCTGTTGAAGATCTCGGCCATCCTGTCCATCTTGGCCAGATATTTGTCTACACGAATGGAGAATTGCTCAATATATTCTTCCTCGGTGTAGTCCTTATCCAGGGCTTCTTTGAACAGAACCTTCAGATCTTCATATTTGGGGATGCGGCCGACGGGAGTTTCTATTGCCTCGTAATCGCCGTTAACGCGGCCTTCCGCCCAAAGAATCCAGACCTTCTTATCCAGCTTGCCGTTGAGGTACCTGCCGTTATCGTCCTTCAGGAAGTAGTTGGTGGCATAGACTGTGGGAGCCTGGTCCAGACTCTTTCCAAATTTCAGATGGTTTTCAATGTATTTGCCCAGGTGCAATACGATGAAGTCAAGGTTTGCCATGGGGTCATGGTGGCGTACACCTTCCGCTCCCAATGTGGCAGCTGTTGTTTCTGATTCTACCGTAGCACCTACAAAAACGCCATGCTCCCAATCCAGGGACTCGGCAATCGGTACGGTGGTATCGGAATCCCGCCCGCCGTAAACAATAGCCTGTACATGAACGCCGTCGGGGTTGTCAAGGTTTTCATCGGCATTGCCCAGCTCTTTCAGTGCAATGGTGTAACGGGCATTCTTATGAGCATAATTGATTTCTTTGCCCTTTTCGTCTTTTTTGCCCTTGTACCATTCGCCGGAGAAATTGATACCGGATTCAGGGGCTTCCTGGCCCATTCCCAGCCAGTAGGGCTTGCCGTCATTTACCAATACATTGGAAAAAATAACTTCCCTGGGGGTGGTCAATGCATCATAGATTAACGGGTCATCATCGGGGTTGACATCCTGGATAATTCCGAAAATGCCCTTTTCCACGTTAACAGCCTTCAATTTGCCGTTTATGTTTCTCAGGTAGGCAATGTCATCGCCCACTATGGTCTGCCCGGGCAGCATGGCGGTACTGGTTTTGCCGCATGCGCTGGGGAAGGCACCTGCGAAGTAGGTTACCCGTCCGGGTTTGCCATGGACGCCCATCAGGAACATATGCTCAGCCAGCCAGTCTTCCCGGTTGGCCTTTTGAATGGCAAGGCGGAAGGCAAGCTTTTTGAGCCCTACGCTGTTGCCTGCATATTGGTTGTTAACGGTATAAACCCGGTTCTCCACCAAATCGATGAAGATACGGCGCTTGTCAATATTGACGGTTTTCCCGTCTTCAAGCTCGCCGGCGGAGTGAAGGAAGTAGAAGAAATCGTCGGAGCCCTGCAGACGCTTGAATTCCTCGTATCCGGGACGATACAGTATGGTTTCGCTGTGTACTACATAAGCGGAGTCGGTAATTTGCATTGCCCTCATGGAGAAGGGGGAATTGGTGGGCCCCAGGCAGAAGAAGGCTACCAGCATTTCCTTGCCTTCCATAATGCCATCCAATATCTCTCTTACTTCTGCCACCCCTTCAGGCTGCAGCATGGTGTTGACATCAATACCCCAGTCTTCCTGTTCCTTTACCAGGTAGCGGGTATTGCGTTTATCGCGGCCTTGATCATAGATGCCGTCGAAATGGACTGTATGGCCTTTCATGGCCAGTTTGAATTCCTCGCCGTTGCGAAGAGCAAGCTCTTTTACATAATTCAGGTCTTCTGCTGAATCGGTGATGACTGTAACTTTGGCCGGTTTGCAAAGCTCAATCGCTTCATTAAGATAATCCATTACTTTTGGATTACCAAGTGCTTCCAATTTCTTGCGATTTTGTTCGTCAATTAACATATAAACCCTCCTTGTTTTTCATTTTGCAGATTGCTGCTATATCAACCAGAGCAAAAACTCTGATATACGGGTATTATCGAAACCGCTCTTTAGGGGAATACCATTGGTGAAGGCGGTGACGCACCGATTGAAAAATCCGGCATTGAAAGCTGCAATTTGCTTTCTGATGAGTTGTGAAATTTATGCCAAAATCACTTTCCATTATATTATATTTTCTATACAATTACAACATAATTTTGCCCAGAATTAATTCCGGTTATTTGTATTTTGTGTTTACCGCATAAAACATATATAACCTCAAATGACAAAACGGAACAACTAAACCTTGAACAGGCATTTATCAAACATTGGAGACCCGATTTGCTGCAAGGGATTCCAATTTTTCCAAGGCTTGCTCCCTTAATTTATACTTCAGGATTTTTCCTGCAGCATTCATAGGAAAGTTTGTCATAAAATTAACGTACTTTGGGGTTTTATGTCTGGCCATATGGGTGCGAATGTAGTCTTTCAATTCCTCTTCTTTCATTTCCGCTCCCTCCTTCAGGATAACACAAGCCATTATTTCCTCTCCGTATTGCCTGTCAGGCACGCCTATAACCTGCACATCCCTGACCTTGGGGTGGGTATAGATAAAGTCCTCAATTTCCTTGGGATAAATGTTCTCACCGCCCCGAATAATCATGTCCCTGATGCGCCCGGTTATTTGAAAGTATCCGTTTGCATCCTGCCGTGCCAGGTCCCCGGTGTGAAGCCATCCGTCCTCATCAATGGCTGCTGCGGTTGCCTCCGGCATTTTATAATATCCCTTCATAATATTATATCCCCGGGCAACAAATTCGCCATCCATTCCGGGCGGTAATTCTTCTCCGGTTTCCGGATTGATGATTTTGCATTCAATTCCCGGCAGTGGCCTGCCCACGGTATTAACCCTGAGTTCCAGGGGATCATCCGTGCGGCTTTGAGTACATCCGGGGGAGGACTCGGTTTGACCGAAAACAATGGTAATCTCCGACATGTTCATTTTTTCCACCACATCCTCCATTACCTTGACAGGGCAGGGGCTGCCTGCCATGATGCCGGTACGCATATGAGAAAAATCGGTTTTGCTGAAATCCTCATGTTCCAGCATGGCAATGAACATGGTAGGAACACCGTTGCAGCAGGTGATTTTTTCCCGATTTATACAATCCAACGATTGCCTGGGAGAGAAATAGGGAATGGGGCACATGGTTGCTCCGTGGGTGACGGCAGCCGTCATGGATAAGACCATCCCAAAGCAGTGGAACATGGGCACTTGAATCAGCATGCGATCAGCCGTGGATAAGTCCATGCAATCTCCGATGCATTTTCCGTTGTTTACAACGTTGTAATGGGTCAGCATAACCCCTTTGGGGAAGCCGGTGGTGCCTGATGTATACTGTATATTGCATACATCATGCTTATTAATGGAATATGCACGGCGATAGACCGTTTCCATGGCAACCCGGACGCTGAGTTCATTGGCCTGCTCCCAGGTGATACAGCCCTTTTGCCCGGACTCAATGGTGATGATATTGCGCAAAAAGGGAAGCCGTCTGATGTGCAGGGGCTTACCTTCCTCGGCGGTTTCCAGCTCCGGGCAGATCTCCTTTATGATATTGACATAGTCGGAATCCTTGTATCCATCTGTCATGACCAGGGTATGGGTATCGGATTGACGGAGAAGGTACTCCACCTCATGTATTTTATAGGCGGTGTTTACGGTAACAAGTACAGATCCTATCATGGTAACAGCCCAGAAGGTGATGTACCATTGAGGAACATTGGTGGCCCATATGGCAACGTGATCACCCGGCTTTACACCCAGTGCAATAAGGGAACGGGCAAAGGTATACACATCTTCACGGAATTGGGCATAGGTGCGGGTATAGTCCATGGTTGTATATCGGAAGGCATATTGGTCGGGGAATTCTTCAACTATCCTGTCCAGAATCTGGGGGAAGGTCAAATCAATGAGGGTATCCTTTTCCCAGATGTATTTTCCGGTTTTTCGGGCGTTGTAATACAGACGGCTGCGGACTGCACTGCCTTTTTGGAAGCGCCTCATATAGTCGGCAAAGTGGGGGAATACAATACCGGCATCCTCCAGATCCGATGCCCAGCGCTTTACCCATTCCAGGGAAACATATCCTTCATAGTTGATGGATTGAAGAGCCATCATCATGGCATCAACGGGCAGATCTCCTTCTCCCATCAGCCGGTATTGAACCTTGCCCTCTTCTTCGACGGAATCCTTTATATGCACGTATTTAATATAGTTGCCCAGATTTTGCACTGTCTGGCCAGGAGTCTCACCGGCAAAACGGAAGGGATGATGTAAATCCCACAAGGCGGCTACCCAGTCACTGGCTGCCTGATTCAGCAGATTTTGAAGCCGGGCGGTATCGGCATACACCCCGTTGGTTTCTATAAGCAGGATAACTCCATGCTGTTCAGCAGCGGGAAGGAGGCGTTTTAGCTGGTCTAATACAATATTGTCATCCACTTCGCCGGTGGGATAGGGCTCCAGATCGGCCAGAATGCGTACATAGGATGTACCCAGTTTTGCTGCCAGCTGAATATATTGAAGGATTTCCTCATAATTTTCTTCTGCTTTCTCCGGGAACTTCAGACAGCAGCCCGAGGACAGACAGGGGATCTCCAGGTTGAGGGAGGACAGTTTTTTTATGGTGCTGTCCAATTGTTCACCGGTAAAGGGCTGAGCCTGAACGGCAAAGATGTCTTTACCCAGGCCGCGGATTTCAATTCCGGAATAGCCCAGGTCCTTGGCCATGGAATAAATGTCGGTCCAGCTGAAATCGGGACAACCAAGGGTAGAAAATGCAAGCTTCATCATTCAACACTCCTTTTTGGGTTTTTGGGGACAGTTCTCAATTTCTGCCCATGGGGACTGCCCATGGGGACACTTCTCAATTTTTGCTCAATTTTTGCTCAATTTTTGCGCAAACAAAAAGCTTCCGTTTCCTGCAGGATTGCAGGAGACGAAAGCTTAACCTTCCGCGGTACCACTCCTATTGGTATAGCTATATTACTATACCCGGCTTTGCCGGCATCGACTGTATTAAAACAGATAATGCCCTCCCATGGTAACGGCGGGAAACCCGTTCACACTTACTAACCGGATAACCGGCTTTCGGCTGACTGCTCCAGGGTGAGTTCACGCATGCTCCGGGCACTGTTTCGCAGCAACCAACAGCTCTCTGAAGCTCCGTACCGCATTGTGTTTTCCCTATCATTGCATTTCACAAATTTATAACATCATACCAAATATATATATTATTGTAAAGCACTAATCTCAATTCTGATTCCTGCAATTTTGCAATTTGGGCTTGTAGTATTGTGTATCTGAATAACTCTGAACAACATTGTTCTCTTGTTCAAAGAAATACGGAGTGATATGATTAATGCAGGAAATATGTAATCAGGAGGTATAGAAAGCATGAAAGATGAAAGGCCGGTTCTTTGTCCCTGGTGTAATGAACAATTGGAATTGGGTGTATTTCGGAGCAGAGGGGGCAATTACTTCTTGCCACTGGGTGAATCTGTGCCAATTACATACTCAAAATCTGCAATGAGCAAAAAGAGGGCAATACCGCTTCCGCCGTCCTCGCTTTCTTTACCCCCTGATTGGCCTGAAGCATATGTCTGCCGTCGCTGCAAAAAAATCATTATTCCATACTGACACACCAATTGGCACCAATTGGGAGCGGTTCTCAATTTTTTGTTATTGGGGACAGTTCTCATTATTGGGGACAGTTCTCAATTCTTTCCTCAATTCTTTCAATTCTTCTGTATTTTTCACAATTTGGAAAGAATCCAAGTTAGATGGTAAAATAGAGCAAATTACGAAAGAATATAAAATATAAGATATGCTCAACGTTTTGGCAGACTCAATCGTATATTAAGTGAAGGGGGGAAGCCAATGGGTTCTTTATTGCGTACGGATGAAGAACTTATACAAATATATGATCGCCATGTAAAGACAGTTTACCGGGTGTGTTTTTTGTATATGAAAAACAAAGCGGATACGGAGGATATGGTTCAAAATACCTTTCTTCAGCTGATGAGGTATAAAACTGCTTTTCAAAGCACGGAACATGAAAAAGCCTGGTTGATCAGAACTGCAATAAATCAATGCAAGGATCATTTCAGAAGCAGGTGGTCCGGAACCCTGGGGCTGGACCAGGCACCTGAAGCATCGGTGCATCAGGATTTTGAAATTGATGAAACCCTTTCCAAGGTTTTGGCGCTTCCCCCAAAATACAAAACTGCCATATACCTTTATTACTACGAAGGTTATTCCACACCGGAAATAGCTGAGATGATGAGAAAACCCCAGTCAACAGTTCGAAGCTGGTTGCATTCCGGAAGAAAACTGTTGAAACTGGAGATAGAAAGGGAAGGTGAGTTGGCATGAAAGGGGAAGACCTGAAGGCTGCCTTTGACAAAATCCAACCCGGCCCGGATGCTGAAAAAAGAATGCTGAACAGTATTATTAACCGGAATCAAAGCAGAAAGGAGAAGGACATGAAAACGTTGAGCATAAAAAGATTGGTTCCTGTGCTTGGACTGGCAATAATTATTGCCGGAAGTCTGCTGGTGAAAAATTTGCTGCCCGGGCGCAGTAACCGCATATCTCCTGAAGGAGAAATTCAAACAGATGATCTGGATGCAAGGGAAGATATGGTTGCACCTTTAACTGATCAGTTTCGTATAGATGACAGACATTATATCTTACTCTATGACGAGCTTCGGAAGGAATTTGGTTTCCCGGCACAAGTATCCGGGGAGGATATCGGTGAGAAGATTGCGGTAATAGAATCCACTCCGGATGAAAGCTTGAAGGGATTGGAAGCGTTTGAGTATATACCGGCAGGCGGGGAAGCAGTTATCGCAGTAAAAAGGGAAGATGGATACCGGTTGTTCAATTTTTTCACCTTTGAGAGCTATAATAACAACCAGGATGAAGATGCAATTGCCTACCTTAATTTATATGGAATAAACGGCCCTCAGGATATTAAGGCTGTTCAGCTGATAGAATACTCGGAGGAGAGCAAAGTTGAAGGTAAGCTTAATATTGTAGGAGAACTTACTGAACCTGCTGAAATTGAACAGTTCTATAAATATTATTCGGTACTCAAAAATGCCAGTGACAGGTATTTTGAAGCACTGTTTGGATACCGGCCGGGTGCGGATCCGGGTAATGTAACTATCGATCCTGCACCGGATGCAGGTGCTGTACCGGATATAGGTCCTGCGCCAGATGAACCTGCACCAGGTGAAGGTGCTGCAGAGGATACACCTGCACAGGCACAGGATGCACCACTTGTCCCTGATGCACCTTCCGCGGCGGAGGATTTGCCCCTGAATCCGGATACTCCTGTTTCCAGTGATTCATCTGCTTCTTCCTCACATCCGGGTATGATGGATATGGGAGATAGCAGCAGTTCTCAGAGCGGTTTCGTACCGCCCAGCCAGGGGTCAGCCGGAAATGCATTGGCCAACCCCATTGGAGTCAGGATATATAATAAGAACGGTGTTTATTACGAAACCATGTATTACAGAAACATCGGCTTTTTGTCCAGATATGAAGTGAATAAGGAATTTGCAGATTTCCTTGAATCATATATGCGGTAAATAGGAGTGTAATTGTAATCCTGCTAAAGTGTCAAGATGCGAAAATGGAAACATATCAAGGAATATTATTATGTAAAATTTATGCCCCAAAATTGATAGAATTTAGTATAATATATTGCTTAACGGTAAAACAGGTCGTTTTGGTAAAAATAATTAAGGAGTATAAACATAAATTTGGCTGTCAGTTAAGGATAAAATCCTTTGGCTGGCAGTCATATTTTTACAAATATATACAAAATGATTGACAAAAAGGTGTAGTAAATGATA
>DUOI01000131.1 GCA_012838915.1 Clostridiales bacterium
CGCATTATATTTTACAGACAATACTCGTCCGCTATAAAGGTTATAGGGCAATTGACTAATATTGGTGGTACTGGGCATATAACAAAAGACCCGCTTGGCGGGTCAGTTTTGTTAATAATACTTCTTACTGTCCTTCCACTCATAGATCTTATTCAAAATCTCACCGAAACGTTGGAAATGGACAACTTCTCTTTCTCTCAGCCACCTGAGCGGATCAATTACATCCGGGTCATCCGCCAGGTCGATTAAATGCTCGTACGTAGCCCTGGCTTTTTCCTCAGCAGCCAAATCTTCCACTAAGTCTGCAACTGGATCACCCTTGGACATGATATAAGCTGCTGTAAATGGAACACCGGTGCCGGTACCCGGCCAGGTTGCCCTGTCGTGATCCGTATACCAGGATTCCGCTCCAGCTGCTTTTATTTCCTCTATGGATGCACCTTTCATTAATTGGTGAACCATAGCACCTACCATCTCAAAGTGAGCAAGCTCTTCGGTGCCAATATCATTCAACATGCCTTTGGCTTCCGGGATAGGCATATGATGTCTTTGAGAAATATATCTCAGCGACGCAGCCAGCTCACCGTCCGGGCCTCCATACTGACTTAAAACGGCTGCAGCCATTTTCGGATTAGGCCTTTTTATCCTTACCGGATACTGTAACTTCTTCTCATATATCCACATACATCATACCTCCATCCCTAATAGCTTTCCCAGGGCCATGGATCATCGATCCACTGCCACTGGTTTTGGTTTGCGTTAGGACCAAACCCAAAATTGAGAAGCGGCCCATAGAGTCTTTCATATTCATTTTTAAGTGCTGCAACCTGTCTTACAAAGGTGTTATAGTCATTAATAGCTCTCTGATCTCCCGGATGGCTGTCCAGGTAAAGATTTAACTCTACTGCAGAAAACTCATATGCTCTGATCCTGTCAAGCAGCATTGCTTTCTGATTGTCCTTCATAACAATCCCCCCTAATATTTCCTCTTTACATAGGGCCTGACAAGTTCCGGAAACAAGGTGCCTTCCCTCAGGGCTTCCTCAGGCGGAAAAGCCCTTGTATATGTCTGAGGCGGAACATAGGCTCTGGCTAATACAATATCAGGCTGTGCGGGAGGAAGCGGATGTCTGGGATCAGGCTTAACAGAATCTGCTTGATAACCGTAATACATAAAAAGTGCACTCCTTCCTTGCGGCACGATTAATACTCGTATATCTTTGTTAATATCTTATTCAATATATTTGGAAATGGTGCGAAAAAAGATATGTTCAGGATATCCCGTTTTAAAAAGCAAAATGGAAACATATAACCGTCTGGTAAATTCACATAAAAAAGCAGCCGTTACCGGCTGCTTATTTTTCACTTTCAGTTAGATTGTATTTGGCAGGTTATTCACAACCTTATTTCCACCAGCTCACCCAGGCTGGATATCTCCAAAATCCTCTGTACCGGCTTTTGTGGGTATTCCAGTACCAACTCCCCGCCTCTCTCCTTAACCCTTTTCAAAAGGGTTATAATAATGCTCAGGCCCGAGCTATCCATAAAATCTACTTTTGATAAATTCAGTACAGCATTCTTATCAGTATCCTGAAAGTTTTCCAATATGGTTTTTCGAATATCCTGCACATTATTGAATGAAACATCACCTTCTATTGTAATATAAATTGCATCACCTTCATGATGAATTCTCATGTTCTCACTTCCTTGGAGGTATAATCCGTTACTACTAAATATATAAACAGATAGTTTTCCCTCAAACCGGATTCAGCACCTTTTAATGCCTCTTAAACCGCTGTATGATGGGCATTCTCCCATCCACCCCCAAAGCGTGGGAGGTGATTTTCAATACAGGAGGTGCCTGTCTGCGCTTGTATTCCATACCATCTATCATGCCTATAATCTTCAAAACCAACTCCTTTTGGAATCCCCTTTGTACAATTTGATTTGCTGACAGGTTTTCTTCCACATACAATTGTATAATTCCGTCCAACACATCATAGTCAGGCAGACTGTCCTGATCCAATTGATCAGGCCTGAGTTCAGCAGAGGGGGGCTTGGTAATGGTGTTGACAGGTATCCTTTCCCAATCCCGGTTTATGTAATTACACAGCTTGTATACCATTGTCTTGGGAATATCGGCTATTGGAGACAGGCTGCCGCACATATCACCGTATAAAGTGGTATAGCCCACTGCGAATTCCGATTTATTACTGGTATTGACCAGCATGCGGCTTTCCCTGTTACTGATAAACATGAGCAGGCTGCCCCGGATTCTTGCCTGTATGTTTTCCTCCGCCAAATCTCCTCTTGTTTCTTCACTGCCGTTTATCAGCCTGATATAGGAGGTAAAAATCTCCTCTATGGGCAGCACACGGTATTCTATTCCCAGATTTACTGCCAATTGTTCTGCATCTTTACCACTGTGATAAGATGAGTAGCGGGAAGGCATGTAAACCCCCAGCACATTTTCTTTTTCCAAAGCATCCGCAGCGATGCAGGCAACCAGGGCAGAGTCTATCCCCCCGCTTAAGCCCAGCAGTGCTTTGGTAAATCCGGTTTTGCGGAAATAATCACGAAATCCCAGAACCAGGGCACTGTATATCCAGGAAACATCTTCTTCCGGTATTGCAATCGGCTGATGGGAAATATGGGTGTCAAAGATAAGCAAATCCTCTTCAAAATGCTTGCCTAAATGAGTCAGATTTCCCTTTTTGTCAAACACCATGCTGGAGCCGTCGAAAATCAGCTCATCGTTTCCGCCTGCCTGATTAACGGATAACAGCGGAACGCCGCAGCCCAAGGCATGACCTGAAAGAGCTTTTATCCGGCTTTGCAAACCATTGAAATAATAGGGGAATGCTGAAAGATTGATTAACAAGTCAGGGGCAGCATGAGGTATTGTACTTTCCCTCCAGCCTTCGCCTGGTATTACTCCAATCCTTATTCCCCGGAAATCCAGAGTATTCAGGTGATCATCAAACCAATAAGCCACCTTGCCATTTTCTATCAGAACAGCACTTTTTTGCAGCCTATCCGTATCAGATACCGGGAAAGGGATGCCCATGAGCACTCCAATTCCGCCTGTATGGATAAGAAATCCATCCAATGCATACCGGCAGGCATGCAAAAAATCCGGACGACGCAGTAAATCCTGCAGCGGATTTCCCGTCAATGCCGATTCCGGAAAAACCAGCAGTTCCGCTTTGCTTTCCCGTGCTCTGTCCACAAAGGAAAGCATTCTCTTTATATTGCCTTCTAAATCTCCTGCGGTGGAGTTAATTTGCGCCAATGCAATCTTCATACGATGCTTCTCCTATTTACTGTTGATATAAGCTGCTACCTGATCTTTCATCTTATCTATGCTGCATTGTGCAGTATGCCTGATCTTTTTTTTCCTCAATCCCTGCAGGGGTGCAGGTACAGCCAGCCCGGTTACCTCAGCCAGTTGATCCAGCAATTGAATCTCATCTACATGTGTTCCTGAAGGCTTGGAAAGTTTATCGGAACCGGCAGTTCCGACAAAACAGGAACTCTCAGATTTCAAGGCCTGAAGCACATCACCGGGAAATTTAAAGGGGCTGGCGGTGGATGCCAGAATTGTTACTGTGTAATCCCCTGTTTCCCTGCAATATTCATTATATACCCATTTACCGACCGCGGTATGGGGATCCATTGTGTAGCCGGTGCTGCGGAAGGTGCTTCTGATGGATTCCATTGTTTCTTCCACGCTGGCATAGCCTCCCCACAGCATGGATTGCAAATTTTTCAGCATGCTTCCTTCAATACTATAGTACCCCTTTTCAGACAATTGTTCCATCAGGCTGTTCAGCTCTGCATCATCCCGCTCGCAAAGCTCATACAGTAGACGCTCCAAATTGCTTGATACCAGAATATCCATGGAAGGCGAGATGGTTTGATAAAATGAACGCCTTTTATCATACACCCCTGTACGTATGAAATCAGTAAGAACATTATTGTCATTGGAGGCACAAATCAAACGGTTGACCGGCAAGCCCATTTCTTTGGCATACCAGGCAGCCAGTATATTGCCAAAATTTCCTGTAGGTACGACTATATTAATGTTTTGACCCAAGGCAATGCAATCCTGCTTCACCAAATTTAAATATGATGAGAAGTAATACACAATCTGCGGTACCAGTCTTCCCCAATTGATGGAGTTGGCTGATGAAAACCGCAGATTTCTTTGCTCCATCTGCTCTGCCAGCTGCGCATCCCGGAAAATACGCTTTACCCCTGTCTGGGCGTCATCAAAGTTCCCTTTTACTGCTGCAACGGAGACATTTTCGCCTTCCTGTGTTATCATCTGCAGCTTCTGCATGGAACTGACGCCTTCCAGAGGATAAAACACTAAAATGCCGGTGCCGGGAACATCACGAAATCCTTCCAAGGCAGCCTTTCCCGTATCTCCGGAAGTGGCAGTGAGGATAAAGATTTCCCTTTTATCGCCGGTTGACTGTATAGCCGTTGTCATCAGATAAGGCAAAATCTGCAAAGCCATGTCCTTGAAAGCACAAGTGGGTCCATGCCACAATTCAAGAATATGCAGTCCATCAACCAAAGATGTGACGGGTGCAACGGCAGGTGAAGAAAACTGATCCGCATAGGCATGATCCACACAATAAGCCAATTGGCTTTCGCTGTAATCAGTTAAATACATGGACAAAATTCTCCTGGCAAGCTGCCGGTAATCGGCCGGAATCAGAGTTTTCAGCTCCTCCCTGCTTACCTTGGGAATGGTTTCCGGAACAAATAGGCCGCCCTCCGATGAAAGCCCCTGTTTAATAATTTCCATGGAAGTCATGCTTATTTTGTTGTTTCTGGTACTGTGATATTTCATTTTTCTATTCTCCGTTTTTTGAATTATTTTATAGCAGATGAGTTTTTGCTGCAAGCAGAAAGCACTAATCAGCATTCTGGTATTTTGTATTCATTATAACCCAAGCTTGCATCACCTGCAATAAAACCAAAACACAGTTATGAAAATGTAAAGTGAAATACGGATAAAATAGCATAGAATAGCAGCCTGCGAATCCAAAAATAAAAAAAATCCCCGCCTGCAACGGGAAAGCTTAATAAATCTATTTAACTGGGAGGTTTACAAAAAGAAAGCCAAGGAAGTTCCCTCGGCTTCAGGTATCTGCGTTGGTCAGGCGATATATTCCTGTAAGAAGGCAGGTACACTATCAGGGTTTCCGTTCATGGTAATAAAGAATTTAACATTAAATTTATTGGACAGCTTCTTAATATCTAAAAGGAAGCGTTTCATATCTTCGAGGTCACCCTTGCCGATATCCAGCAAGTTATCAATGTAGATTTGGTCTGTATCATAGTTGCGTGCAATCAATCCAGATAAGAAGCCGTAAAATTCGTTTAGTTTCTTGATTCCAAATTCTCTTGTATTCACGTATCTAATCTGGTAGTTCAGATCGATCATGCGACGATTGCCGCCGTTGATGAATACAATTTCGCCTTTGCAGCCCTCAAGAGCCTTGTTAGCCAGATCAATCACCGTTCTGGTCTTCCCGGTGCCCTTGGGGCCAATGATAAACTTTATCAAATTAACCGCCTCCCAGTGTATTTTAACTGTTATCTTAGTTTAATTATAGCATAGGCATAATCTTCTTGCTATAGAAAAAAGCCCTTGATTACAAAATATTGTGTCAAATAATGTAGTAAGGTATGACCTCTTTTGCCGTCTTTCTAATTCCTATCGTTACCAACATAACAACAAAATATTACAAAAATGGGAGGCAAATTGCATTAGTCCTCATAATGCAGCTTTTTCCTGATTGACTTTTTTCTCAACGAAGTATCTAAAACCGCCTTTCGGATTCGTATGCTCCTTGGTGTAATTTCCACCAATTCATCATCATCGATAAACTCCAATGCCTGCTCCAGGCTCAAAACCTTGGGCGGCACCAGTCGCATTGCTTCATCGGATCCCGCTGCACGCATATTAGTTACATGCTTTCTTTTGCAGACATTTACTTCAATGTCGCCCTGCCTGCTGTTTGCCCCTACCACCATGCCCTCATATACCTTCACACCGGGCTCGATAAACATTTGACCCCGTTCCTGAGCATGAAAAATTCCGTAGGAAACAGCTTCACCGGTTTCAAACGCAACCAGCGAACCCTGGTTCCGGGTGGCGATTTCCCCCTTGAAGGGCTGGTATCCATCAAAAGCGGAATTTAGAATTCCCTCACCTCTGGTATCAGTCATAAATTCGGAACGGTATCCAAACAAGCCACGGGCAGGGATGGAGAATTCCAATCTCACATTGCCTCCCTTACCGGTCACCATATTCAGCATTTCACCTTTTCGGGAACCCAGTTTCTCAATTACAATACCTGCATACTGTTCCGGCACATCAACGGTAATACGCTCCATGGGCTCATGCAGCCTGCCGCCTATTTCCCTGTAGATTACAGATGGCTTGGATACCTGAAACTCGTATCCCTGCCGACGCATATTTTCAATCAGAATGGAAAGATGCAGTTCCCCTCTGCCGGATACCTTGAAGGCATCCGGTGAATCCGTTTCTTCTACCTTAAGGCTTACGTCGGTATATACTTCCTTAAAAAGCCTGTCCCTCAAATTCCGTGAAGTGACATATTTGCCTTCCTGCCCTGCAAAAGGGCTGTTGTTGACGGAAAAAGTCATGGATATGGTGGGTTCGGAAATATTGACAAAAGGCAGGGGATCCGGGTGATTGACATCACAGATGGTTTCACCGATCTGAATGCCCTCCACACCGGAAACCGCAATAATATCCCCTAGTTTAGCAGTTTCCACTGCTGTCCTTTTCAGTCCTTCAAATTGATAGAGGTTGGTGATCTTAACCCTTCGCTGCTCCCCATTGACATTGCACAGCAAGGCATCCTGGCCGGTCTGGATTCTTCCCCGTTCCACCTTGCCGATAGCAATTCTTCCTACATAATCGTTGTAGTCAACGGTAGAAACCAAAATCTGCAAAGGCTCATCCAGCTGGCCGGCAGGAGCGGGAATATACTGTTGAATTACATCAAATAAGGGCTGCATATCCCTGCCCTTTTCATTCATATCCAGTGAAGCGGTACCCTCCCTGGCAGAAGTGAAAACAAAGGGGCAGTCCAGTTGCGCTTCATCAGCTTCCAATTCAATAAACAAATCCAAAATTTCATCTATTACTTCATTGGGTCTGGCTTCAGGCCTGTCTATTTTGTTAATTACCACTATAACC
>DUOI01000132.1 GCA_012838915.1 Clostridiales bacterium
AAGATGATACGTGCTGAAAGCAATCAAATATTCTCTCGGAAAGTGCGGTATCAATTTTTCTTTCAGCGTCTGAGGATATACTCCTTTGTATCATCATAAAAATTGTAGTTATGAAATTCCCTCAATTTATTGGTTTTTTTCCCGCTCGCCCCAGGTATCACCTTATGCCTTTTTCATTGAAAATATCAATGGCGCCGCTTCTCTTGCCAAATCTGAATGTGCGCTCATTTTTTATCTTCCTCAATGCTTTCCTCCAATATTTTTACCACTGGATCAAGCCAATCACCGTCAAATAGTTCTATCATGCCCTTATCGCAAGCGGCAGAAATTTTGGGGTTGATTGGAAGCTTAGCAAGTACTTTTAATATGTGCTTTTCGACAATTTCATCAATATGGCTGTCGCCGAAAATCTTGTGTTCCTTTCCGCACTCTGAGCATTTAGTATCATAATAAAAAGGCTACTGGCTAAGAGGTAATTTCTTCTTAGTCAGCAGCCGTTAATTCAACTTATATCTGTATATCAATCTCAACACTTGATTTAAACTCGATAGGTATCTTTTCTACCTCCATATATTTCAATTACGAAGAGAACTCTTCCGGGTTGATTGCTAACCATGCACTGCTCCTTACTTTTCTAAGTTTGTTGCAAATACAAATGAATGCTGAAGGCCATATTTCTTCTCTACAGCCATTCTGGTACCTCTCTCAGTTTATTCATGCTCATTTCAAATATTAACTTGATGAATAAGCTTTATCTGCCTGCGATCCAGCACTATGGCTAATAAACATCTCATGCTAATTATTCCGATAACCCTTGTTCAAACAAATGCTTCTACTCATTTTTGACATAACGACTCTATGAACAGTGTCAACGAAAACGCGGCGGCAAACACCCCAAGCCATGTCGATGAAACCGGAAATACCGCAGTAAGAAACAAGTATTTTTGACAAAAAGCCCACCACAGAACAGCCAATATTGAGAGGGAAATCCCGGTTTTGAATATGCGTGATGGTTTAACCACGATTTGCTGTATGGGAATGAAGCTCAGATTGCCCTCCGCAATTTTCCTGACAATATCCGTTATAAGGCAGAGTGTAACCGAGATGGTCAGGCCAACCAATCCCCATAAAAAACATTCCGCCAAGAGGATGCGCGTCATGCCGGGCGAAGAAAATCCACACCACCGCGCCCATCCCTTCAGAAGGCTTGAAATGAACGGCCAGCTCCGCTGACTGTTTGTTAAGATGACAATAGCATCTCCCGTTTCAGGCACCGCATGGAAATGGCTCATCCAGCCGGTTCCCTGTCCGCCGTGGGACACCGCTGGTATTCCGTCCGAAAGCCCCTCGGTGTAGTAGCCAAAGCCGTAGGCGTCAAATACCGCGCTATATATTCCAAGATTTTCGGCTTGCGCAAAATAGAGTTGTTCAATGGAAGGGGGTGCAAGCACCCGCTGATTGGAAAAATCCGGCATACCCGCAATGCAGAAACGGGCGATGTCCTCCGCCGTAGCGATCAGCCCTCCTGACGCCCTTTCAGGGTATTGGTAGGGGGAAACCGGCTTACCGTCCAGCGTATATCCAAGGGGCGCAGAAGCCAAAGCTTCTTCACTCCATTCGAAATCCGAATGATACATGCCTAATGGATAGAGGATCTCGTTTTTCATATATTCCGCAAAATCCCTTCCTGTAACCTCCTCAATAATAAGTTCCAACATGTTATAACCGACATTGGAATAGGAAAAGCCTTTTCCCGGCGTTTGAAACAGAATTGCCGAATGGGTCAGGCTTTCCTTCAGGGAAGGCATAGCTTCATCCGGGGAGTAGAGCGCAAAAACATCTCCAAGCGGCAAGCCAGCGGTGTGACAGAGGAGCCGCTCAATCGTTATACCATCCGACGGATAGTCTGAATCAGGCAGCTTCCAGCTTTTGAGGTATCTTTCGGCAGGATCGTCCAGATTCAGCTTTCCTTCCTCTGCCAGCTTAAGCACAGCCCACGCTGTTACCGATTTGGATATGGATTGAACACGCATGGGCATGTCTGCCGTCATTTTCTGTCCGGTATTTTGGTTGGCGCAGCCGTAGGCAGCTGTATATACAATCTGCCCGTCTCTAACAAGGGCGATATTAACTCCCGGTATTCCGTATAAGCCCATCAGTTTAGGAACTCTAACATCCAAAAAAGCCGTGAATTCTTCCGTCCGGGAATGGGCCCTTACTTCTCTGTACGACAAATATAAGGTAAGGGCTGCCGAGCCAAAGAATCCGATGGAGAAGGCTGCAATAATAAGAATACTCATGACGCGCTTCATGACATTACCTTTTTATACAGCACTCAGGCTCTGCCCTTTTCGCCGCTTCCCTTAAGAATTGACACAATAAGGCCGATCAATAAACCTGCAGCCGCGCCGCCGATTATACCGGCTGCGATATGGACGCTGTACAATATCGAAGCCAGCATCCCAACTCCAGAGCCGAACACAATTCCCAGCACAGGTAATAGCATTTTTACGGACTTATTATTAGACATATTTTTACCTCCATTTTATTTCATCTTTTCGATATTCACTGCAACAGTCTGCTCACTTCCATTGATAAAGTATGAAACTCATTAACCTCGCAACACTTGTCAATCAAGTATTAAACTATAGTTTTTTACTGAAGTAGGCCGTAAAAGCCATAATACCCAATGAATATAATAATAACAAGCCTGCTATTACACATGCCCCTGCAAGTTGATCCGCTAACACCAGTATGAATGCGCTGACGCTCATGGCTGCTATTAAGATCATGCCGGCATACCAAGCTGCCTTTTCCCGTATCACCGTATTGCGTTCATCACGCCATTCAATTTTGCTGCTTTGCTCGTCTACCTTTTTCCTTGCAAGCAGAGGTGCAGCCTTCGCTGCAGAAAACCCCAGTACAATTATTCCTACTGCAGTCAAAATACCGGTTTGCATAGGTTTTTCTGAAAACAAACCTAAAAGCAGCAGGATTATACCTATCGATAATAGTAAGACATAAATTCCTATATATTTCCTCACAGCTCCGTTTCCTCCTCATAGATAAAAATATCCTCAATAGATAAGTTAAAATACCGGGCAATTCTAAATGCCAGGATAATCGATGGATTATACCGTCCGTTTTCCAGGGATCCGATGGTCTGACGAGAAACACGAAGCGCCTTTGCCAATTGTTCCTGCGTTATGTCTCTGGATTTTCTTATTTCCTCCAACCTGTTTTTCAAAGCAACTGGCTCCTCTATAAGTGTAAAGTTAACTTTCCATCCTAATATATACAACAAATTACATTTTGTCAAGTAAACTTTCCATAAAAATATAAAATTTTTTGTTAAATATACTTTTCCTTCAAGGATTATTGTCTGTCTGCCGGTTCAGCAGCCGATATCCCATATTTCAGTTTCCGGTAAACCAGCGGTCCCGTTAGACTGACATCGTCAACACATCTGTTCCATTCAACTTGAAACACATTGTCACCCATGTGAACATTCGCTTTATTCGTCAATATTTTTTGGAGCATTATTGCTGCTACACCAGCAACACAGGCAGCCTCGGCGGTGAACGCGATTTCCCCTACGTTTCGCTGCCAAAGACGCGCTTTAAGAGTTTCTTTATCAAGCATTTGTATAAATACAATGCTTGCTCCTTTCGGAAAAAGACAGTGAGTACCAAGGGATGAACCTATTGTATCAACATCTATGGCATCAACGTCATCAACGAATACAGCGCCATGAGGAGACCCAAATGACATTGCTGTGACTCTGTAATAATTACCATTTACCATAAACGGTTCATTGACGCAATTCGGTGTGGATTTATGTTCTACCGGAATAAGCCAGGGAACCATGATGGGCTTCCCTAAAGAAACAGTCTTATTATTTTTTGAATTCATTTTTACCCCTCCTTCAAAACTAAACCATACCTTGTTTTAGCATAGCGTCAGCAACCTTCTTAAAACCCGCGATATTGGCTCCGACAACAAAGTTGTCTTCCTGTCCAACCTCTTTTGCAACATTTGCGATGTTGTTGTATATGTTTACCATAATTTCTCTAAGCTTCTTATCTACTTCTTCAAATGTCCATGCAGTTCGCATCGAATTCTGGCTCATTTCCAGTGCGGACACCGCAACACCTCCCGCGTTTGCCGCTTTACCCGGCACAAACAGCACCTTGTTTTGTAAAAATAATTTAGTTGCTTCTAATGTAGTTGGCATATTCGCACCTTCACCCACCACAAGGCAGCCGTTTTTTATCAGCACTTTTGCGTCGCTCCCGTTCAGTTCATTTTGCGTAGCGCAGGGAAGAGCAATATCGCATTTGATATTCCAAATACCTCTACCCTCGGTATAAACCGCTTTTCTTCGGTATTTGGTATATTCTAAAATCCTGCCGCGTTTTAACTCCTTAATTTCTTTTACAACGGCTATGTCAATTCCGTCAGCGTCAAATATGAATCCATTTGAATCGGATAAAGCAACCACTTTCCCACCTAAATGCTGAACCTTCTCGGCAGCGTATATGGCAACATTACCCGAGCCTGACACGATAACTGTTTTTCTCTCCAGCGAGTTTCCATGCCGGCGAAGCATTTCATCTACCAGATACACCAGCCCATATCCTGTGGCTTCGGTTCGGATGAGCGAACCGCCATATGATAATCCCTTACCTGTAATAACACCGCTAAATGAATTAGCCAGTCGCTTGTATTGTCCGTACAGGAATCCAATTTCGCGTTCACCGACACCTATGTCTCCGGCAGGGACATCTGTGTTCTCCCCTATATGACGAAACAACTCTGTCATGAAACTCTGGCAGAAAGCCATGACTTCCCGTTCCGACTTACCCTTGGGATCAAAATCCGACCCGCCTTTGCCTCCACCGATAGGCAGTCCTGTCAATGAATTCTTTAGAACCTGTTCAAAACCTAAAAACTTAATGATGCTCAGTGAGACGCTTGGATGAAAACGCAGACCTCCTTTATATGGCCCAATAGCGCTGTTGAATTGAACCCTATAACCTTTATTTACTTGTACTTTTCCGGAATCATCGACCCACGGAACCCGGAAGATAATTACACGCTCCGGCTCACAGAGTCTTTCAAGGATACCCGCCCTCTCATATTCCGGATGGGCATCTACAAAAGGTTGAAGCGAGGTGAGAACCTCGGTTATTGCTTGATGGAATTCCGGCTCATTTGGGTTTTGTCTTTTCACTTTTTCCAGTACATTCATTGCATAGGACATAATCTTTTCCTCCCATCAAAAATAAAAAAGGTGCTTACCGGCACACTGATTCACACCAATGTGCCGATAAACACCTTTGTTTATCAATATAATTATATTATGATTTTTTCACAATTGTCAATATCGAATTAGATATGCATCTAAAAAAATACAGAGATTAGTATGCCTATACTTCTCAATATTGCTTTTATAAATTCTCATAAGTTTTGAGTATCCTTTCCGCAACGGCCCTTTTAGTGATGCGCATATCCATCGCCTGCTTTTCTATATACCTGTGCGCTTCTTTTTCACTCATGCTCATTAATGATATCAATATGCATTTAGCTCGATCCACGATGCGGATATCTTCAATTTTCTGTATCAGCTGGGCGTTTTCAGTCCGCATTTTTTTCATTCTGTTGTGCACCGATCTGGCAAGTGATAAAGCCGACAAGAAAACGTATTTATTGAGAGGCTTTGCAATTGTCAGAATGCCTTCTTCTTCACAAACAGCGGATACAGCTTCGTAAAATTCTCTCTTTACAATAAGAATGACCTGTATAATCTCCTTAGAAGCTACATGTAGAGCAAAGCTTTCGCCGGTCTCATCCCGGAGGGGCGCATCGATAATGACCAAATCGAAATCCCGTTCCAAAAGGATCCTTCGCGCTTCGCTACAAGTTTTTACGGCAGTAATTTGACAGATTAACGCAGGGGTTAGTATTTCGGAAAAAACTGTCGTTGCTTTTTCTGAACTTGAAACTATCATGACGCTTTCCATGCCCACGCTGCCTTTCTGCCATAAGATTTATATGAACCAAAAATATCTATTTATATAAAACTCCACCTTGTCTTTTGCCGCCGAAAAATCTTGGGCTTCCTTTTTTTTGCTTGTGATGTACTTTAAAAGCAACTCATTACCGATTACACTTTTAACAAAACCGCTGTTTTCCGCAAGCTTGATTGCCTCATTCATATTGGCCGGCAATGGCGTTAGTTTTTTCGTTATGTTTTCATCCGCCGTATATAAATCCACATCGGCTGCAGCCGGCAGGACCATACCTTTTTCCATTCCCTCCATTCCTGCCGCAATAATGAGCGCAAACGCAAGGTATGGGTTTATCGAAGGATCAGGAGAACGCAGTTCCATCCTGACCTTTTCCCCGAAAGCAGCGGGAATTCTAATGAGCTGTGAACGGTTCTCGTGAGACCACGAAACATACGCCGGTGCTTCAAATTTTCCAAACCTCTCGTATGAATTGGCAAGCGGATTCAAAAAAATGGTTATTTCCGGCGTTCTTGCGAGTATTCCCGCAATAAAGCTTTTTGCGGCATTTGAATGCCCTTCCACTATATTCTTGAAAATATTCAATCCGTTTTTTACAAGTGAAATATTGACATGCATTCCGCTGCCCGGGCATTCAAGTATGGGTTTTGGCATAAACGATGCAAACAAGCCATTACGGGCAGCAATCGTCTTGACAACGGTCTTAAAAGACTGCAAATTATCGGCGCTTGAAAGCGCATCGCTGAATTTAAAGTCGATCTCATTCTGCCCAGGCCCCTGTTCGTGATGCGAGGTTTCCGGCTTTATTCCCATTTCTTCGAGTGTCAGGCAAATTTCACGACGTATATCACCACCGAGGTCAAGAGGATACATATCCAGGTATCCTCCTTTGTCAAGCGGTGTGTTTGTTGGGTAGCCATCCTCATTGGTTTTGAAGAGATAGAATTCACATTCCGCACCAACCTTGCACACATATCCCATTTTTTCACAGCGCCTGATGACCTGTTTTAATATATTCCGACTGTCATGGGCGTACAAAGTACCGTCAGGATTTTTTATGTCGCAGTAAAAGCGGATGACCTTGCCCGGACCCGGACGCCATGGCATAACCATTAATGTGGAAGGATCGGGAAATAAAAAAAGATCCGATTGCGCTACGTCCCTAAATCCACGAACAGCGTGGGCGTCAAAAGACACACCGTTTTCAAATGCGGATTCCAGCTCATCCGCCATGATTGAAATTCTTTTTTGTGTTCCGAACAGGTCACAGAAATTGAGCCAGATGAACCTAACATCGTTTTCCTTTACAAATTTCAATACTTCACTTGCAGTATGGTTCAACACAGTATTCCTCCTTATTCTGTGGAAAGGCCTTTGGAAAGATTTCATGGCTTATCAGTATTATGCCTTTTGTTACAGCGTATAATAACGTATAAGTGTAAAAGTCCTTCCAACAGTCATTAAATTAAGCGTTCATCACATAGTACCTCATAGACAGCTGCAAGCCATACCGGCTCATTGCCCTTAACTATACGATGAACGCCTTTGTTCATGCCAATTTGATACTATAAATCTATGTATGTGCCGATAGTAAATGCAATATATGATATATATTATTGCATTACGCCTGGTTTTGTCAATGTATTTGATTGATTTCAATGTTTTTTTGCAAGGCATTATTCATGGAATTGCGCAATTCAACTTAAGACAAAGTTTTAGTTTTTTATATTCATTCATAAAACCTAAGAAGAACGATTATTGTTGCAATATGTTTCTCTTAGTGTATTAATAAGCTTTTTAATCCTTTCATCATTTATATTATAGCAATTCTGAAGCCCATATTTATTAGAGCTTTAAAAAAGCTATTTCTTTTGCCTGCTCTTCCATTTTATTCCACCTTTTGCCATTGGCAGGATATTACTGCTTCTCCTTATTTTTTAACTCTCTTTTAAAATAATACCAACCCGAATAAACCGCCACGAGTTCCCAGCCTTCCCTGCCGTATTCATTCAGCCGCCTGGTAGTGGCCTCACTCCAGTCCCAAATGCGGACACAGTTATATTCGAATAACTTCATACCCATCATCCTTTCGTATTGTAATGTTTATCAAATTAATTTGGTGTTTCCGATATCATATAGATTGCAACCATCTATTCGTCACTGCTTTGTAAATTTTTAACTGTAACCTTCCCGGTAGCATTCTTACCGGTGATTCGTATAACATAAATATCCGATTCAGGTACGGTTACAGTAAATATACCTGACCTTACGTCATTTCCCGTATAAGGTTCAGTGCTATTTTTACCGCTGACCACAAGAGCGATTTCTCCGGCTTCGCGGGCAACTTCAAACTGCAGTACATCTCCATTGTTAAGGGATAATTCACGCTTATTTATTGAACTCCATTCTTTGAAATCCATTGTAAATCCTTTTCCGCTTGGATTCTCAAGAATCACAATACTTCCCTTATATACAGTGCAAGCCGAGATTGCCAGAATAATGGCAATCATCAGCGGCAGAAAAATCGTTAGCTGCATATTCTGAATCCTCCTTATTCCATTGTTTTGTTTCCCATAAAGCATGACAATACCTCCTTAATAAATTTCGCCCGCTCGTTGATCCATGGGCTGTGACCCGAATGTTCAAACCATATAATCCCTTTATCGGGAGCATCCAGAGCCTGCACATATTCCTCAGCCAGCACCGTAGGTGCATTGACATCATGCCGGCCTAAGAAGAAATAGACAGGTATATCCAGTTTCGTGTAATCCGTTCTCAAATCGATGGTATAAAGTTGTTGGTATACATGATTATATGTGTTGACGATTCCGCGAAAAAAGTTGATTTTATCAAGTAATCCATACTCTGAGGAACCGATGTCCCGGAAAGTATTATAGCCGGGGTTATGAATTTGGGCATTGCCAGCCATATATGCACTAAGATAATTCAGGTACACTGCGCTTTTCCATGTTACGTCCTTTCCGTAATAGGGCGGCACACCGTTTGCTTCAAGCCGTTCTACAAGATCCGTATCACCTTTGGATTTCGCAATTTCCAAGGCCATTGCGTAATCCAGCCGCTCAGTTTCTGCAAAGTCTACCATTTGCCCCGTGCCAATGAATGCGTTATAGGACTCAGGATATTTATCAATAAGGAAAATTCCTAATGCACTGCCCCACGATTCACCTATCAGGTAAATCTTATCCTGCGAAAAGCGCTCCTTTAAGTACTCAGTCAGTGCATAACCATCCTGAATAAAGGTTTGAACAGTAATGTTTTCTGTTTTTTCTGCATAATAGGACTTTCCGGAACCTGGCTGATCCCAGTTGACAACAACAAAATGTTCCTCCAATTCTGCCAGCTCATGCCGTACAGCTGCCATCTGTGTACCTCCGGGACCGCCTGCCAGAAAGAGCAGGACCGGTGCGGTTTTATCCCAGCCTCTCAGGCTTACCCACTGTTTTCTTCCGTTCAGCTCTAATATTCTAAGCTCCGCAATGCTGTTTTTGGGCGTTTTTCCGTTTTCATCCACAATGGGCGGAGTGGAAGCGGTGAGCTGTGAATAGGTTAACAGCCCAGTGTTCAATAATATTGCAATGGCAAAGAATATCGCCACTTTTTTCAAGCGAATAAGCTGTCTTGGATTCTTTTTTTTCCTTATGCGTGCTATGATACAATAAGCTGTATGAAGCAAAATGCCTGCGAGTGCAATGCCCGATAAAACAGTCAAAATCAAAAATGCAACTATCTGAATCATAATAAACCTCCCCCATTATTCTTTAATGTATATGCTTTCCAGGGCATTCCCCATCATCGGAATATCGGTAATGCGGCTGTCTTTGAGAATTAGCCCCTTTTGCTCTACCAGGAGCTTAATAAGGCTTATTTTTTCCGTTTCATTCAACGGTTCACGAAAAGCGAGTATACCGCCTGGTTTGAGGGATTCAACCAGCAATTGGATGACTTTTTCTAATTCCCCATGCGAAATATCATGCAAAACAAAGTGGCAGTACACTACATCCAAGCTTTTCTTATTAAGCACAGGGGATTTCCATAGCAGGTAATTGATATTCCCATACCTCCGCAGTGTTTTTCGGCAGGTTTTCAACCATCGCTCGGAAATATCCAGACAAGTCAAATGCCCGAGGGGCAGCTTTTTAGCTGCGTAGTACGCAACCGTTCCCATACCGCACCCGAAGTCTAGAACATGCTCCCAGCCCTTTAGGGGCAGACGATCCGCAAAATCTTTGTAAACAGACTTGCCGTAAAGGATAAACGCGATCTTTGTCAGAAGTATCTCTAAACAGGCCGGTTCTTTCTGCATCGTTTATCGCCTCCATACATCCAGTCATGACTCTTTCTTACAATTTAAAGAAAATTAGCATAAGCAAAGAAATCAGCATAAACAATATTCCCGAGATTTGTTCTTGTGTCATAAAATATCCCTCCCAATAAAAAATCAGCTGTATTTCAAGTTCACTGCTATATTAGCAATTGAATCTTTCATACAGCTGATGTGTACCTTAAATCTACCTTAAATCGCAGGAATTGTAATTCGGAAGGTGCTGCCCTTATTCTTATTGGGAAGTAGAGTCAAATCTCCTCCGTGGGCTTCGGCAATTTTTTTCGCTATGGAAAGCCCCAGTCCACTGCCACCGGTCTTTGAGTTGCGGGAATCGTCTGCCCGGACAAAAGGCTTGAATATATGATCTGCAAGATGATCCGGAATGCCAATCCCATCGTCACTAAAATCAATTAACACCTGGTTATCATATACCGTAAGACTTACTGTAACCAATGTTCCCCTGGGATTGTACCGCATTGCATTACTTGCCAGATTTTGAATAATCCGGCCAAATCGGTCTGTATCCAACATTGCAAAAATGTTGTCTTCAGGGATATTGAATTCATATTGGAATCTCTCCTGTTCCAAAAGCGGCACAAGCTCTCCGCATATTTGACGGATGTATTCACATATTTCTGTTTTTGCCAGCTTAAGTGAAAACTCCGGGCTGTCTAATTGTGAAAGCTCAAACAGCTCGGTAAGCAGCCGGTTGGCCCTTTTACTGTTGTTAAGAATAATTTCAAGATGTTCATCCCGTTCCTGCTTGGTCATACCTGACTTCTTCATGAGAAGCTCCACATATCCCTGTATGCTGGACATAGGATTTTTAAGGTCATGGGATAAATCAAGGATCAACCGCCGCCTGTCCTCCTCCGATTTTTTGCGTAGGAAAATTTCATGCTCAATTCGGGCCGCCATGTCGTTAAAGGTGTTTTGAAGCTCGGCAAACTCATTTTTTAGACGCAAATCCACTCGCACAGAATAATCGCCTTCCCGCAAAAGCCTTGTGCCGTCACATAGCTTATTCAGCGGTATGGTTATACTCGCTGCAGTAATCCGCGAATAGATAAAGGAAAATAGTGCAAGGAGCGAAAAATAACTCAGCACAACAAATGCAATTGTCCACCCCGCCCGCATGAAATCACTGGCAGCAGCTGCTTTATTATACACCAAGGCAAAATCCAACCGGATAGATGTGGGAAAGGAAACAATCAGCCAGAACTCACCCTTCGGATGATAGAGAATATCGTAATGGTAGGGCTTGTTTTTACTTTCCGTTAAAAATACTGTAAATTCCTCAACTGTCAGTTTATCTTTTCCGATGGTGTCAAGCCCCTTCGAATAAACGACTCGGTATTCTTTGTCCACAACCTGTACGCCGCCGCCGCTTTCCACCACTTCGGATGCGTCAATCTGATTATAATTCTCTTTGATAATTGCACTGGCGGGATACCGGTTTTTTGCCAACGAACCTGAAATAAACCCGCTGGCAAAGGACAGCAGCACAAATGCAAGTACCGTGTCCAGTATCGTCATCAAGAATATAACCAGAAAATTTATAAAAAATTGATTTGACAGTTTTCTTTTCATGGCTTTTCACCGGTATAATGGAGCTTGTACCCGATGCCTCGGATGGTTTTCAGATACTTCGGTTTTTGAGGATCATCTTCAATCCGGTTTCTGATTCGGCTGATATGCACCATTATGGTGTTGTCATCAATATAGTAGTCCTCATCCCATACTGCTTGGTAAAGCTGCCGTTTTGTGAAAACCTTTTCCGGATGCTCCATAAAGTGCAGAAGCAGCTTGTACTCCTTTGCACCAAGTTCAATCGGCTCACCGTCCTTAAAGGCGCAGCATTTTTCTTTGTCAATTGACAAATCTCCATATGTAATGTTTGAAGCGGTTTTTCCCTTAGATGACAGATACTCATTATTCCGTCTTAATTGTGCACCTACCCGAGCCACTAACTCAGCAATGGAAAAAGGTTTGGCAAGATAGTCGTCCGCACCCAGACCCAGTCCCAGCACTTTGTCCATCTCATCCGTCCTTGCGGTCAGGAATATAACTGGTATGGTACTGTGTTCCCGTATTCTACGGAGAAGGTTAAATCCATCCATAACCGGCATCATCACGTCAAGAATAGCCAGATGGATGTCTTGTGACACAAGAATATCCCATGCTTCCTTGCCGTTTTGCGCTGTTAAAACAGAATAACCGTTTTCCTCAAGGCTGATTTTAACTAAGTTTCTGATATCGTTTTCGTCGTCTGCAATTAGAATATTCATATGGTTTTTGCACCTCCCGTCTACAATGTTCCGTTATTTATTGTGCCATCAGTACCGCCGAGGTTTGCAAGGCTTGATTTAAGTATGTTACAGCTTTGTCAAGGTTTGAATTCTTTGTAGATTTAAATGACTCGTATAGGATGTAACATAATATGCATCCTATCTCCTCAACCCAATAGATTTTTCTATTCTGTCATCTCAACCCTATCTAAATCTCATTTTTTAATTTCGTCTATACTTTCTACGGTAATCCAGTCATCCATATTCTTTTCCCGCACATAAGAAAATGGCTCAATTTCATGTATGTCCTTGAGTCCGATCAGACATAGGTATCGTTTCCCAATCCACCGCTTTTTCTGAGCTTCGGTCAGCTTCAGTCGGGTCATATTTTCCTCGATGATTTTTCCAGATTCCTCAAAAGACAGCTTATCCGAATTGAATACACTGGATACAATGCCTTTGGCGCGTATAATTCCGCTGCCATCGTTTTCCAGCAGATATACAGCATCATTAATTGCTACCCTGCCATAGGGCAGCTTTCTGCCCGCCGCTCCACGAATCACCATGGTCTGTTCTCCGGATAGCAGGCGTGAGAGCTCCTATGCTTTTTTATCGCAATATACTATGTGATCCATCTGTGTTTCTCCCTTGCATTTGTTTTATTTCCTATGAATCAGCCGCAATGTTTCCTCCATAGCATCACGGGCGGGAACCTGTAAATCCGGAAGAAGCGGCAGATCGGACTTGGTTGCGTCAGGCCGTATAAAATACTTGTAGGACACGGTGAAGGCAAGTAGTGCATTCGGGGTCTGAAAATACAGGATATCTCCGTAGGAAGAGGGCATATTTCCAGGAATCTCTCCAACCACCGTACATAATCCGTTATCCGAAAGCAGCGTCGCAAAGTCCATAGCTGCGCTAAAGCTGTCCGTGCCGGTCAGCACATATACATCTCCCGAAAACACATACTCAGCTTGCTGATTTTTCTGTTGCCTGGGTTGGTTTTTCCATATAAACGGGCCGAAGCGCACGTTGGAGCTTCCCAGCTTATAGTCCTCTACCGGAAGATAACGAATAAACTCGTCAGCAACCAGTGAATTTCCACCGGAATTGCCTCGCAGGTCCACGATAACATTGTAGACTCCCTCATCACGCACAGATTTAAAGAAATTATTCAGTGCAGTCTTGTAGGTTTTGTCATAGATGCATTGGCGAAGCGTGAAAATACCGATGCCGGATGCTCTGTCTATCGAAAAGTCGTAGAAGGGCTCCGTTCCTACCGATATAGCTGTCTCATTCTCCTGAAGCGTAAAGGCTTTGTTGATGAGGCTTTCGTCGCTTTGCCGCCCCAGAGAAATTTCGACCTCCTGCCCTGTATCTATGCCTACAAAGGCCAGGTAATCGCTGCGATTAATGCGCGTGGCAAAGGCATGACGAGTCCAGGCGTCAAGCTCATAGGAATATTGCTCCTGGAATCGTTCGTAAAGCTGGTCAACCGAAACGCCGCCTATCTTATTAGCAGTATAACCGTCATATTCGCCGCCTGAGCATATCAAGCGCTGTCCTTCCCATGAAAACAATAAAGGCAGAGTTTTTGTATTCTCATAGTACGCCCGTACTGTGGTATGTGCATCGTCAAGACATGCAAGTACCCGGGAAGCACTTTGCCACAGCGACAGGACCGTAACCTCTGCCGATTCGGAGAGCTTTGCATACTCCTTCTCATATGCCTCCTGAACCGCCGCAGGCAAACCGGATATACAAGCCGGGTGGCGCTCCCTCAGACGATCGACTAAATACTTCAAATCCTCCGCAGTCTGCATCCCGGTAAGGACGGCATCAAGCTGCTCGGACTGCTCAAAGCTGCTTACCGTCCCCCGGTAAGGATCGAGCCATATCCGCCATGCACAGTATAGTGCAATAGCACATATAACAAAAATACAAAGAAAAATCCTTATATGCTTAATCCATTTCTTTTTCATACTCATACTCTGCCCTTTGCGCTGCTTCCATAAGAATCAGCGCAACCTGTTTTTAAATTTATTAACTCCTTACTTGTG
>DUOI01000133.1 GCA_012838915.1 Clostridiales bacterium
ACCCAAACCCCTGGCAAACATTTCATTGGTTGTAATCAAATCCTCCCGGTTTACCTGGGATAGGGAGGTTTTTCCAAGGGCACGAATTCCTTCCGCCATTTCCAGCTTGCAGGACTCAAAAAAATACTGCAGGGATTTGGCTCCGGTTTCAATATCAAACTGATCGGCAAAAGACTCTCCGTACCAGGTTAATGAAGTGGGCGGTTCAAAGGGAAGCGGTTTGTGAACCTGTCCGTGGGACAAGGCTACCAAGGCAATTGCTCCAATCTGGCAGGCATCCGCTCCCAAAGCCCTGACCTTCAGGGCATCACCGGGGGTGCGAATGCCTCCGGAGGCTATCAGTGAAATTCTGTCCTTGAATCCATGCTTCTCCATCCACTTGGCCGCCCTGTCAATTGCAAAAACCGTAGGGATTCCGAAGTCATCCTGCAAAATTGGGGGAGACCCCTTGGTAGCGGCTTCTGCCCCGTCGACTACTATAAAATCAGCGCCGCTGGTGCAAATCCAGTAGAGATCCGCCTCCAGAAATTTTCCCGCTGCAATTTTAACGCCGATGGGCATCCCGTCGGTGAAGTTGCGCAGCTTGTCAACTAATTTCTTCAAATCCTCCGGGCTTTGCACTTCAGGCTGCCGGGAACTCGTTTTCAAATCCTGTCCCTTTGGAATCCTGAATTCCTTCCTCAGGCTGTCATCCAGCATTTCGGCTTTCATCAGATGCCCTACACCGCCATAAGCACCCTGGCCCAGCTGGATTTCCACGGCATGGCTTTTAAGCAGTGCTTGCTGAGGCTTAGGCCAATTTCCCCTGTCATACTGAAATATTACCTTGCCTCCCAAATCTATTGCCTCCCCGACTGCAGCCCCTGCACCGGTATGATAGGCTGCGCCCGAAGCGGCGCAGCCCATTGCCATGGCAATCTTTACCGGCTTGCTAAGGGCAATTCCATATGCCATGGGGGCAAGCATCATAAAATGATTCAATCGTAAGGGCTTTTTTGCATATTTACCAATGGTGACGGAAAAGTCTATTTCCGTGTCAATTTCGGTGGGCAGGGTATTAATCTGGGCTACATTGAATTTCAAGTCATCCAGGCCGGGAAATTGTTTTACCGGTCCCATTGGCCTCTCCACCAGTTTCCCGTCTTCAGAGCGCAGCTCGGTTTCCATTACTGTCTGTGCTCCTATCCGCATGGTGGAGGATACCGCTTCCCAGATATTTTCATCGTAGAGGTCGCTGGTTAGGATTTTCAGAAAACTGTCATGAATCCTGTTTACAACAAACCTGCCCAGGTATTTTGCCCCCAGTATGCCTGCCGTACCCAGGGCGCCCAGTGCAGCTATTTTGCCCGCAGTTGAAAGCTTCAGGAATTCCTTTCCCAAGCTGAGTTTCCGTTTTTCCAAATTTCAGACACCTTCCCAAATTTCAGATAAAGTTAGTATGCGAAGCTTTGGCGGAATCATTCCCCCTTAAGTGAATTGCTGCTTTCTCCCTGATACCTGAGGGGCAAATATTACTGAATTATCACAAAGATTTAATTTACAGCAGGGAGTTTTGCTTTTTCCTGTGACAAGCTTATGATATAATGATGGGCATAAAAGTAAAAAGAGAATTCAAGGCCATTATAATGAGTATGAATAAACGACAGACATGGATAAACCATAGTTTGGGGGAGAGAATATGAAAAAACGTCTGACCGGCATATTATTGTGCATTTTAATTATAGCTCTGCAATTTTTTACTTCAGTGAATACTGTATTTGCTGAAGAGGGATTGGCTGTTTCAACCAAGATTACAGGCATGACAGCCGACATAAACGGAATGGCCTACGTACTGCCCAAGGGTACATTTAACATATCATATAATATAACTAATAATAGCGGATATGATATCAAGGATATAGAGATACTGGAAGAAGGGCCGGGCGGTGCCAGTCCTAAACCTGTGAAAATAAGTGGCAGTTTGAAACCCGGTGAAACCTTGCCTTATACGGGAAATTCTTTTAAGGCTGATCCCGACACTACTCCCAATACTGTAGCCTACAGCATACAATACACAAACCAGCAGGGAGAACAGATTCAGCAAAAAGGTTATACCAGTGTTCATGTCATCGAGGTCGATTTCGATGTTGAATATACCTCTAATGTGCAGGGAACGGTGTTCAAGGGAGAGCAGGCGGTGCTGCAGGCGGAGGTTGAATCCTTATCAAATATTACCCTGTACAATCTCACCGTTGTTGACACGGACCTGAACGTGGAAATCGGAACTATTAAAGTGCTTGAATCCGGAAAAAAAGCAACGGTAAAGGCCACTGTCCCCATAGACAAACCCACCAGGGGAAACCTTGCGATATTCTATGATTATCCCATGGGGCTGGCTCAGTCCTTACAGAAAAATATAAAAACCAATCTGGAAATCCTGGTGAGCGATGAGGAACCGGTTTCCTCCCTGGAAGTAAGCGGGAAAACTGACAAGACCAGAATACCCGGCTCTACCGATGTGGTTTTTGAGCTGATATTAAAAAATACCGGAAACACTGTTTTAAGGGAGCTGAAGTGCCTGGATTGGAATGGTAAGGAATTTCATACCGGCGATGCCCTTCAACCCGGTGGAGAAATAAAGGTTACCTATACCGCTGAAGTCATGCCCGATACCGACTACGTGCTGCAGGTACAGGCCAGGGTGGATAACAGCAATCAGCTGATCAAGACTACATGGTCTGCCAGGTTGGAAAAGCTCACCCCTCAGGTGGAAATACAGCGTACAATTTCAGCTGACGGCATTCAGGCAGGACAGCCCTTTGTATTGAACTATATTGTCCGAAATACCGGCAATGTTGATTTGATTGATGTAATCATAGAGGAATCCGCCTTCGGAGAGATTATCAGGCTGGACAGCATTCCCTCCGGCCAGGATGTCGAGTTCAGCAAGGAATTGGTGCTGGAACAGGATACCTACAGCAAAACCACTCTGACAGCCCGGGATGCAGAAACACAAAAGGAATACAGCTACGAATCTTCCGAGATGGAATTTAAAATAGGCGGGCCGGCTGAAGACCTTCCCAGGCAGGCCTTGTCCATCCTGCTCCGAACCGAGCAGGAGTCTTTAAACAGGCCTGGCAAGGTGGAGATGGAATGCATTGTAAAGAATACCGGTCAGGAACCCTTGTACAACCTGGTGCTTACCTTGATGGACCGGGATATGGTGATAGACAACATATCCATATTGGAACCGGGGGAAGATAAGACCATCCTCATCCCGGCCTTCCGCTTGGAAAAAACCGAAACCTTTGTGGTGGAAGCCAATGGCATCGGTGCGGACGGTGAAAAGTTTACCGCAAAAAGTCAGCCCTTGACAATAGAAATTGCTGAAAGCGGTCTGTCAGGTAAATTCAATATCCTGCGGGTTGTGTTGATAATTATAATCCTGCTTTGTGTGCTGGTTATTGGTGTATTGGTATATACCCTGAGAGGGTCCGGATCTTTCAGGTTTCCCTTCCGGAGGAAGAAGAAAAGACCAACCCAAGGCAGCTAACTGCTGTGTCTGTACCAACAGGTTAGTAAGTCAGGGGGATGATCATGAGTGAGGAGGCCAGGCTGATCGAGGATGCCAAGGCAGGCAGCCTGACGGCTTTTGAAGAATTGATATCGTCTTATGAGAAGAAAATCTATAACTACTGCCTGCGTATGACCAACAGCCACGAGGATGCAGAGGACCTGACCCAGGAGGTTTTTGTCAGGGTGCATAGAAACCTGAAAAAATTCAGGGGCAACAGCCGGTTTTCCACCTGGATCTACCGCATCGCCCATAATTTGTGCATTGATCGTTACAGAAAATCCAAAGTTGCCACCGTCTCTTTATTTCAACCTAAAGGACCGGATGACGAGCGGGAAGTGGATTTTGCCGCAGACAACCCTTCACCGGAGGAGGAAGTCATGCGTATGGAACTCAAGAAATATCTTAAGGAATCCATCAGCCGCTTAAAACCCCAGTACCGCTCTGTAATTGTACTCAGAGACATTCAGCAGCACACTTATGAAGAAATTGCTGAAATTCTTCGTTTACCCCTGGGAACGGTGAAGTCCCATATCAGCCGGGCCAGGGCAGCCCTTCGGGAAGCTGTCCGCCCTTATATGTAAGGAGGCCGAAGGGTATGCGTTGTAAACAGATGATGGAATGGACAAATGAATACCTGGACGGCACCCTGACTGATGAACTCAAACAGGAAGTGGAGCACCACCTGAATTCCTGCAGCCATTGCGCCCGCTACCTGGAAGAGATGCAGCAAGTGCTGAAATTACTATCCTCTATGGAGGAAGAGGAGCTGCCGCCGGGCTTTGAGCAGCGGCTGCATCATCGTTTGCGGCAGACCGGCGGAAAAATGAAAGGCGGACCGGCCGACGGCAGGCCACGGGCTTCAGGGCAATGGGTGAAATGGGGTACAGTTCTGGCAGCCGCCTTTATGCTGGTATTTTTCGTTTACCTGATTAAACCCTTTGGATTTATAGATTATGATAAAAACGGCAATAACCTTTCTGCCCAGGACAGCCCGGCAGAGGAATCATCGGATCATGATATGCACTACTCAGACGGGGATGCAGTCATATATGATTTTGAGCAGCCTGATTCTAGCCCGGAGGAGGCAGCCCGGGAGAACGCACCCATCGCTGCTTCAGAAGCTGATAAGGAAGATGAGATGCTGCGGGCAGCAGAACTTCCCGCTGAGATTTTTATATATGTCCCAAAGGACGGGTATATCCGGGAAGATTTTCAGGAGGAGATCGCATCCATAGCTGCTGATTTAAGGATGAGTATAGCAGAGCAGCATAATCAATTCATTCTGCAGGCAACCGAAGAAGTGCCGGGTGATGAGTTGCTTGAAAGGCTTTCCAAACTGGGGCGGATTGAATCATCCGGCCTGAGCCGGGGTGAAATGTCCATAACAATACAAGTGATAATTGAGTAGCTATTCTTAATCTTCTATATGAATATGATAAAAAGCAAAGTACGGTAAAAGCAGGGGCTTACTGCACAAGGCAGACAAGCCCCTGCTTTTTTTATTAAGCACGGCTTTATAACGATATAGAATGATGCAAACAATCCGGATGCTTTGGCATGAGCAAGTGAAATCAGCCGTCGAATATGGCAGTATTTTCTCATATATTTACATAAATATTTGTATATGAAGAATAAACCTTTTCCATCCTGAGAATAATATACATAGCATATTATGGAAAAGCAGAAAAACACGCAAAGGAGGAAGCAGAAATGGCTAAGGAACAAGCTCTTTATCAGGATACTACAGGCAGTCAGAAGCAGGAGCTGCAGCCTGAGCTGATATCCATTATGAAAGAGGAGGTCGGTAAGGCCAGGGAGAAAAGAGTCCCCATCATACGGGCCTTTGAGGAAATTGCAAAGCGTTCCGGTCTGAAAGCCAATACAATCCGTAATTATTACTACCGTTTTATCCATGCAAATGAGGAAGCGGTCAGGACAGATACGGAGGATACAGTTGAAGATCTGGGTAATGAAGAGGCTATCGGCAGACCCTTCACCGCTGCCGAAACAAGGGAATTGATGCGGGAAATGCTGATTGCCCAGGCACAAGGCGAGTCTGTCAGGGGATGTGCCAACCGGCTGGGTAAAGGAAACAGGAGGATGTTGATTCGGTTTCAGAATAAATACCGCAGTATCATTGCCCGGGAGCCTGAATATGTGGAGAGCCTGATAAAGGAAATTGAAGCGGAAGGGATCCCATGCTTCAATCCGTATACCCGTTCAAGGGTTTCCAATGCAGGCAGAAAACCTGCAAGCCGCACCGGCCCAAAAAGCGGTGAACAATTGGTGGACTGGATCAGTCAATTGGTAAACAATTTGCAGAGTCTCCAGGTACCCTCCCTGCAGGATCTTTTCAGGGGCCTGCGGGACCTGAGCAGCCTGGCCGCAGGCCATCAGGGAATGACAAGGCAGTTGATAAGGCACAATCAGGAAATGCAGGAAATGTATAATCGCATGCTGCTTCTGGAGGCCAACCTGGAACAGGAGCGTCGTGAAGCACAACTGGTCAGCCGCAAGCTGTCCGAACTCAGGGATATAAACAGCAGGTTTATGGAGCTGAAGGATGAGGATAAGCTTTCCGGGCTGAAGGAATACCTTGATCAGCTTCAAATCTGTATGCAGGAATAAAGATTTACATACCCATGGTATGTCAATACCGGCATTGTATCGGCAATGTCGGGTCTTTCTTTTTTTGGAGAAACTTGAAAAACATCTGAAAAGCAGGGAGGATTTACAGTAATAATGTAGAATACCGGAATATATGTTCTGTTATGTGTACCAGGTATATGTATCAGAGTTGAAATCAGGAGGTGTACCGGCATGCATGAGGGGCATAGGGAGAGAATGAAAAACAGGTTCCTTAATGAGGGCCTTGATCATTTCAGCCAGCATCAGGTGCTGGAGCTGCTGCTGTTTTATACCATACCCAGAAGGGATACCAACCCTTTGGCTCACAGGCTGATCAAGCGTTATAGCTCTTTGGTGGGCGTTCTGGAAGCTGATTTCGAAGATCTGATAAAGGTGGAAGGTGTAAGCAGAAACACCGCATTGTTTCTATCCCTCATTCCGTCTCTTTGCCGGCGGTACCTCACTGACAAGCAGGGCAGCAAACCCCGGCTCAACTCCTCTGCCAAAGCAGGCGAATACGCCAGGTCGCTGTTCTATGGCCGTCAATATGAAGCCTTTTATGTTATCTGCCTGGATTCACAGAATAAAGTAAACCATGCTGCTCTTGTTCATGAGGGTACCATTGATTCTGCACCGGTTTACCCCCGCGTGATTGTAGAGACGGCCCTGCGCCATAAAGCAGCCGCCATGATACTGACCCATAATCACCCCGGGGGCAGTCTGCAGCCTTCTGCCGCGGATTTAGACGCCACAAGAAAGATTTGCAATGCCTGCGACGCCATTTCCATCCGGGTAGTCGATCATATTATTGTAGCCGGAGATCAATATTTCAGTTTTGCAGACCGGGGCCTTATATAGACAGCCTGTTTGAAAAAGGTAAGCCGCCTGCCGGTTTCTCCGTTTGCAGGCATTCAGAAAGTGAGGTTATAAAGCATTGGCAAGGTTTAAATTTATTCATGCTGCCGATATTCATCTTGGCAGCATATTACATGCAGATGGAATGAATGATAATTCAAAGCTGCAGGAATTATGCCATGAAGCTACATATATGGCTTTTGACAACCTGTGCAGTTTAGCCATCCAGGCACAGGCCTGTTTTCTCCTGCTTTCAGGGGATGTGTATGACAGGGAAGCCCGTTCCGTTCGTGCCAACCGCTTCTTTGTGGATTGCTGCAATAAGCTGGATGAGGCAGGAATACAGGTATTTATCCTGGCAGGTAATCATGATCCTGCACGGGAATATCAGGAAATGTTTTCGCTGCCCGGCAATACACACCTTCTTCCGGCAGACCGGCCTGAGATTTATTATGTCAGGGATCAGCAGGGCAGGAAGATTGCCGCCATAGCAGGTCAGTCTTACGGAAACCGGCAGGAAAAATCAGCTCTGCATTTGAACTATCCCGCACCCGACAAGGGCGTTTTTCGCATTGCCATGCTCCATACCCAGCTGGAAGCCGGCAAAAGCAATTATATACCGTCTTCCCTCAGCGAAATGGCGGATAACCCTTCCTTTGATTATTGGGCTCTGGGCCATATCCACAAGCCCCAGTTGCTTCGGGGGGAAAAGCCCGTTATTGCATATGCCGGTGCTCCCCAGGGAAGGGATTTCGGCGAGCAGAATATCGGAGGCTGTTGGCTGGTTGAGGTAGATCAGGCTAAGGTGGATTCGTTTACCTATTGGGCGACTTCTCCTGTGGAATACCAAACTCTTCAGATTGATATAGGCTGCCCGGAGCTTAAAGATGCGGACAGCCTGGATGAACTGGGTGATTATATGCTTTCCTGTGCCCGGGACAGGCTGAGTAATGGCAGAAGACGCCCGGATTTTGATAACCGGGGTGCTAATTACCGGCTCAAGTACGCCTTAGATGATATACAGCTTAAAGGTTGCATTCTGCGCTGGGAAATTGTCGGCCGTGGAAATCTCCACTCATACCTGATGAATGACAGGCAGGGCAGTGAAGAGGAGCTATGCCAATACCTGCGGGATGTATTGGGAAACCAAGAGACCTTCATTTGGACTGATTCTGTTAAAATCCGAACAGCCAATCCGATAACTGCGAAGGTGCTTGATCAGCACCCGACTCTTAAACAGTTGCTTGAGCATGTTATGCATTCCCTGGAGGAAGATCCAAACATCCGCCGGAAATTTATTTCCCGCTTGGGTAGTGCCTGGACCACAACATTTGAGCATGAGGAGCAGGACGATGAAAGGCTGTACCTGGATGAGAAAACACTGAACAATATCATGGAAGATGCGGTACAATTGCTGCTGGAAGGCCTGGTGGAAGGAGGGGAAGCATAATGCGTATCAAACGGCTGCACATAGGAGATTTCGGCATATTGCAAAATCAAACCCTGGAAGATCTGTACCCCGGTTTGGTAATTGTAGGGGGGCATAATCGGGCGGGCAAGAGTACATTTATGCAGGTGCTCAGATTTTTGGGCTATGGAATTCCCAGAGCTTTTCTTCCTCCGGCCAATGTTGAGTATATGATAGATGCGGATGTCTGGGAAGAAGAGTCGGACAAAGATTATCATATCAGGCTGCAGGGGCACTCAGAACCGGTATGCACCGCTGCAGGTGAGGGAAACCGGATTCCTGCCCGTGAACTGTACCCAATAGACGCTTTTACCTATAAAAATCTTTATACCATAAGCCTGGATCAGCTTGCCCGGCAGCCGGAGGGAATTGACAACAAGGATATGGACAGGCTCCAGTCAGCGCTGCTGGGTGCCGGTTTGTCTGATATCGCCAATATCCCCCGCCTGCAGAATAAGTTTACCAAAAACGCCGACAATATCGGCGGAGTAAGGGGCGATCCGAATGTTAAGGGCTTCAAGCTTCATTTTCAGCTGATAAAAAACGGCTCTGCCAAAAAAAAGGATGCCCTTGCCCAGGTAGAGGAATATAACAGACAGCAAAATCATTTGTCGGAATTGCAGAACAAGGAGAAATCCATTGGTACGAGCCTGGTAAAACTGCAGGCCGAAAGAGATATTCTGGAGACCATTAAAAGCAATTATGAGGTATTGGAAGAAGTAATTACCCTTGATCGCTCACTGGAGCTCCATGAAGGTATAAAAGTGCCCAAATCCCTCAAATGGGAAAATCGTGCCAGAGTGGAAGATACCTACGAAAGCTATAGGGAAATGAAAGATCAATGGCAGGAGCTGTTCAGCGAGCTGGCGGGAAGCCTGGAAAAACGGGATCAGGCTGAAAAAATCCAATCTCTCCTGCTGCACTATCGTGCCCGGCTGCAAAGCTTTGTTGACAGGCTTTCAGGGCTGCAGGAAAAATGGAACAACCTGGACAGCGTGAAAAGACGGCTGAGGGATGAAAAGCAAAAGATTCTGAGCCAGATCAGACAATTAAAGGCCGGCTGGACTGAAGAAGAAATTGACCGCATCCGCCGCATTAATCTGGAATTGCCGGAACAACACAGGCTGATGGATGAGGCGAATCGCTTTCAGGTAATATCAAACAAACTGGAGCAGGCAGAAATTCGAAGGGATGAAGCCAAAGACAAAGCAGAAAGATTAAAGACACAGATTGCAGAATGGAAAAAACATGCTCCTGCCCACGGATTAAAGCTGTACCTTTGGGTTTTTGTCCTGGCAGCCGTGCTGGGGCTGGCTGTTTACTTTGTCCAACCTGCAGCAGGACTGTTCCTTGGTTTGTTCGGAATTATAGGCTCCGCCTTATTCGTATTTTTCAAAGGCCTTGGGCAAAAGGAAGCCGGTTTGCGCCTGAAGGAATTAAAGGGCGAATTGGAAGCAATTTTAACCGATCAGGATAAAATGCAGCAGGAAGCGGAGCAATTGCGGGATCAACGGAAGGAGATTGAATCCTATCTGTCTGCCATATGCAGCAAGCTTGGGCTGGATGAATCTACTGCGCCTAATGGGGTATATGAATATTATCGTACCATATTCGATATCCAGCAGCGTATATTCAGTCTGGATGGCGAAGAGAAGGAGTTGAATGTGCAGTTAACCCAATTGGCTGGTCAGTTAAGCGAAATAGACGGTGTTATTGCTGAATTTGAAAAAATATCGGCTGGTTTGGAGGATATGCATCATACTTCCGGAAGAGATGTTTTGCAGCCCGATGTCTGGCAGGATATACAAATCAAGCTGAGAAAGTGGCACGGCTTAATGAATACAACTGTTGAACTTGATCAAATATCTGAGAAAAT
>DUOI01000134.1 GCA_012838915.1 Clostridiales bacterium
TCGTTCATTACATATGTTGATACCCATTGATAAACGCCCTTCCAAATTGTAAAAGGGTTGTTTAGGATAATTTGTACCTGCCCTGGTGCTACATTACCCACCTTGGAACTGATAGGAAATACAGGGAATAACGTGGTTAATATTCCGCTATTGGGATCCATGTATGTTTCATTGGTGGAGTACCATGCACTTGCCCCTGAACTGTCCCCTGCGGTGAAGATTAGCTGTTTATCGTATTGCGTTACTATACCGGTTATTTCGTATTCTCCCACGTCTGAATCGGTGAAGATAGGCCAATAAGTGGGGTCTGATACCCCTGCCATTGTTACACCACTGCAATATCTTGTATTTCGGTGTTCAGGATTACCGTATAGCCAAAACCTTGCGTGTTTTACCGACACATAGGATGTATTGAAATTAAAACGCATATGTCATATGGGAATTATATGCGCCGCGTTTTACCGACACATAGGATGTATTGAAATCATAAAAAACATTTATTGCGATGAATACTGGAAATCGTTTTACCGACACAGTATTGAGCTAAGATTTTCTGTATTGAGTAACATCATCCATGACGTTTAACTGACAAATACTATGTATTGAAAGTAGAAAAACATTACCCTTAGAAATACAACATTTTAGGGGATAAGTCTATCCTTTTTCAAGGTGGTATAAGCGAGAATAAGAATTATTTGATTCTTATATATATAAATTTTTCATTACCTCCTCATCCCTAAGGGCAAAAACCTTTTATGTCGCAAGATAAAGTGTAGTTAGGGAATTCCCTCAAATACCCAGTACAAACGGTTATTTGTATATATAAAATGAATATTATTAAATTGCACATAACTAAATATGTTGTAACTATATGTATTGTATGCCAAAACTCGGAGTTATACCGTAGATTGAAATGCGAACCAGCTGTCCTGAACAGAAAACCAGCAGATGCCACCGTGGTTTTCCACAATATGAACCATGCTTTTTGCTCCAAAGCCATGGCCATGTTCCTGAGATTGGAGCAGGTCATCTTTGAATAATGGCAACTGTTTTTGCGTTTCTGAAAATATAGAAGAACAAACAAAAAGTAAAGGCTGCAGTCACAAAGGGCAGGAATAGTGTTGATGCACATACTTTGGAGTAAACAAAATCGGTGTAGTAAGTAGTGCAGTAGTCAAAAAGGTAGTAAAATGCCGGCATGGCAGAGAGCAACAAGCAAATGCTGAGGCTGTTAAGAACGATTCAATCGCCGGCCAGGATGAGGTGGGCCAGGCAATACAAGATTTGCAGAATACCATCAACACCTTCAATACTGCTAAGAAAAACGGAACATATACCGGCGGAGTCACAACGCCGCTTCCGAAAACAGCTGACTGCTTTAACATGTTTTTTTACAATGAGTGTCTATTTTTTTACCGATATGTGGTACAATTTTTAGTAGCATTAATACTTCAATATAAATGAAAGAGGAGGAAGGAAATGTTTAATGGAGACCTTTGGATGAAGCAGGCAAATATTGTAGCGGATGTATTGAAAAAAGCACCCAGCTTTGATAAGGAACAGCGAATCAGCACGGAAGAGTTCAAGAGAAGGCAGAATGAAGTAATAGCTGCACTTCAGAAAGAAGGCTATGATTGCGGACTTGTCTACAGTGATGAGCATTATAGCGGCGACGTACCCTATCTTGGCGGAAATACCAACATCAGCATAGAACCGGTAGCCGGAATCATCGGCAAAAACGGTTTTTACCTCCTGGCGGGCCTGGAAGGCGGTTACTGTGCAGAACAGTTATCTCCCCGGAGCGGATGCCATGTCCGCAAGGTTGAAATGTTAAAGCTGGCCGATGAAGATTATCCGGTTGCAGCATGCCGTATAGAGGATGTTCTGGAAGAGGCATGCGGCAGGAAGCCTAAGAATATTGCATTTCTTACACCCAGCCAGGTAATACCGGCGAGCATGTACAAGTTCTTTGTCAGCTATTTTGGCAGCGAGGAATGTGTAGTAGATGCCCAGGAAATATATTACAAGATAAAATACATCAAATCAGATGAAGAAATGCATATGACGGAACAAGCTTCCAAGATATGCGACTTTATGCTGGAAGGGATGGCCAGCGTGCTCCGCCCCGGGATGTATGAAACCCAGGTAGCCCAATGGGGCTATGCCATCGCCTGGGAACTGGGAGTGGAACAGCTTGGCTTTGATGTTATGGTTGCTTCGGGTGATTCAAACCGTACCCTGATAGGTAAGGCGATAAACAGGCGCATACAGGAAGGCGACTATGTAATGCTGGGAGTCGGACCCAAATGGGATGGATTAACAGCATGTGAAAGAGCTACGGTTATTTGTGTTGAGAAACCGGATATGCTTACAGAAAGCCAGAAATACTGGATGGAGTTTACGGAGGAAGCCTACCGGGTAGGATTGGAAGCCTACATAAAAGTTGCCGAAGAAAACCTGCCTGCCAAATTGCAGGAGCAGGCCCTGGTAGACTATTTTGCGGCTCATTCTGAAGAGGTTTCGAAAAGATATAACAAGAAAATTGATATGAGGCTGCAAAAGCCCTATACAGGCACACACAATGCAGGCTATACGGAATGCCAGGAATTCTACGGGGCAATTACCCTTGAATCACATGAACCCCTTGGTTCACAGATTGTAACCATGCTGGATGTGGCAGTGCGCGGCTTTGGCAACCACTGGAACGATATTGTAATTCCTGATATGGATTATGTGCTTGTTGAAAAAACCCTGGGCAAATACGGAAACAAGGTTAAGGTGCTGAACGATCTGCCGATTAACATACAGCATTTTGTAGGCCGTGGTTTTTAGGCAACTGCTTCACTGACTTCCCTTATTAGACAGCTTTTGCAGCAAGGCGGCAATTTTCTCTCTTTGCCCGGCCTCGCTTGCCGGATCCAATTCAAAAGTAATGTTCAGGTGGCTGCCTTCCTTAGTACCTTCAGGAAGCAAAACCAAAGGGATGTCAGCTTTAATCTCATCATCCCCAAACAATACAATTGCAATTTGTCCTTCTATGCGGTCAACTACGGCTTTCATTTGTATAGAATCTCCTTTGAAAGAAAGCTCCTTTACGGGAGCTTTCATTTTTATATATAATAATTTTCAATATGTATTATTTTACAGCCATTAAATTACTGTATTGCTTTTTTGTCTTTACTGATTTATTCAGTTTTTTTCATATTTGATATCATAATCCGCCCCGTTTGTCTCTACAATAATCGTACCCAGCAAATCAGTACGATAGACATCAATATCAGCCTTTTCCAGTTTTTCCAGCGTCTCTTTATGGGGATGTCCGTAAGAATTATCGGTACCGCACATAATTATAACAGTTTCCGGGGAAACAGCCTTTAAAAAATCATCGCTGGTACTGGTTGCACTCCCATGATGACCGGCTTTCAGAACATTACTTTTAATCTGATAACCTGAGCGCAGGACTTCTTTTTCAGACGTAGTTTCTGCATCTCCGGTAAACAGGAAACTGATTTCACCATAGTTCAACTTCGCCACGATGGAAGCATCATTCAGGTTTTCTTCACTGGGATTGGCGGGGGACAGGATCTCAAGAACTACCCCGTCATCATATGTTCTTTTTGTTCCTGCCCGTACTACGGTAAATATCATGTTTTTTTCTTCAATCAATGCCAGGTATTCTTCAAATGTCTTACTGGTATGTACAATACCGGGATCCATTACTTCCTTGACCGGAATTTCTTCAAATACATTAATCAGGCCGCCTATATGGTCTGTATGGGGATGGGTTCCGATGACCAGTTCCAGGTCTTCGACATTTTGGCTGTTCAGATATTCAACAACGGTGTCTCCCCGTTCTCCTGCATCTATCAGAATATCCTGTGTCGGTGTTTTAATGTATATTGAGTCCCCTTGTCCTACGTCAATAAAATGTACTTCTACAAAACCATTTTGAGTATTGACATTAAGGGTATCCTGGCCGGAATCAGAGAAAAAGTCGTTTGTGTCCAACAATTGGTAAAGGGCGAGTATAACCAGTAAAATGATGACAGTAGTTAAAGTGATTCTGTTTTGTTTTTTCCTTCTTGCCATAGGTTATGATCCTTTCGGTGAAATGCTGTAGCAATTAATATATATTATATCTTATTATTTGAGTCAAGGGAATCATTCCGCCTGTATAGAATATAATGGGGAAACAATAAAGCACCCTGAAGAATATATACCTCAGGGTGCCTATATTGAAACTGTCGACAGTGGGTTTTCCGGCTTGTCAGGTTGCTTCCTGAATATAGTTCTGGCGGCATTCCCAGCTGCAAAAGTAATGAGGGACATCATCATAGCGTACGATATATGCCTTGCTTTTTTCCACCATCTTACCGCAATAATCATCTTTTACCATCTGATTCAGCAATTCAGCCTGCTGCTTCTCCATCTGTTCCATTAATTTCGCATTTATTTTAACTGAATTCTGCTGAGCCCGCTTCATTTTATTTGACATGGCGAGGCCGGTGGCTATGGAAAATACGGCTCTGAACAGCAAAATAACCATGGTAATTTTAAGTATGGAATTAAGCACTTCCATAGATCATTCTCCTTTCCCTTGGAATAGGGCTTTTTTCCTTACTGGTATAATAACATATTCATATGAATGAAATATGAATGAATTGTTAATTTTATTATACAGTTGTGCTGACAATTGCCTGATTGCCGATGGCTTTGGCAATAATCACCGTTTCCATCAGCAGTTCAATTTCACCATCCTGGTATATATTTTTGGATTGATTGATTTCAACGGTAATATTTGAGGCTCCCATTGCCTCCGCCCTGTCCCTTGCATATTTTGCTGCGGTATTTTCCGCCCATTCCAATGCCTCGTCATAATCTTCTGTTTCAAAATAAACGGAGGAGCCATGGCAGCCGTAGCTGGTAATTCCCGTATTGTCGTAACGAGGTTTCACCAGGACGGTTTCCTCGCCCACAATGCTTCCGGTAATAGCCCCTATTGCATTGGCAACTCCTGCATGGGTTGTGAGCTTTGCAGTGGTGCCCAATGCCTCTGCCACCTGATTCAAAAAAATATGGGTAGGAGCGCCGATACCTATAATGGGCAGAGGGGTGAAAGCCATAATTCGAATGTCATCATATGGATTGTGAAAAGCCATATTTATCAGCCTGTATGCATCATTGGACAGTTTTCGGTTTGAAGAGCCCATACGGCCGTCCAACAGATATTCCAGGATTAAATTATATAGCTTGTGTACAATCCCTGTATAAACCGTTTGGATGAATTCATCAACCGTCATCCTGAGGCGGTTGGCCATAATCTCCGTTCCCAGTTGTGCCGCTTTCCATATCCCAGGCCTGAAAATCCCCTCTGACATGCATCAAGTCCGACGGGGTCAGGGCGCCTCTCGCAACAATCCCCCGCTGTTCCAGGTTTTCTGTACGAAGCAGGAACACACTGGTTTGGGTAAGCTGAGCCAGTTCTTCAAGGCTTTTTGGGCCGTTTTCCAGCGCTTTGATTATGTTCTGCTCCTCCTGGGTAAATAGCTCATCTTTATCCGGTTTGGATACAATGTAGAAGAATTCACCCAGGGATATACTGTGCCATTTGTTATCAGCGTGTATTTGTTTCAACTCCCGCTTGATTTCCGGTTTATTTTGAGCCAGCCAGGACAGGGGGGTCGCCTTACGCGGCCCTATTTGCAGCTGTTCATTTGCATCAAAAGAGATGATGCTGTCGCCTCCCAGGCCGATGGTGCGGATCTTAATAGCCTTGGTTCCGGTTCGCCAGGAACCTACGTCCACACCTTCCTCTGAAAGTACGGTCAGGCCATTGCGTACGAGGGCTAAATCGCTGGTGGTGCCGCCGATGTCCAAAATCAATGCATCCCGGCAGCCGGTCAATTGCATGCCGCCTACCACACTGGCAGCCGGTCCGGAAAGCAGGGTTTCTACCGGGCGTTCCCTGGCAAAGGATTCGGACATCAGGGTTCCGTCTCCCCGTACAATCATTACAGGTGCTGAAATTCCCATCCTTGTCATGCCTTCTTTTACTGAATCCAGCAAATCATCTATCAGCTTTATCAGCCCTGAATTCAACAGGGTGGTAGATGCCCTGCGAAGAGAGTTGATTTCGCTGCTCAGTTCATGAGCACAGACCACAGGTTTTCCTGTCCACTGCCGGATAAGACGCTTTGCTTCCTGTTCAAATTCCGCATTTCGTATGCCCCAATATTCAACCACACCATAGGCATCGGCCTTGGCGTCTGTTTCCCTGATTTGCCTTTCCAACGAACTCCAGTCAGGCTGTGACAATACCTGACCCTGCTGGTTATGCCCTCCTGAAATTAAAATCATCTCGTCAGTTTCCGGCAGGCCGTATTTGCTGCGTAATTTTGTCAGCAATTGAATATCGTATCCTATCAATACCAGCTTGCCTCTTGCGCCTTTACCCTCTACACAGGCATTGGTAGCCAGCGTTGTGGACAGGGAGACCAGCAAGATATCGCTGAATTGTTCCTGGGGCAGCCCGCTTAGGGATTGAATAATCCCTTCAGCCAGATTATCTTTGGTAGTTAAGGCTTTGGCTTTTGCCATAACCTTTTTGGATTTAAAGTCATAAATTACTGCATCGGTATAAGTACCTCCGGTGTCAATTCCCAAGCCTAGTTTCAAGAAATAAGCTCCTTTCATTGCTGCGATTTATGCGATATAAAATTATATTGCAAAACAAACAGACTTGCATGTTCATAATATAATCCGGAATATATTATCCTATTTGAAACGAATTATGTAAAGGGCATATCCTGCGTTGTCTTGCTTTGATCTTGCTAAATTTTCATATAATACTGTGATATAATATACAAAAATATATATATGTGCTGAAAGTGTATGCTGAATAGGAAGAAAGGTGAAGGTGATACTTTGATACCATTGGGAAATGATTGGGACAGGCTGTTACAGGATGAGATTTCAAAGGATTATTATCTGCGGCTCAGGCAATTTCTGAAAAATGAATATCGAAGCAAGGTTATTTACCCCAATATGTATAAAATTTATGAAGCACTGCGCTTGACTTCCTATGAGGATACCAAGGTTGTAATTCTGGGGCAGGATCCCTATCATGGGCCCAACCAGGCCCACGGCCTTGCATTTTCCGTTCAGGAAGGGGTAGCTGTCCCTCCTTCCCTGTTGAATATATACAAGGAATTGAGTGCGGATATGGGTTGTTATATTCCAAACAACGGCTGTCTCACCCCCTGGGCCAAGCAGGGTGTGCTTCTTTTGAATACCTGTCTGACTGTTGTTGCAGGCCAGGCTAATTCCCATAGAAACAAGGGCTGGGAGGCCCTTACCGATAGAATTATCCAGCTGCTGAATCAAAAGAATACCCCGGTTGTATTCCTGCTTTGGGGCAGCAATGCAAAGAGCAAAACTATTTTTATTACCGACAGGAAGCACCTGGTATTGACATCTGCGCACCCCAGCCCTCTGTCCGCCAACAGGGGTTTTTTCGGCTGCAGACATTTTTCCCGTACCAATAAATTCCTAAAGGAAACGGGACAGCAGCCCATAGATTGGCAGATCCCCAGTATTCAACCTGCATCAACAACCCCTTCCCCGGGATACCCTGGAGAATAATTGGCGAAAATGCATAACTGCATCGTATACCTCTCTAAAAGGCGAGGCTTTTCTGAAAAAATCCTGTATCAAATTTTCATCATGGACAGGTGCAGGATGATATTTCTCCAGGCTTCCATTATATATCAAATATGGATCCAGAAGCTGTTCTATTTCACCGGGGGTCATAGGCGCTGCTACGGATTCCCTCAGGTGGATATCACCCTGCATAAGAGCTTTTACAACAAAGTCGGTGCATACATATGCTTTATAGGTATTGTATCCCAGCCCGAAGGGGCGGCCTAGAATAGCAAGGGAATTATACAGGCATCGGTCCTCATCATCCCTGATTCCATATACAAAGTCTCTGATTTTATTATATTGTTCTTCTGTCAATGGAATCTCAAATATCTTAATTAGGACCTCTGCTTCTTTTCCCATAGTCAGTCTTTGAGGAAACTCCTGTATAAACCCTCCTACAAAAGGATTATGGGCCCGGTAACGGGCGAAGGAATACATCTCGCTCAAGTCCTTGGTCAGGCTGATGGAGGCATGGCTGAAGGAACCTTTGGTACAGGCCCGTATTATCCGGCCTATCCTGGTGGGCGATGCTGATAAGATAACGTAAATATATTTCATTCTGAACCCCTCATTACTGCTGCCATGATGCCGAAGCATCCATACATTTACACTTATATACTGACAGTATGTTTGTAGCTGCAATACATTAACGGTACTGTCAGTATATATCTTTATATAACCTGATGACAATTATATCACTCAGTCAAGGTATATGAAAGCTGTTCAGCATTCTTTAGATAGGTAACAATTCAGGGTTATTGTACTCTCTTAAAACACCATTTGCAGAAATCGGCCGATATGATTTAATATTCCACCCAAAAACAATGCTGAAAAGACCGTACCTGCAACAATGGAAAGCGCAACCTTTAAGTTGAATTCCTTTGCCAGAATTCCGAAGACTGACAGGCAGGGGACATATACCAGGGAAACAACGGCTCCCACATACATCTGAAGCCCGGTCAGGTTCATGGACAGGAGAGGTGCAACCGACATCTCCCGGCGTATTACACCTAAAATCAATGACATGGACGCCTCCTGGGGCAGTCCCAGCCATCCGGAAACCAATGGTTTCAGGAAGTTGCTGATTCCAACCAGGGCACCGGTCTCTGCCAGAAGTGCGGCAAAAATAACTGCAATGAGCATCGGCCCTTCCGCTTCCATAAGGAACTGCTTTACCCGTACGAAGAATTTCTTGAAATATGCCTTACGCTCGGGGATGAGCAGATTGGGTATCTCAATAACCAGGGGATCCACTTTTCCCTTCAGCATTTTGCCGGTGAATATGGATATAAGTATAAACACCGAAGCCCCTGTTAAGAAAACCGCCAGAAGCATCCAGTAGGAGTAAGCGGACAAAAGGGAGATCAAGGCACCGGTTTGTGAGATACAAGGCACGGAAAAGCATACAATAGAAGTTACAATTAACCTTTCTTTTCTTGTAGTTGCTGCTCTTGTACTGATAATTGCCGGAACAGCGCAGCCAAGCCCAAGCATGATATTAATAATACTGCCGCCCTGGACGCCAAGCTTGCGCATGACATTATCAAATAAAACAGCCATCCTGGGGAGAATCCCGCTGTCCTCCAGGAAGGAGAATACCAGCTGGAACAGGATAACGTAGGGCATAACCAGTGCCAGAATCCATTCAAAGCTTATCCTGAAAACCCCGTATTGACCAATTAAAATATTGTAAAGCACTTCCGGCATGGCTATACCGGAAAATATTTTTTCAAACAGCGGTACTATTCCTTCTTCGACCAGGGGAAGCAGTATTAAGGACTCCAGGCTCTTACCTGCACCAACGATTACCCCCAGGCTGATTAATATAACAACAATGGAAAGCAGAATGCCCGGCCAGGGACGAAGCAAGGCATCACCAAACTTGTCCAATCTGCTGGGAGCAACATTGGTATCCTTTACACATATGGAAATGATCTCATTGGCTCTTTCCCAATGGCTTAAAACAGAGGTTCCTTTTGGACAGCCGCTGCAGCCGGCACAAGCCGCACAACCTGCAGCATTTGGATTGCAGGAGCCGTTATCTGCCAGTATCTCTGCCAGTTTCTCCTTCAGCTCCTTCAATCCCTGATTTTTGACTGCAACAGTAGGAATAACGGGTATGCCCAATTCCTTTTCCAGGAGCTTTATATTAATGCTTTTGCCTTGTCTTTTTGCCACATCCGAAAGGTTTAAGGCAGCAACCACCGGAATATTATACTCCAATACTTCCAAAGCCAGCTTGATACTGCCTGCAAGATCAGCGGCGTTCAGTATGAGCAGGATGGCCTTGGGATGGCTGGACATGAACCTTATGGCAACTTCCTCGGCTTCGGAGGTAGCTGTAAGAGAATAGGTGCCCGGCACATCTATCAGGCTATAATTGACACCATTGAGGGGAAGGGAGCCCTTCATGTATGATACTGTTGTACCGGCATAGTTTGAACTGACCACATGAATATTGGTAAAAGCAGAAAAAAACACACTCTTTCCTACATTTGGTGCGCCCATTAATAAAATCTTGTTTTCACCGGCTGGAATCTTACTGTCTTCCGTCACTTCATGGCAGGCCAAATTAAAGCGCCCCCTTCACACGAATTTTTTCTGCAATATCCTTTCCAATCGCTATCTTGCGTGTGGACAGCGAAACCGAAACAGGGCCCCCGAATCTATAGGTGTTTTCCTTTTTTATCTTCACACCTTTAAAAATGCCTATGCTGGAAAGCAGCTTTACATCCGGTGTTTCTGTGACAATGTATTCTTTTCCTTTTTCCACGTCATATAGATTTTCGCTCATGACCATGCTCCTTGCTGTTCCGCATACTGCTTTTATTAAATAACTCATATGTATATAGTGCTTTGTTCTGCAATTTTCAGTGAGTTAGTCTCAACTAACTGAGTTCAGTATAGCATGAACAATCAGGGGAGTCAATGTTTTTGCAATAAATATGTTTCGTTTTCTTACTTTCTGTTTAATAATAATTTTTCAGCAAAAAGGTTTTATGGTATAAAAAAATCAAATCAATAACAAAAATTGTGATATACTTAATTTGTAATACAATCATTGCAGAAGGAGTTTGGAGATTGAAGATTTATGAGTCCGCAGAAAACTACCTTGAGACCATCCTGATATTGAAAAGGAAAAACAACACGGTTCGCTCAATTGATATTGTCAATGAACTTGAATATACAAAGCCCAGTGTCAGCGTAGCCATGAAGAATTTACGTGAAAATGGGTATATCGAGATGGATGATGACGGATATATCCATCTGACCGGCAAAGGGCTGAGAATTGCTGAGAAAATGTATGAGCGGCACAGGTTTTTGTCAGACTGGCTCATTACACTGGGGGTGGAAGAAAAGACAGCTACTGAGGATGCCTGTCGAATGGAGCATGTGATAAGTGCGGAAACCTTTGAAGCCATTAAAAAGCATGTTAAAGGCCAAAGCTGAACATCATAAATAATATTTAACAAGTGTTCATGAAAATAAAAGGGACGCATGATACTCCGCGTCCCGTTATTTAATATTACTTCATCCGGTTGTAAATCTGACGAATCAGGAAAAAGCCTGCAGCGCTGCCCGCTGCCCAAAGCATCTTTCTGCCCAGGCCGGCGGTCTTCTTTTTAGCCGGTATTCCCAACTCCTGTGAAAATTCAGACATTATGTTTTTCAGGGGTTTAAGGTTTTTTTTCAAGCCGCAATCACTCCTTTTAGGTTTGATATTGTTAGTATTCCAATACATTTAAATTCTAGACCGATAGATAGACAGACTTTCAGGTATTTGATATCATTAGGAACGAATGAATTGCAAAGGAGCTAATTTATGTCTGAAAAGAAAGTTTTGGCAACAGTTGAAGGTCGGGAGATTACAGAAGAGCATATTGAACGACTGCTCGCCGGTTTGGGACCGCAAAGAGCCGCCCAGTTTGATAATCCGCAAGGCAGGAGAACATTATTAAATGAGGTCATCACCCAGGAATTAATTTATGTGGATGCACAGCGCAACAGTCTGCATGAGGAAGCTGAATTTAAGGCAGAATTGGAAATCATGCAGGCAGAGCTATTAAAGCAGTATGGCCTGAGAAAGCTGCTTAAAGATGTAGAAGTATCCAATGAGGAGGCTTTTGAATACTATAATGCCCATCGAAGCGAATTCAAGTCACCGGAATCAATTCAAGCGAAGCATATTCTTGTAGATGATCCCCAAAAGGCGGAACAAATTTTTTGGGATTTGAAAAAAGGCTTGTTTTTTGAGGAAGCTGCTAAGAAATATTCTTTATGTCCTTCTGCATCCGTTGGCGGTGACCTGGGATATTTCTCCCGGGGTCAAATGGTGCCTGAGTTCGAAAAAGCTGCCTTCAGCCTGGAGGTAAATGAGATAAGCAAACCGGTTCGCACCCAGTTCGGTTACCATATCATTAAGCTGGTAGATCGTAAAAAGCCCGGTATCAAGGGCTTTGATGAGGTGGAGGCAGATATCAGGAAAATTTTGATAGGCAGTAAACAGAATAAAAAGTATGTGGAAGAAAGCAAAAGATTGCGTGAAGTTTACTCTGTTAAAATTGGTAAATAAGGAAATCAAGCTGCAAATTGCCGGTAAATAAATGAACATTAGCAGGCTGCCTTTTTAAACAGCCTGCTTTTTGATTGGGTGGCCCGGCTTTTAAAATAAATTGATAATAAAGGGCAATTATGATACTTTAAAGAAGGCTGGATTGAAAGGGGAGATGCATGTGGTATCAGGTCTTACCATGGTATTTTCTGTTATTACTTTGTTCCTGTCTCTGGTTTTTCCTGTCTTGTTGGCAATTTGGTTTTGCAGGAAATATAAGGCACCGGCAACAACGGTTTTGCTGGGAGCATTGACATTTCTGGTATTTCAATGGATATTGCGGATTCCGCTCCTTCGAATTTTACAACCATACTATCCCGGGGCAGAATCCAACCTGAAGGGCTGGGGCCTGGCATTGTACAGCTTTTACCTGGCATTTACCGCAGCCTTGTTTGAGGAAGGCGGCCGGGTTATCGTATGTAAGCTGTTTTTAAAGAAAAAAAAATCCTGGAATAATGCTATTGCCTTGGGTATAGGTCATGGCGGCTTCGAGTCGATTTCTATTGTAGGCCTTACATATATCAATAACCTGATATTGATGGCAATAATCAACCTGGGTTTTTTGAACCCTGCAAATGATCCGACAGGCGCCTTATCTCAGGCGGTTCAGCTGCTGACCAACACGCCGCCGGTAATGTTTTTACTGGCAGGGGTTGAAAGAGTGCTGGCAATAATTCTACATATTGGCTTTTCCCTGCTGGTGGTTTATGGTTTGGCATCCAGGAAGCTGTGCTATGTTTTATACGCATTCCTTGCTCATTTTATACTGAATTTCCCTCTTGCTTTTACACAAGGCATAACCGGCGGCACATATATTACAATGGCGTATATTGCCATAATGGCACTTGTTTCCCTTTATTGGAGTGTTAAAATTTCTCCTGCTTTATTTGAGAAACTGCAATTAAATCAAAACAAGGAAAGGCAGTTGGACATACAAGCAAATGATGTTTCTGAAGGCCAATTGAGGGAGGATAACAAGGGCCGGGCGGAATGAAAACAGATAAGGAAAGAAGTCAGAAATGGATAACAACCAAACTGTAATGAAAAAAATCAATACAAATAAACAGGCAACAAACGGACAGAAGAAAAAAATCCGCTATATGGTAAATATAGCGGTGGTTATTGCCCTGGCAATTTTGTTTTTTATTGGCACCCGTCCTCCCCAGGTGGAAGTAACTGAAAACTATGTAAAGATATCCGGCATGTACGGTGTGGAGCTGCCCACAAAGGATATCCAGACTCTCGAGCTGCGCGATACTATGCCGAAGATACAGGCCAGAACCAATGGAATGGATTTGTTTGGTTTTGCCAGGAGAGGTATTTACCAACTGGAGGGATTGGGGCGCACCAGGCTGATTTCCTTTTCCTATGGAGGACCCTTTATTTTTATGTATACGGGTAATGAATGGATCATTATTAATTTTAAGAATCCTGCGGATACTGAGGATTTGTTTTATAAACTGGAGCAGGCAGCAGCCGGTCAATGATTGCCGGTATCTGCCGGCGTTCCTGGAATGCAAGGAAAGGAAGGGACAAGTACGTGATTGAGCTGACAAATGTGAACAAGACCTACGGCGGTACCTTAAAGGCGGTGGACAACCTGAGCCTGGTTATTCCCGACGGGGAGATTTTCGGTTTTCTCGGGCCTAATGGCGCCGGCAAGACCACAACCATCAAGCTGATAGCAGGAATACTGAATGCTGACAGCGGATCCATTCGGATTAACGGGAAAGATATTCGAAAGGACGCCCTGGAGGCTAAGAAACAAATAGGGTTCGTGCCGGACACTCCGAATATATTTCTTCGTCTTAAGGGGATTGAATACCTGAACTTCATGGCGGATATGTATGATGTATCCACTGATGAACGTAAAGAACGCATTGAAAGCCTGAGCAGGCGATTTGGCATGTCGGATGTCCTGCAGGACCGCATTCAGAGCTATTCCCATGGCATGCGTCAAAAAATAATCATAATAGGTGTATTGCTGCACAATCCATCCGTGTGGGTACTGGATGAGCCAATGACAGGCCTGGATCCCCGTTCTTCCTTTCTTCTAAAGGAAATGATGAGGGAACATGCTGACAGCGGGAATACCGTATTCTTTTCCACTCATGTTTTGGATGTTGCGGAGAAAGTCTGTGACCGGGTGGCAATCATTAACAAAGGGCAGCTTCTTTTTTGCGGCACCATGGAGGAAATGAAGGATCACTTTAAAAAGAATACATCTCTTGAGAATATGTTTTTGGAGTTGACGGAAAGTGAAGAATAAAACATTACTGCTTGCCCGAACCTTGATTAAAAATGGGGAAGGGCTGGGCATAAGGGGCAGCAGCACCTTTACAAAGGTTGCACTCATTCTGGTATTTGCGATATTAATTCCTGGGTTAATGACCGGAATTTCATTCCTGGTTGCTAATCTGCTGGGCATATTGAGTCATATCGGCCAGGAAGGTGTTGTGCTAAGCTGGGGAATTGCCATCGACTCCACTATTGTCTTTGTGTTTGGGATATTCTATGTGATCAGCACCTTTTACTTTTCTTCGGATGTGGAGATGCTGCTGCCCCTGCCCTTGAAGCCCGGGCAGATTATGGGAGCCAAGTTTTTGGTTGTAACCGTCTATGAATATTTAACAATTGCTGTATTCTTTCTGCCTGTCTGGATTACTTATGGCATCTATATGGGTTGCGGGCCCTTGTTCTATTTATATGGCTTAATTGTATATCTGCTTATGCCCGTCACTCCCCTTGCTGCGGCATCAGTTATTATCATGCTTGTCATGCGTTTCACCAATTTATCCAGGTATAAGGATACTGTCAAGGTATTGGGCGGAATGATCGGTGTCTTTATTGGAGTAGGCGTGAATGTCGTTATGCAAAATGTAATGGGCACCATGTCCCAGGAACAGATTATGGAATTAATACAAAAGGGAGATAATTCGCTGGTGGTCCTTACATCCGGCATCTTTCCCACGGCACGCTGGGGTGCAGAGGCCATGATTCACTATGGTGAACCTTCAGGATTGTTCAGCATTTTACTGTATGTGGGATTTTCCGTTCTCATTTATTTGATCCTGCTCTGGCTGGGGCAGCTGATATACCTGCGGGGAGTAATGGGGCTGTCCGAGACCGGTTCAAAAAGGAATAAATCTAATGGGCTGGATCTGGAAAAAGAAGTCGTGAAAGGTTCGATTATTAGGACTTATACCCTGGTGGAGCTCAAGCTGCTGTTTCGTACACCTATTTATTTTATAAATTGTGTCATGATTAATTTTCTATGGCCGGTATTTATTATACTGCCCCTGATTTTTCAGCCTGCTGAGGCCAATATGATTCATGAACTCTCTAAGATACTTAACAAACCGGGCACAGAAGGAATGATTCTGGCAGGATCCTTTGCTGCTGCATTATTCTTAAGTGCCACCAATGGAACCGCGTCTACATCCATTTCCAGAGAAGGGCAGCAATTGTTTGTAAAGAAATATCTGCCGGTCAGCTACAGGCAGCAATTAAATGCCAAGATTCTGTCCGGATTTATACTGGGATTTGTGTCGGTTTTGATAATGTTTTTGTTTGCCGTATTTATGTTCAAACTGCCCCTATGGCTGGGGCTGCTTATCCTGTCTGCAGCATGGCTGCCTGTCTTGTATACCAGCCTTACCGGGCTGTTAATTGATATTTATAATCCAAAGCTGGATTGGGATAGTGAGCAAAAAGCAGTCAAGCAGAATATAAATGTTTTGTATAATATGCTGGCCGGTATCATCCCCGGCGCATTGACGGTAATCGCCTTTTCTTTTTCTCCCGGCCTGCCGCTTACCTTTGCCGTTCTTACAGGCACATACGGCCTGCTCTGCTATTTCCTGGGGAAACTTCTGTATACCAAAGGGGTCAAACGCTTCATACAATTGGAAGCATAAGGATAAAAAGCAAAGGATCACTTCCTGATATTTAAGAAGTGATCCTTTTGCTGAGTATTCTGTTTAGTTACTGCTTTTACTGCTATTACTGCGCCAGCATTGATTTTACAAACCATAGCTGCTTGCTGTAACCTGCTACATGTTCTTCGAACATTGCTACTGCTTCAAAGTCGCCGTCTTCGTCTGCCTGGTTCCGGATTTCAGTTGCCAGTTTCTTCATATCATTCAGATAGCCTTCCAGAATTTGAAGAGCTTCTTTACATGAAAACTTATCTCCGTCCAGCTCTTTAATGGAAGCATTATTGAGGTAGTCAGACAACCTTGTTAAGGGTTTTTCACCCTTCATCTTCAACAATTCAGCCACTGCATCATATTTTTCAAAAAAATCATCATAAATTGACTCAGTGTACTCATGAACCTCTACGAATTGGCTTCCCACTACATTCCAGTGAAGATTATGCAGGTTTGCGTTCAAAACAGCCAGATTGGATAAATACTCATTTAGTTTTGTGTAATTCTTCATTTGTGCCCTCCGGTTTCCGAATTATTTTATTTAGTTTATTAATACCCCTGTCCGGCGAGTTATAAACATTATCTCTTTTCATTTGCGTATTTTTCAGGTAGAATAGGGGCAGCTTTGTTGCGGAATGTTATGATAATTAGGGTGGAGGTATTTCCTATGAGGCCTTGGGGGAACAGGTGTTATGGCGGCGCGTGTTGAGGTGGGAAAGATGAAAAACAAGGTAATAAGTTTGTTGATAGCGGCATTGGTTCTGCTATCTTTGGTAACCTGCAGCAAATCGCAAACCAAACGTATAGAAGAAAAATTGTTTGCATTTGATACATATATGACCTTTGTTGTATCGGAAGGCCCCCGATCAAGGGAAGGGCTTAATACCGCCATAGAGCGTATTGTTGAGATTGAACAGCGAATGAGCGCCACCCTGCCGGACAGTGATATCTCCAAAATCAATGAAAACGCGGGTAAAAACCCGGTTAAGGTACATCCGGACACCTTTTTTGTAATAAAAAAGGCATTGGAGTATGCAGAGCTTACCCAGGGCAGTTTTGATATTTCTACGCTTCCCGTCAGCAGGTTATGGGATTTATCCGCTGATAATCCGCGAATACCTGAAGCAGAGGAAATAAAGCAAACCCTTGCTCTGGTTGATTATCGAAAAATTAAGCTGGATGAGGAAAAACAAACAGTATATTTGGAATCTGAAGGAATGGCAATTGATCTTGGCGGAATTGCCAAGGGCTATGCCGGGGACGAAGTAGTAAATATTCTCAGGCAGCATGGTGTTGAGCGGGCCCTGATAAACCTGGGGGGCAATATTATGGTGATAAACGGCAGGGAGGACGGTTCTCCCTGGAGAATCGGCATTCAAAACCCGAGACAGGAAAAGGAGCCTGAGGCCAGGCATGTTGCAGTTTTGCAGGTCAGGGACTGTGCAGTTGTCACCTCAGGGGATTATGAACGTTACAATGTGAAGGTTTATGAGCAAACCGGTAAACGTTATCATCATATTTTTGACCCGGCTACAGGTTATCCGGCTGAAAATGGAGTAATCTCCGTGAGCATCGTAACCGAAAGCGGCATTGATGCGGATGCCCTGAGCACTTCCCTGTTTGTTTTGGGAGTGGAAAGGGGCCTGGTATTGGCTGACAGCCTGGAGGGAATACATGCCTTGATTATAACCCAGGATAAGGAAATCTACTTCAGCGACGGCTTTGAGGACAGGGTCAGTGAAATTCATACAGATTACCGGGTTATCGAAGAATAATTTCACATATTATTTTATGTTCCACTGACGAAGAAGGAATTGAAAGGGGCTTGACGGCCCTTTATTTTTTGCTTTTTTCATAAGATTTCTATTAATTGGCATAATAATTAATATATAATCCAAGGAGTGAAATCTTATGAAAGCTCATCTTTTTTGCTTGGTAATCCCGGTTATTATGCTGGCCCTGTTGGTTTCAGGTTGCGCGGAGGATAGTGGGCCCCGGCAAACACAAGCTCCTGAAACTGCCCGGCCTGAACAACCGGCAGTTACACCGGAACCAACACCGGAACAAACGACGGAGCCAATGCAGGATGCTGATAATGGAGAGAGCCGGGCGCCGGATTCCGTCCCTGATACTACTTCCCAGTTAAAAGCTTTGCTTCCTAAGCGGGAAGATTACAAGTGGGTATACAATGGTTTTGCGGAATACGGCCATGAGCTGGAATTGGAAGAAATCGAAGAGGATAATGGCAAGATAGTGTATGAGACAGAAGGTGAAGTATTTGATATGTCTGCCGGTGAGTCGGACAGGGACTTTTCCCTATCCGTAGATTTCATTGTCACCTCTGACTCCCTTATACAGAAGAAAAAGGGTGAGGCGATGATGGATTTGTTCGACAGGATTATTCTGATCCAGGCACCTCTGCGGGAAGGGCATACCTGGACTCAGACAGTAAAGGAAAATGCCGGAGGGAAAATTGAACTTGAATGCACCATAGAAAAGGTGGAAGATAAAAACGGGGCCAGGGCATATACCATCCTATACCAGGACAAGGACAGCCCTTACTATGAAAAAAGAGTAATTACGGAAGGCATCGGTGTAACCGAGTTTACCCGTCTGTATATAACGGAAGCTGAAGGGGAAGAAAACTTTGAAATCTCCTATTGGCTGTATGAAGAAGCTTCAGGTTATGACAGATAATTCAGAAGCTGCATAATTATGATGCCAATATTACAAAGGGCCGGATTTATTCGGCCTTATATTATGTCGGCGGACTTGGGCTGAGAGCCTGGACTTGACACATGTGTTACCATATAGCTATCAGATTATCCCATGGCTTTCATTTTATGCTTTGCTTACCTGTTGTTGCATAAATTTAAATTCAATAGTATAGTTAATTTATCTTAGAATAAGTTTAATGCAAATACCTTGCTTTCATACCTTGAGGCAGACTGTGAAGGGCAGGCAGAATGGAATGGAAGCAAACAGGCATACGAAGAAAACAGGATACATTGGAAAAGGGAGTTAGTTTGTCGATGAGCAGGAAAAAGATATTGGTAAGCTATCCTCTTAAGCCGGAGGGACTGGAGGAATTAATGGCCCGGTTTGATGTAAGGATACCGGACAAAGGTGCCGCATCGAAATCCGGGCTGTTGGAGGCTGTACAAGGCTGTCATGGCATATTGGCAGCCGGAATGGTTATAGACGAAGAAGTCATGGATGCAGCTCCCGAGCTTAAGATAATAAGCGTCTATGGTGCAGGCTATGATGATGTGGATGTAAAAGCAGCTACAGAAAGGGGAATTGTGGTAACCAATATACCTGATACGGTTACTGATTCTACGGCAGAAATCACATTGGGGCTGATGCTGAGCGTAATGCGCCGTATAGCGGAATGTGATCGCAAGCTGAGAACAGACAGTAATTTCAAGTGGGGTATGACGATAAATATGGGCAGAAGCCTGCATGGAAAGGAACTGGGTATTATAGGCATGGGTCGGATTGGCAAGGCTGTAGCCAAAAGAGCGGCTGCATTCGGTATGCGGATATCCTATTATACCCGCAAAAGGCTGGATCCGGTCATAGAAATGGAATTAGGCGCTTCCTATAAAAGAATGGATGAACTGATCAGGACAGCGGACGTGATCAGTATACATACACCTCTTACCAGGGAAACCAGGCATCTGATCGGGTATCGTGAGCTGTCCATGATGAAGCCTGAGGCTTATCTGATCAATACCTCCAGGGGGGCTGTTGTTGACGAACAGGCTCTTGTTAAATGCCTGGCTGAAGGGAAACCGGCGGGAGCCGGCCTGGATGTTTTTGAAAATGAACCTGTTATTTCGCCGGAGCTGTTGGAAATGGATAATGTGGTTGTTACACCTCATATTGGCACGGATACAATCGAGACCCGGCTCTCCATGAACAGGGAGTCGGCCCAGAACATCATCAATTTTTTCAGTGGGCGTCAGCTCTTTCATGTAATAAACCCGGAGGTATTACAAAAATGAAAACTTTGGCCAGGCAGGAAATATTCCAGGGCAGGATCATCAAGGTCGTGAAGGACGACGTGGAGCTGGCAAACGGCAGCAAAACTACAAGGGAAGTGGTATTCCACAATGAAGCTGTGGCCGTGGCAGCCGTTAATGAAAACAATGAAATCCTGATGGTAACCCAACACCGCTATCCGATAGGCAGGGACATGCTGGAGCTGCCTGCAGGCCTGGTGGATGAAGGGGAGACCCCGCTGGATGCGGCCAAACGTGAGCTGTTGGAGGAAACAGGATATCAGGCTGCCCACTGGGAGCAATTGACCGATATTTATACCTCCCCCGGCTGTCATAATGAGAAAATATATATCTTTTCGGCAACTGGTCTGAGCAGGATTTCCGGCCAGAGGTTGGACGAAGACGAGATCCTGACCTTTTCCTGTATTCCCTTTGAGGAAGTACTGGAAAAGGTCCGAAATGGCCGGATAATGGATGCCAAAACCATAATCGGCATTTTATTGTGCCATATTGAAAACAGCTAGTATATATTATTGCTGCCGGAAATGGGGTTTCTTACAATCACATAATCAACATTGCGTAGGGCTTCCAGCTTATTGCCTCCTGCATAGGAAATAGAGGACTGGAGATCCTGCTCCATTTCAATCAGAGTATCCTTCAGGGAGCCTTTTTGTTCCACGAATATTCTTTTTCCCTCTATATTCTTTCTCTCGCCCTTCTGAAACTCCGAGGCAGAGCCGAAGTACTCCTTGTAGATCTTTCCATCCTTTTCAAAGGTCATGCCGGGGGATTCCTCATGCCCTGCAAACAGGGATCCAATCATCACCATGGTTGCACCAAAGCGTATAGACTTGGCAATATCACCATGGGTCCGAATACCGCCGTCGGCAATAATGGGCTTGCCGGCCGCCTTCGCACACCAGCGCAGGGCTGCCAGCTGCCAGCCGCCGGTTCCGAATCCGGTCTTGTATTTGGTAATGCATACCTTGCCCGGGCCGATGCCCACCTTGGTAGCATCTGCACCAGCGTTTTCCAGCTCCCTCACGGCTTCCGGCGTTCCCACATTTCCTGCAATCAGAAAGCTGTCGCGCAGGTTCTTCTTAATATGATGAATCATCCGAATCACAATATCTGAATGCCCGTGGGCTATGTCTATGGTAATGTATTCCGGGCTGAGCCCGTTTTTGGCCAATTCCTCTATAAAAGCAAACTCTTCCTGCCTTACTCCAACGCTGATGGATGCAAACAAGCCTTTGGACTGCATGTCTCTTATAAAGCCCAGCCGTTTATGCGGTTCAAATCGATGCATTATATAAAAGTAACCGTTTTCCGCCATAAAACAGGCAATTTTCTCATCAATAATCGTCTGCATGTTGGCAGGTACTACCGGCAGACGGAATCTTCGGCTGCCTAACATCACCGATGTATCGCATTCGCTTCTGCTGTTTACTATGCATTTATTGGGAATTAACAGCACATCTTCATAATCAAATACTTTGTCCATTAATGAACTCCCCTCCATATGTAATATATCCTGCAATATTGTCTCAATATATCATTGCACGAATTTTTTAGTGCTAGTGTACCTTGAAGCTTTAGCCATCCTATGATAAAAGTAAGCGGGCTTCACAGTCCAACCGGGAATTGGAATTTCAATTATGAATTTTTGGTAATGTAATCACAGCTATGGTTTCTATGATATTATTTTACCATAAAATTTTAGAATTTAATCCTGTACAGAACTTTTCTATTATTTATGAGGTGAAAATCAGGTGAATAACAGAAGAGGTAAAGCCTATCAACCCAGACAAAGGTTGTTGCTCATAGCATTTATCATATCATCTGCTATTTCTATTGCCCTGATTGCTGCATTATTGGTTAAAACAGGCAGCATTAGAGCAGAATGGAATCGATATATTCGGGGAAATAACGCTTTGCAGGAGGATATTGAGGAACAGCAAGCCGTAGTGAAGCAATTGGAAGAGAAAAATAACGAATTGAAAAAAACAATAGCAGGGTTGACTGATGAAAACACCGGGTTAAAAGACCGGATTACAGAGGCGGAGCATGAGAACCTGGTGCTCAAACAGCAGGTTCAGCAAAGAGAAGCAGCTTACCGGGCAGAAGTGTTTAATAACCTTGTGGATGTCCAGGCATTGGATCCCGACATATTGGTTGACCTTCGCTATGCTGACGAGAACAATTTCATGAATCGGCAGGTATATCCGGACAAAAGCAGGGCCTTACTCAGAAGGGAGACCGCAATTAAACTTATTAAGGCAAATGAAATATTCAAAAAGGACGGATACACCATTAAAATATGGGATGCCTATCGGCCCTTGTCCGTTCAAAGAATAATGTGGGAGCACTCGCCCCTACCCGGGTATATTGCGCATCCGGACACCGGCTCCAAGCATAATCGTGGAGCGGCAGTAGACATGACACTGGTGGATGAGGAGGGAAGGGAACTGGAAATGCCTACCGGATTTGATGATTTCTCGGAAAAGGCTGCCCGGGATTATGCCAATCATTCTTCCAAGGTCAGGGAGAATATTGACTATATGACCCGGGTAATGGTCAGCTGCGGGTTTAGGGGCATACGAACAGAATGGTGGCATTTTGAAGACCTGGATGCTAACAACTATCCCCTGCTGGATGTGGGGCTGGACTCCTTTTAGCAGGTTGAAATGCTACCGTTTAATTCTCCTTCCTTACATTGACTATGAATTTTTATCAGGATAATATAAGATTGACCACCATAATAATGAAAGCAGGGAAGGACTGACGGGAGGGTAAGTATTGGATATTGATCAAAAAACCATGAAGCATATAGCTGATTTGGCCAAGTTGATGCTTACAAATCAGGAAGCGTCCCAGCTGGCGGAAGAATTCAATCATATCTTAAGTGAACTCAAAGGCATACAAGCAGAACAAGCAAATCAGCCGGATACAAGTAGAATTCAGCCAAACATGCAATATTTGCGTAAAGATGAGATTAAACCGTTTACAGACCGGAAGGCACTTTTTCAAAATACCAGACTGGAGCAGGACGGGCATATAGCAGTGCCCAGAATTCCGGAGCTGGAGTGAGTAAATGACAGCGGAGGGCAGAATGATAGATAAAGGAAAACCAAGGGGAATGACCATTGCTGAACTGCAAAAGGGATATCAGGACAAATGCTTCTCCGTAAAGGAAGTTATCCAATCCTGCTTGCAGCACATCAACAATCTGGACAATCCCATTGGTGCTTTTATAACTGTTTGCAATGAAACAGCCCTGGAGGCAGCGGAAAAGTTGGATGAAGGGCTTGGCAGAGGGGAGGATATCGGGCCCTTGGGCGGCATTCCCGTTGCCGTTAAGGACAATATTTGCACGCGGAATATCAGAACAACCTGTGCCTCCAGGATGCTGGAGCATTTTGTGCCGCCTTATGATGCAACGGTTATTAAGCTGCTGAAAAATGCAGGAGCCATTGTAATCGGCAAAACAAATATGGATGAGTTTGCCATGGGTGCAGCCTCCTGCACCTCCGCCTTTAAAAAAATCCGCAATCCGTGGGATTTTAGCAAGGTACCCGGAGGCTCTTCCGGTGGTTCAGCAGCTGCGCTGGCAGCCGGATTTGTACCCCTGGCCCTGGGTTCCGACACGGGCGGGTCCATAAGACAGTCGGCATCCTTTTGCGGGGTGGTAGGGTTAAAACCCACCTATGGCGCGGTTTCCCGATTTGGATTGGTTGCTTTCGCATCCTCACTGGACCAAATCGGCCCCATGACCCGAACGGTTGAAGATTGTGCGCTGGCCTTCAGCATACTCAAGGGACGGGATCCCCTGGATGCTACCAGCGTTGAATATGACGGCGTCTTTGATTACGCAAATGCTTTGGACAGTGGAGTTAAGGGTTTGAAAATTGGTATACCCGGGCAATGCCTTGAACAGGTTGACGAGGAAATTGCAGAATCATTGTTGAAGGCAGGCAGGGTTTATCAGGAATCCGGCGTACAGGTTGAATGGTTTTCGCTGCCTGAAATGGACTTATGTCCGGCGGCTTATCTTGTAATATCTTCTGCGGAGGCTGCCACCGGCCTTGCTAAGTATGATGGCATTCGATATGGTTATTGCACGGAGGCAGCAAATAATCCTGACCTGGACGGGATGATCCGCAGAAACCGCTCGGAAGGTTTTGGAGAGGAAGTAAGGCGCAGGATTATGCTGGGAACCTATGTGCAAAGGGAAGAGTGCTCTTCCTATTACCAGAGAGCTGTCAGCATTCGAAACAAGATAAAGAATGCCATTGAACAGGCTTTTAAGCGTTTCGATTTGATTTTAACGCCAACTTCCCCCGTTCTGCCCTTTGAACCGGGTGATAATAAAGGATATTTATACAATGAAGCGCGGCTGGGCCGCTTTACCGTGATGGCTAATCTGACCGGAATACCTGCCCTGTCCCTGCCCGGCGGATTCAGCCGAGCCGGCTTGCCCATCGGCCTCCAATTGGCGGGGGATTATTTTTCAGAGGACAGGTTGTTACGGGCTGCATACTGCCTGGAACAGAGGCTGGGACTATTCATGCAGACAGCTTGTGTGGAAGGAGACGAAGCATGATCTTTGAAACAATTATCGGCCTGGAGATCCATGTGGAGCTGAAAACCTCATCCAAGATGTTTTGCGCCTGTTCCACACAATTTGGTGCACGCCCTAATACAAATACCTGTCCGGTTTGTATGGGCATGCCGGGCGGGCTTCCTACGCTCAACCAGGAGGCTGTCCGGTTAGCGCTGCGTGCGGGCAGGGCGCTGAACTGTGAAATTAACAGGGTAAGCAGGTTCAACAGAAAAAATTACTTCTACCCGGATCTGCCCAAGGGTTATCAAATAACACAATCTGAGCTGCCACTTTGCGAAAATGGTTACCTGGACATTGAATTGGATGAAAGTGAGAAAACAGAAACGGAAACCACATTGGGGAAGGATGCCCCGTCCCGCTGCATTAAGCGCATCAGGATTGCCCGTATTCACCTGGAAGAGGACGCAGGCAAGCTTATTCATCCGGAGAATCAACCTGTTACCCTGGTGGACTATAACCGGGCAGGTATTCCGCTGATAGAAATAGTTACCTGCCCGGAAGCAATCTCCCCCAAGGCAGCGGTTGAGTTTCTGAAGGAACTGAAATCCATTATGGAGTATACTGAGGTATCGGACTGCAGGATGGAACAGGGTTCTCTCCGCTGTGATGTCAATGTATCCATCAGAAAAAAAGGCGATGAAAAGCTGGGTACGAAGGTGGAAATAAAAAACCTGAATTCCTTTAAGGAAATTCAAAAAGCCTTGGAATGGGAACAATTACGGCAGCAGAAGCTGCTCCGTACTTCATTGCCTGAGCAAATCATTCCGGAAACAAGGAGATGGGATGACATAAGAGGGATTACTGTTCCCATGCGAGCAAAGGACGGTGCCCGGCTTGGCTGCATTGCCCCGGAGCCGGATCTTCCTCTCCTTGATTTAAATGACAGTTCAATGCTTCACTTTTTGGAGGAATCCCTGCCCGAGCTGGGTGCGCAGAAAAGAAACCGTTTTGTCTCCCGGTATGGATTAAGCAGATACGAAGCCGATATTCTGACCAAAAGCAAACAACTTGCCGACTACTATGAAGATGTCGTAAATAATGGAGCACATCCGAAAGAGGCAGCCAATTGGATTCTGGTTGAACTGCTGCGGCTGTGGCGGATGTCGGAGCACAGGGAGATTCCCGTTGCAGGTCAGTCACTGGCAGAGCTTATCATGCTGGTTGATGAGGGGGAAATAAGTCGTAATGCAGGCAAGACAGTATTATCTGAAATGTATGAAACCGGCAAAGATCCGAGGGATATTATAAATCAAAAGGGCCTTGCACAGATTAACAGCGAAAATGAGATCAAAAAGATAGTAGAGGCTGTGTTGGATCAGAACAAAAATGCGGCAGCGGACTATAAGAAAGGGAGTACAAAGGCGGCCGGCTACTTAATGGGACAAATCATGAAAGCCGGTGAAGGAAGGGTGAATCCAAATATTGCAAGAGAAATACTGGAGGACAGGCTGAATAAATTATAGTTATACTGTGGAATTTTCAAGTCTTGCAGTGGATTTATTAAATAAACTCCAAAAAGTACCGATAGATAAGAAAAAAGGCATTGTATGAAAAAATATTGGAAACTTATGCAGGCAAATGATATTATGATGTATAGGACAGGTTACCGGCATAGGTAAGGGGTGTGCAGCGTTATGAGTCGGCAGGCTATGGTACCGGAGGCAATTCGAGCAGGGGCAGGCGATCTTATTGTAAAACCTCTTCAAGGAGACAGGGTTTTGGATGCATTATATAAGGCTTTGAAATAAGGGGGCGGCAGGGTGTCTAATGTATTGTCTCAGCAGGAAATTGATGCATTGTTGTCTGCGCTGTCATCAGGCGAAATAGAAGTTCAGAATGTGGCTATTGATAATGAAGAGCAAAAAGTAAAGCCATATGATTTCAAGCGGCCCAATAAGTTTTCCAAAGAGCAGCTAAGCGCTTTGGAATTTATATACGAAAACTATTCCAGAATTGTGTCCAATCAACTATCTTCTCAGGTAAGAGCCAATATCAAAATGAAACTGGTATCGATTGAGCAGGTTACCTATGAGGAGTTTACCAGGTCCATACCCAACCCTACCTTGCTGTTGAATTTTAAAATGCCTCCCCTGGGAGGAATTCTGCTTCTGGAAATAAACTCACAATTTGCTTTTCAAATTATTGAATGAGCGAATTTCATATTCTACAAGCCAGTAAAACAGCGGATTGCAGAAAGCAAGAAAACTGTTTTACCCCTGAAAAATTGAAATTGCTTATTGTCTTATAAAAGTTTTTAAAGGAAAAACCCCTGCA
>DUOI01000135.1 GCA_012838915.1 Clostridiales bacterium
AAGACTGCTCTGCGCAACAGATGTCTCGGGCCTGCTTATACTCTTTGCGGTCTTTCCAATGAGAAGGCCGGGGTCGTTTTCCCGCAGCAGCGCAAGAAGCTGCTCTGCACGCTTGTCCACAGAGAGAGAAGCAAAATCTTCTTCATTAGTTTCCTGCAAAATAGTTTCTACTATTCGGTTTGTAAGGGCAACCTGGGAAGAAAGGCCGCCTCCCTTGTCCTGCATATTGTCAAGGCCCCTCTGAATGATCTCAGTGAGGTACTGGGCAAGTATTTTGGATGCTTCCGCCTCATCGATAGACCTAACAGACTGACAAGCCTCCGGAATTACCATGAGCTCGTCTTTTATAGCTTTATTGATTACTTGTTCGTAAAGACCCGGTTTGAGCATAACCTTTCACCCCAACAGTAAAGATGAATAAATTCTATCATGTCAAAAATAATAGTTCCATTAAATCTTGCATCCTATAGTCCTTATTCTGCTTATGGAAACAGCGGGAGCTGAAAAATGCAGGTTTGAGATGACAGAAAAGAGTATATTGCGATTTAAATCCTTATCTATTGACGAAAATTTTGAGTATATTATTCACCAGCTTTGAAATTATAAATCGGTCTGATAATTTTTTCAATTGTCACCGTATCACCAATGTTTTTTATAATATCTTCCATTGGCTTATATGCCATTGGGCATTCGTCCAAGGTTTTTTTGCTAACTGAGGTAGTGTAGATACCTTCCATTTGTTTCTTGAAGTCAGTAAGAGTGAAACTTTGCTTGGCCTGGGTACGGCTCATAAGCCGTCCTGCACCGTGAGGGGCGGAGAAGTTCCAATCCTCGTTTCCCTTGCCTACGCAGATGAGACTTCCGTCCCGCATATTGATAGGAATGAGCAGACGTTCTCCAGCCCTGGCAGAAACAGCGCCCTTGCGAAGAATCATGGCATCCGTATCAATATAGTTGTGTATGGTAATAAAACTGTCCTCTGCATGGAGCTTCATTCCGTTAAGGATTTCATCGACTATAGCTTTGCGATTCAGAACGGCATATCTTTGAATAATTCGCATATCATGGATATACTCATCAAACAACCTGCCAGAAACATAACAAAGTGTCTTTGGGATGCCGGTATGCTTGCATAGTTTGTAACCTTCTTCCTGATAGTATCTGGCAACTTCAAACCCAAGATGGCGGCTGCCTGAATGAACAACGATATATAACCGGCCGTCATCGTCCTTGTTTATCTCAATAAAATGATTGCCTCCACCCAATGTGCCCAAGCTTAGTTCTGCACGGCGGGATTTTATTTTTTTGTAGCAATAAAGCTGGGTAAGATCAATCTTCTCCATGTAACGGTGGGGCTTTTCCCGTATGGAAAAACCGGAGGGAATCTTGTTATATATCAGTTTATCTAATTTCGGAAGATCTACATGGGTTTCCCGAATCATTATGGTTTCCATGCCGCAGCCGATATCTACTCCCACCAGGTTAGGTACAACTTTATCTTTAATTGTCATAGTAGTTCCTATCGTACAACCCATTCCGGCATGTACATCGGGCATCATTCGGATGCGGCTGCCCTTGGTGAATTCCTGATTGCACAGCTCAATTATCTGTGAGGCGGATGTTTCATCCACTTCATCAGCAAAGACCTTGGCTGTATTGTATTTTCCCCTGAATTCCAGCATAACTTCCTCCTGTTATGTTTTATTTTGTTCACTTCCGGAACATGCAGAGCCGGCTGCAGGCGGCTTGGTTGCAGTATACACAGTATTCCTGGATTCAGCATATATAATGTCTGCAATAATATCAAGCATATCCCATAAAGTCACAAGTCTATAAGAATAACTACTCTTTAGAATGCGAATCAATTCGTTCTTAAAGATTTTTCTGTTATAATCGTAAGTGAAATTGTTTTTAATATAACGAATATATTTAAATAATTCTTGTCTATATAAGTAAGGGGCATTTATTTGTCAGGAGAGGGGATACAGATGGAAGATATGCAAATTATCGGTATGTATCAGGCACGAGATGAATCTGCTATTAAGGAAACCGCTGTCAAATATGGCCGCTTGCTTTATGGCATTGCATTTAATATGCTGTCAAACCATGAGGATAGCGAAGAGATTGTTAATGATACCTATGATAAGGCATGGAATACCATACCGCCAAAATGCCCGAATTCTCTTAGCGCATACCTTGGGAGAATTACTCGTAACCTTTCTATTAATCGCTGGCACAAACAAAGAACAAAAAAGCGAAATAGTGGCATGAAGCTATTGCTTTCAGAACTCAATGATTGTATTCCTTGCACTTATACGGTGGAGACTGAAATTGAAACAAGGGAGCTGGCACTGATAATTGACCGTTGGCTGGGCGATTTACCTGTAGACAGGCGAGTTCTCTTTTTGCGGCGATACTGGTTTGGTGAAGCAGTCAATCAGCTGGCTGAAGAGTGCGGAACATCGGCCAATATACTGGCAGGACGCTTATACCGCCTAAGGCAAAGCCTTAAGGCAGCCTTGGAAAAGGAAGGGATATCACTGTGAAAGAAAAGAAAATCTTTGATGCTCTGACTGAAGTGCGTGAAGACTATATTGATGAAGCAAGAACTACCATGTTAAAAAAGCAGCCATTTCGTTGGAAAAAGTGGACTGCTATTGCCGCCAGCTTAGCCGTAGTGCTTGGCATTGGTATTATGATGATTCAAAATGGTTTACCATATGGCGGGAGCAGCGAAGGCGGAGGTGCAGGGCATGCAGATGGCAGTATTTTCATGTCCTATGCAGGGCCTGTATTTCCATTGACATTGAGTGAAACAGAAAATGACATCATTGTTGATCGCAATATCTCCTATGATTTTTCTCTGCCCGATGAAGAAAGCTTACGTGTTTGGGGCGCAAATGTGGAAGACAGCTATACTCTCACTAATACTTCCGCAGAAGAAAAAACTGTAAATGCCATATATCCTTTTGCCGGAAGCTTCAGGGAATTGCAAAAAGTATTACCAACAATTTTGGTAGATGGGCAACAGCTGTCGGCAAAACTATATGCAGGGGGCTATTCCGGTGATTTTACCGGAGTCTACGGTGCAGATAACCCAAATGGAAGCGAAAATATTCTGCCATTGGACAGTTGGGAAGGGTATAAGGCTTTAATGGAGGATGGCAGCTATAAAAGAAACGCCTTTTCCCCATATCCCGATCTTCCTCAAAAGGTAACAGTCTATACCTTCACAGATTTTGAAGCCCCTGAAGAGTATGATGCTGCCACGCAAGCCATTTCATTTGCCATTGATCCGGATAAAACAACAATTATGCAATATGGTTTTGAGGGCGGGGAGTACAGAGAAGATGGTTTCCGCAGGTTCAGCTATTTTGTACCGGACAACGAACAATGGCGCAGAAAAACAAAACTGCTTATAGTATTGGGAGATGATATTGGTGATTACACTCTTCAGGGTTATAAGGACGGCGGCTGTGAGGAAGGTAATGAGCTGGATGGTGTATCTGTCACTGTCACACGATCGGAACAGATTCTGTCTGATGTGATATTAAAACTCATCGATGACTTTTTCAAGCAATTTGATGATGACAATAAACCAGCAGTATCCCAGGAAATGTTTCTGGGCGCAGTTTCAGAGTTCTTTTATCAATATGGTCTGCTATCCGAGTCTGTGCGTGACCGTTATCAATATGGAATGTTGGAAGATATCCTATCAGAAACCGATACTTTGCAGCGTGTATTCTATTTGGAGTTTCATGTAACCATTCCCGCAGAAGGAAGCGTTCCTGTCACAGCTGATTTGCATAAAGATCCAAGCTATGATTTTGCCTGTTCCGGTTCCAATAATGAAGGAATACAGGGTTATGACATGGTAACACATTTGGGCAGCAACCTGTTTTTTAATAAACTGACAGCGGAATTGATTTCAACTGAAAATATCGATATTGTCCGTCAAAACTGTGGATTTGATTTATCTCAAGGTATAACCAAGGTGGAACTTGATCCGGATTTAGAGCATTATTACTTGGAAATAAGACCGGTGGAATAAAAGAATACTGCTTAAGGGATGTTGAATTATAAGCATACAAAACCGTCTATCAGCAACAACGGCTTCTGATCGGCGGTTCTTAAGTTGTGAGAAAAGTTACATGATGATATATTATGATTGTCAAGGCATTAAAAGGAGAGGGTCGGTAAAGTGAAGTACAACTTTGATGAAATCATAGACAGAAGGGGCAGCCATTCAATAAAGTATGATTTTGCAGTGAAAAAGGGAATACCGGAGGATGCAATACCTATGTGGGTGGCAGATATGGATTTCAAGTCTCCTCCAGCTGTATCAGAAGCTGTAATCAAGGCTGGGCAGCATGGAGTTTTCGGATATACCAATAATAAATATGACTATTTTAGTGCCGTATACAATTGGTTTAAAACCAGATTTCATTGGGAGACAGAATTCGAATGGCTGGTGAAGACCCCAGGTGTAGTATTTGCAATTGCTGCAGCCATCCGTGCACTGACTGATCCGGGGGATGGAGTTTTAATTCAAAGACCGGTTTACCACCCATTTACTGATTTGATAAACGTCAATAGACGAAAACTGGTAAACAGTCCACTCATCTATGAAAACGGCAGTTACTCAATTGATTTTAATGATTTTGAAGCCATGATTTTGGATAATAAGGTTAAGTTGTTTCTTCTGTGCAGTCCTCATAACCCTGTCAGCAGGGTGTGGACCAAAGAAGAACTAATAAGAATGGGTGATATTTGTATCAAACATGGCGTAATAATTGTTGCCGATGAAATACATTGTGACTTCACATATCCGGGTTACCGGCACCATGTGTTTGCCAGCCTGAAGGATGAATTTTCAGATTATACCATTACCTGTACTGCTCCCAGCAAAACCTTTAACTTGGCTGGCCTTCAAGCCGCCAATATCTTCATCGCAAATAAGGAAATCAGAAGAAAATATCTTGAGGAAATTAAAAGAACCGGATACAGTCAGATAAGTTTAACAGCGTCAGCAGCATGCCAGGCTTCATACAATCACGGCAGCCAATGGCTTGATGAGCTTAATAGCTACCTTGAGGGGAATATGTACATTGTTAAGAGTTTTCTGGCTGATGAAATGCCTAAGGTTCAGCTGACGGAGCCGCAAGGCACCTATTTGCTTTGGCTGGATTTCCGGAATTTCAACTTATCCGACGATGAATTGGAAGATATAATCATAAACAAGGCCAAAGTTTGGTTGAATAAAGGCTCGATTTTCGGGATTGAGGGAAAGGGCTTTCAGCGAATGAATATTGCCTTGCCAAGATCCGTTCTCAAGAAGGCATTGAGGCAGCTTGCGCAAGCATTTCCCGGCAATGAAACTATTGACTGAAAATTTGATACTATAACTGTTACCTTTAATATTTATTTGTATATATGTAAGTAACAGGTATTATACTTTCGAATCCAGCCATCGGAGAATATCGTTTATAACCTCATCCTTATTGATTTCATTGAGGATTTCATGCCTTGCATCCTCATACAGCTTCAGCGTTACATCGGTTAACCCGTAATGGCGATATTGTTGTGCCAGCCGGGTAACACCTTTGCCAAACTCGCCAACCGGATCCATGCTTCCTGACAGGATATACACAGGCAGGTTTTTAGGTATCAGATTAATTTTACTATCCTCATACAATGCTTTCAGACCTTTTAAAAAATCATAGTAGAAGCTTGAGGTAAAAATGCTTCCGCAAAATGCATCATCCATATATTTGTCCACTTCGGCTGTATCACGTGACAGCCAGTCAAAAGGGGTTCGGTAAGGCTTGAAGGGCTTATTGTAAAATCCAAAAGTAACTCTATTCAGCAGCCTGCTTTTTGCCTTTTCACCGAACAGGAAAACTTGCAGCCTGGCAATAATTATTCCCACATTTAATATATATCCCAATTCTCCGTTGCTGCCCGAAAGAATAATCCCTTTTAATGCATCACCATATTGGGAGGCATAGCTTTGAGCAAGAAATGAACCCATACTGTGACCAAAAAGAAAAACAGGCAAATCGGGATTTTCTTTCTGTATCAGGTCATGAACGACTTTAAGATCCCTTACCATACCGTTAAATCCGTCTTTACCCAAAAAACCTATATCATCAATATTCTTTGCTGTTTTTCCATGCCCTCTGTGATCATTTGCGTATACTATGTAACCCGCATCAACCAGTCGTTCAGCAAAATTATCATATCTGCCAGCCCATTCAGCCATGCCGTGAGCTATTTGCACAACACCGATTTTCTTTACATTGTCCTTTGGCGACCACTTGTACAAGCACAGATTACTTCCTTCTTGATTGGGTATGGTTATGCTTTCAAAACTCATAAGCGCAGCCCCTTCCCACAGTTATGCTCTTGGTTTGCCATAAAAGAAAGCTGCCATCAGCCCCGGACCCGAGTGGGTTCCGATTGTAGAGCCAATGTAGGTATAATATATGTCTCGAAAACCGATATCCTTTTTTAGTCCTTCCCCAAAGGCTTTTGCTTTTTCTGGAATATCTGAATGGCATATGTACAATGTCTGTTCCTGGGGATTCACTACCAACTCCTTCACAATGGCATGAATTCTTCTGATAGTTGCTTTGGTACCGCGGATTTTTTCCTGCACAAGCAAATGTCCTTCCTTGTTCAGGTTCAGTATGGGATTGATTTTTAGAGCTGTGCCGATGATTGCTCCTGTACGGCTAACTCTTCCGCTTCGATAAAGATACTCCAAATTATCTGTTGTATAATAGGTATTGATCTCTATTTTATGTTTTTCCAGCCACTCTACGCATTCCTGCGGTGTTTTGCCTTGATCCCGCAGCTCTGCAGCTTTGATTGCAAGCATTCCGTATCCCACTGATGCCAATGTGGAATCAACCAGGTATATTTCCTGTTCAGGGTATTTCTCCTTCATGATTTCCACCGCCTGCAGTCCGTTGGAATAGGTACCGGATATACCGCTTCCCAGACAGATATGTATTATGGGTAGTTTGTGATGAAGCAGGCTTTCCCAGAATGAAACAAATTCATATACATTAATCTGACTTGTCCTTGGCATTGCGCCGTCTCGTATTTTTCGATAAAAGTCTTTGAAATCTTCATGATTCATTGTGTCGCGAAATTCTTCTTCTCCGATATAATATGTCATTTGCAATGGATATATTTTTCTTTCATTGCACAATGATATGGGCAGATCACATCCGGAATCCGTTGATACACAAAATTTATACATGAAAATTCCCCCTTTATAATTATATTTTACCAAAAACCATGTAGTATATCAAACAAATAGCATAGGAGTCCTTGCATAGTTTTGTACTATTAAGCTCTCTCAAAGCTTCAATAAACATATAAAGGCTGAGTAAACTAAACATCAGCCTTTTTATAATTTTCAGTGAATTGCTTTTTCAGTAAAACATGCACTCAATAAAATTGTCCACCGATATGCCTGTAAAGTATTCATTAAAATCAATGCCTTGCAGCACCTTGCGAATAGCTTCCTCTTGAAACTGCTTGTTCATTAAAAGTTTTTCAATATCCCCTATATCCTGCTTTCCGAAAAAATCGCCATAAATCTTTAATCCCTGAAGCGTCCCATCTACTACATTGTATTTCAACGAAAGCTGACCGCCTTCATATCTTTGGCTTTTTTCCACTTCAAAGGCGGGGGATTCACCGTAATTCCATTCCCAGGTTGCGTATTTATTCTCAATTAAGGCATTAATTGCTGTCAAGTCGGAACCAGTTAAAACATACTCCTTTTCTTTATAATTATCATCATTAAGTATGAACCTCAACAAGGTGTCCTTAAATTCATCTACGGTGATTTTTTCTTTTAAAAATGGAAAAACATTTGTCACCCTGCTTCGTACCGACTTAACACCCTTGGATTGCAATTTATCGATTTTAACGTTGAGGGCTTCCTGTACAACGCGTAAATCGGAGTTGAACAATATGGTTCCGTGGTGGAGCAGCCTGCCTTTTGCATAGTGCTGGGCATTACCTGAAAACTTCTTGCCTTCTATGGTAATATCATTCCTACCTGAAAACTCTGCCTTCACACCAAGTTTTGCCAGGGTTGAAACAACCGGTTGGGTGAATTTTTTAAAATTGCTTATTACATCCTGATCGCTGTTTACAATAAAGGTGTAATTCAAATTGCCAAGGTCGTGATACACAGCGCCGCCGCCGGACATTCTCCGAACTACATTAATATTGTTTTCCTTTATAAACTTTGAGTTGATCTCTTCTATGGTGTTTTGGTTTCTTCCAATGATGACAGAGGGCTCATTTTGCCATAGAATGACATATTCATTACTTGTATCAAAGTTATAAAATACATATTCCTCCAATGCTAAGTTAAATCGTGGATCTTTACATTCGTTTCGTATGCTTATCATTAGATTTTACCTCAGTAAATTATTTTGATTAATAATATAGGTTATAGGAAAGAATGTGTCAAGCAACAGTAAGCTTATTGCTTATCTTTCCGCCAGCTCAATAAATTTATCAATATCCTTTCGTATGAGTTCTATAGAGCTTCTCCAGAAATCAATGGAGCGAATATCGATTGCTATCATATTGACTGTATCAGCAACTTTGTTTTTGCCTGTTGCACTAAGAAGCTTATCATATTCCGGAACAAATTCTTTGCCTCGTTTCAGGTATTCGGAATATATGCCTTTAGCGAAAAGCAGGCCGAATGCATAAGGAAAATTATAAAAATTTTGTTCGGCTAAATAGTAGTGAGACTTGTTAATACATATAGGGATGCAAGCAATTGTGATCCAGCCCATTGCCGTATGCTTCTTTTTGAGCCTGTATAATTAATTTTATTAACTCATCCACCGACAAAGCATGATCTTTTCTGACTTCGAATAAAGCATTTTCAAACAAAAAACGGCTGTAGATATCAACAATCATTTGACCTGCATCGGATATGGAAGTCTCCAAAATAGCAAAGGCTTGTGCGGGTGTGGCTTCCATCAATGCGGCATCCGTAATAATGGTTTCACAAAATATGGAGGCGGTTTCCGCAATGGGCATGGTGTAATTGCAGTTTAATATGGATTCATCTTTTAGACAGTGACCATGGTATCCATGTCCCAGCTCATGTGCCAGAGTTGTTACACTATTAAAGCTTCCACTGAAATTGGTTAAAATTCGACTTTCTCCGACAGCGAAGATATTGAAACAGAAGGCGCCTCCACGCTTACCTTCCCGTTGCTCTGCATCAATCCACCTGTTTTTAAAGGCATTGTCAGCAAATTGCGCAAGTCTATCGCTGAAGGTGCGGAAATTTTCTACTATATAATCCTGGGCTCCTTCATATGTAAACTTCAGATCCGATTTTCCAACAGGGGCAAACAGATCACAAAAGGGTAATCCATTTTTGTGTCCTAAAATTTCCGCTTTCTTACGGTAGTAACGGCGGAAATCCGGCAGGCTTTCCTTTATAGCATCCAGCATGACATCCAGGGTTTCCTGTTCAATCCCGGACTTGATCACAGCCTCTTCCAAGGGAGAAGCATAACCCCGCATTTTGGAAACCGTCAATACTTCGCCTTTAATTCCGTTCAGGCATGCAGCAGAGGATTCTTCAATTTTTCGATATGCATTTTGTTCAGCTTCATAGGCTTTTTTCCGTTGTGCGGCTTCCGAAGCATATGCCATATTGCGTACAACCGGAAGGGGCAGTTTTTCGTCATTTCCATCAACCTCTATGTCCACAAGTAAGGTGGAGATAAGTAAATTCTGCAGCTTTGCCCATGCCTTTGAACCGGTATTGGACATCCTGGCTATCAATATCTCTTCACTTTGGACAGAAGAAATTTGGATCTTTCAATGATTTTTTTCAGAAAGAAGGCATGTTCTTTTAGCAAATCGGAAGACTGGATTACTTTATCCAGGTTTTCCAGTGAGGCAAGCCAATTTTCAAAAATAACAGTAGGCCCGGTCAGCTCGTTTTGCTTCATATGCAGTTTATCTATGGCTTTCAGGGCATCCTGATTCTTGGCTTCCGCACTGGCGGTAAGACTGGTAAATGCCATTAACTTTGAAAGCAGTTGGGACAATTGGATTTTCTTCTGTATGTACAGTTCTATTTTTTCAACGGGATTCTCATAGCTTTTTAGGCTGTACTTTGCCCATTGCTTTACTTCATTTATTGTCTCATCCAGCAGTTGAATATCATCACGAAAACTCTGCGCCTGAAATGATGGATAAAGCTCATCCAGGCTCCATCTCATGTTTTGGCTCATACCTCATAACCTCCGTTTTACTATCATACTTCAATTATCACTTGCTTTTATATGTATTATTCTTCTTTATGCACAGCTTTGCGGCTGAAAATATACTTACTGTTCCTGCCAGAAATGAAAGTCAAGCATATTATACCATACAAACCAGCAGAATATCGTCATTTTGGTATGTCTAAACTCTATCTAAAGCGTCTATAATATGTTATAGCCTGCATACAAGATCTTCAGGGGTATGTTATTATATTTATCAGCAGGATTTTCATATTGGGTATAAGTAAAGGCAGGTAATTAAGGTTTTCTATAGAATAGGTTGTCAAAATGGGTAATAATCATACTGCATTGCGTGCATTGACAATTAATATGTTAATTGTTATCCTATCTGTATGTGTAAAAAGTAAAAAAGTAGTATTTTGTATCGAATAATTGGAGGCGTTATGAGAACCAGTAGAAGGCAGCGAGGCAAAGTAATTCCTGTTCCGATGATTGTAGCAGCTGCATTGTTATTATGTATCAGCAGCCTTGCATATATTATATTCAGACCAAGGGTAGTAAGCAGTATAACAATTGAAGCAGGAAGTTCCATGGTAGACGTCAGAGAATTCTTGCGTGATAAGAATGCAGTCGGCAGCTATGTAACGGATGTTGAGCAATTGGATTTGCATAGACCGGGTACCTATGAAATTGAAATACTAATCGGGGAAAAAACCTACACTTCGCAACTGGTTGTACAGGATAGTATGCCACCGACTGGAGTGCCGGTAGATGTAATGGTATTGAAGGGTGACGATATAGAAGCAGATGCATTTGTTAAGGATATTTTCGATGCTACTGAGGTTACCGTTGCATTCTCAAGGAGGCCCAGCACAAAAGTACCTGGCAATCGCAGGGTGGAGATTATACTTTCAGATACCAGCGGAAATAAAACAGTTTTGCATGCCACACTTACTGTACTGGACGTTAAGGATTCCGTACAGGTTGAAGCCGGTTCCAGTGTTACACTGTCCACACATGACTTTGTAGATCATGGGGACTGGCCGGTTTCCTTAATAACCAACATCAATGCATTGGATTTCAGTAGGCCTTCACGACACGAGATTCAGCTGGACATTGACGGCCGGAGGGTTTTATCCGCCATTGATGTAGTAGATACCACACCGCCTGCGGCCGTAATCATGGATCAGGAAATTTATTTGGGTCAGACCATTGAAGCAGATGCCTTTGTATCATATATTAAAGATGTCTCGGAGGTAACCTGTTCCTACCGGAGAGAGCCTAATTTTTCAAGGGAAGGTTCAAGAGAAGTAACCATAGTGCTGAAAGATGCCTATGGCAATGAATCGGAGTATAAGGCAAACCTTCTGATTAAGCTGGATACGGATCCGCCTGTCTTTACCGGTATTGAGGATATTACTATATATGAAGGGCAATCCATATCCTATAAAAAGAATGTTAAAGCAATTGACGGCAAGGATGGAGAGGTGAACTTTCAGGTCAACTCAAGCAAAGTTAAACCGAACAAGCCCGGAACCTACGAGGTTACTTACACTGCCGTTGATGAAGCGGGTAACAAAGCAGTTGAAAAAGCAGTCGTAACAGTTAAAAAACTTGAGGTAACCAGGGAGGCAGTTAATGCTCTGGCAGATGAAATATTGGATGAGATTACCAAACCAGGCATGACAAAGCGGGAAATTGCCTATAGAATATATAAATATGTCAAACGAAATATTGCCTATACCAATTCCTCTGACAAGACCAATGTTGTCAAAGAAGCATACAGGGGCATCAAGTACAAGGTAGGGGATTGCTTTACCTATTATGCTCTCTCGGAGATATTGCTGACAAGGGCAGGTATAGACAATATGCGGGTAACCAGAGTAGGCGGCAAAACACAGCATTTTTGGAACCTGATTAATTGTGGTGACGGCTGGTATCACTTTGATGCTACTCCTCATAACGATGGCGCTGAGACATTTATGTTGACGGATGCAGAGGTGGAGGCATACACCCGAAAAGTAGGCAGGAATTATTATACTTTTGACAAATCCAAATATCCTCGTACGCCACAGGAATAGGAGGGAATATCACGAAAACCTTGGGCATTATAGGCGGTTTGGGTCCCATGGCAACTGCCTATTTTTATGAATTGATTACCAAAATGACCGATTCCAAAAGAGATCAGGATCATATAGAAATATTGATTTACAGCAAGCCATCTATTCCGGATCGAACCTCCTATATACTTGGGCACAGTAAAGACAGTCCACTGAAGTACATGGCAGACATTGGGAAGGAATTGGTGAAAATGGGTGCAGAGCATATTGCAATTCCTTGTATAACAGCTCACTACTTTTATGATGAATTGTCCGGAGAGATACCGGTTCCCGTATTACATGGTATTTCAGAAACCATAAATGTCCTTAAATACCACGGTATCCAACAGGCGGGTATAATGGCGACGGATGGGACCATCCAGAGCGGGTTGTTTCAGAAAGAGTTGACCGGCAGCAGAATCTGCCCGATTATTCCGGATGAAGATTTTCAGCAAAAAGTTATGGACTTGATTTATAAATGCATAAAATCCAATAAGCCGGTTGACATGGTTAGTTTCCATGAGGTATCTGATCATCTGAAAGGAAGGGGAGCGGAGGCTGTTATTCTGGGATGTACCGAGCTTTCATTAATCAAGCGGGATTATCCCATCGGCCCCGGTTATCTGGATGTTATGGAGGTGCTTGCCCGGTTATCCATCCTGAAATCTGAAGGAAAGGTTAGAGAAGAGTATGCTAATCTGATGATTCAGCATGGGAATAGGGATAGACTGCTTTGACAATACCCTGTTAGAGAGTTTACAATAATACTGTTATTTGTTATTGTACAGAAAAAACAAACAGGCGTGAAACAAAAACATTAGAAAGGCGTCTATAGATATATGCAGAAAAATGTATTGGAGTATCTGGAAAACATTATAAATAAGGTTCCCGACAAAACAGCTTATGCAGATGATACAACTCAGATTACATTCAAGGAGGCATACAATTATTCCCGATCTATAGGAACATATCTGTATAAGCAAGGCCATACAAAAGAGCCCGTTGTAGTTTTTATGGGAAGAAGTCCAAATACGATTGTTGCCTATTTTGGTGTGGTATACAGTGGATGTTACTATGTGCCCATCGATGAAGAAATGCCGCGGCATCGGATTGAATTAATTTTCAAAGACTTAAGCCCCAGCGCAGTAATATGTGACAGGGAGACCCATGCTTCTCTTGAGTCATATGGTTATAACGGAAATGTTTATCTTTATGAGGATGCGCTGCAGGCAGAGGCAGATGAAGACATATTAAGCAGTGTAAGAAAAAAACAGCTTGATATTGATCCCCTCTATATTGTATTTACATCCGGTTCTACAGGGATGCCTAAGGGAGTAGCTGCCTGTCATCGCTCTGTGATTGATTATATAGAAGGACTTTGTGAAATTCTTCAGATAAATGAGAATACGGTGTTTGGTAATCAAACTCCGCTCTATGTGGATGCCTGCCTGAAGGAGCTGTATCCTACTCTTAAGTATGGAGCTACCGCTTATATCATTCCCAAAAGCCTGTTTATGTTTCCGTTGAAACTGGTTGCTTTCTTGAATGAATATAAGATTAATACCATATGCTGGGTGGTATCTGCATTGACTATGATATCGGCTTTCGGTGTTTTACAGAAGGATCCGCCTAAATACCTGCACACCATTGCTTTTGGCAGTGAGGTGTTTCCAATCAGGCAATTTAATTTATGGCGGAAGCACCTGCCTGATGCAAGGTTTGTCAATTTATACGGTCCTACTGAGGCTACCGGTATGTGCTGTTACTATGAAGCGGTTAGGGAATTCAATCCCGATGAAGTTATTCCAATCGGTAAACCCTTCCCGAATACGGAAATCATATTGCTGAACGAAGACAATCAGGTGCCTGAGCAGGGTGGGGTCGGAGAAATCTGCGTTCGCGGAACCCGTTTATCTCTGGGCTACTATAACAGCTTTGAAAAGACCAGAGAGGTATTTGTGCAAAATCCCTTAAACCCTTGCTATCCTGACTTGATTTACCGGACCGGGGATTTGGGCAGGTATAATGAAAAGGGCGAGCTGCTTTTTGTATCCAGGAAGGATAACCAGATTAAGCATATGGGCCATCGTATTGAGTTGGGAGAAATTGAGGCTGCTGCCAATATGCATCCTGGCGTTAAAATCGCCTGCTGTATCTATGATGACCGAAAAAATAAAATTGTATTATTCTATGTGGGTTCGGTGACAACAGCTGAAATGGCACAGTTTATGAAAAGCAAACTTCCCAGATATATGGTGCCGAATTTGTTGAAAAACCTGGATACAATGCCTTTAACGACAAACGGCAAAATCGACCGGGTGGCCTTGAAATCATCTGTATCCAAATAACATGAATAAGAATTGGAGGAAACAACATGGAAACGTTGTTAGAAATCTTGGAGGAATTGCATCCCGACGTGGATTTTGAGAATTGTGAAACCTTAATTGACGATAAAATCCTGGATTCGTTTGATATTGTAACCCTGGTAGGGGAAATCAGCGATGAATTTGATATTACTATTCCGGTAGAAGAGATTGTACCAAAAAACTTCAATTCAGCAAAAGCTTTGTATGCATTGATAGAAAGGCTGATTGAAGAAGAATAAGAGGGTGTCCCATGCATTTTGCATCATTTGAATTCATTTTGTTTTTGATTATTCTGGTAGTTTTATATTACCTCATACCCAGGAAATGGCAGTGGGTACTCCTGTTGGCTGCAAGCTATGTATTTTACAGCTTTGCCGGTGTCGGGAATTTTGCCTATATCCTGATAACCACCATAACAACCTGGCTGGTTGCCATAAAAATGGATAAAATGAGACAGCATCAGTCGGATTACCTTGCTCGAATGAAGAAGGAAATGTCGCGGGAAGATAGAAAGGCTTATAAGGCAGAGATTAAGGCCCGACAGAGGAAATGGTTGATTGCCTGCCTGGTAGTGAATTTTGGGATTTTGGCAGTACTGAAGTATGCCGGATATTTCCAAATAAGCAGCTCCTTGGGCCTTGTTTTACCCCTTGGAATATCCTTCTATACCTTCCAATCCATGGGTTATCTTATAGATGTGTATCGCGGCACCTATGAATCCGAAAAAAACCTGGCTAAACTGGCATTATTTATATCTTTCTTCCCCCAACTGATACAAGGTCCAATCAGCAGATTCAATCAATTAAAGGAGACATTGTTTGCCGAGCATACCTTTGATTCCAAAAATATATCCTACGGTTTGATGAGAATTCTTTGGGGCTTCTTCAAAAAGCTGGTAATCGCCGATAGGCTGTTTTACGCTGTCAGTACGATTATTTCCAGCCCAAACGAATACCAGGGTGCTTATATTTTAGCCGGTATGTTCTTTTATGCCATCGAATTATATGCAGATTTCACCGGCGGCATTGACATTGCTATCGGATCGGCACAATTACTGGGTATTCGATTGAATGAAAACTTTCAACTCCCATATTTCTCCAAGTCCATTGCTGAGTATTGGAGAAGATGGCATATTACCCTGGGCACATGGTTCAAAGATTACCTCTTTTACCCTATTTCCGTCAGCAAAACCATGTTGAACCTGTCCAAGAAAGCCAGAAAAACTTTAGGGGACGGTGTAGCCAAAAGGCTGCCAATATATATAGCCTCCATAATTGTATGGTTTACCACCGGTGTTTGGCATGGATCCTCCTGGAATTTCATTGTATGGGGCCTGATGAATTGTTTTGTGATACTGGTTTCACAGGAATGTGTTCCTCTTTACAACAAATTCCATGAGCGCTTTCCGGAAGCAGGCCGAACCGGTTGGTATCGTCTGTTTCAGGTGGTTAGAACCTTCTGGCTGATGAGTTTTATTCGCACTCTCGACCTGTATCCCCAAGTCGGAACAACCTTCCGCTTGTATGCATCAGTTTTCACTGTATGGAATCTTCCCGAGCTGTTTCAGGGCGGATTGATGCAATTGGGGCTGACCGGAGCAGATTATATAGTATTGGCAGCTGCAGTAGGGTTGATGTTGTTTGTCAGCCTAAAGTCCCGATCAGAAAGTTTTTTGGAGAAGGTCAGCAGCCGGCCGATTGTGGTTCGTTATGCTACCTACTTTGCGATTTTCGTTTTTATATTGATATTTGGTGCTTATGGAATAGGCTATGATTCCAACCAGTTTATTTACAGCAGATTTTAATTTCCACTGAAAATCTGCTTAAGCATTTATCTTTAGTAATGGTGGATGAATAGAAAGGGACATGACCGGATGAAAAAAATCCTGATAAATATTACATGTATTGTGCTGGCAGTTTTGTTTCTGGCTTTTCTGCAGAAATTGTTTATGCCCAAATATATGAGTTCTATATATGAAGGAAATCTTATAGAGGAATACTATGATTCCGATAAGGATCATGATGTAATTTTCATTGGTGATTGTGAAGTGTTCTCCAATGTTTCGCCAATTGTACTGTGGGAAAAATACGGTATTACCAGTTATATCCGAGGGAGTGCCCAGCAATTGGTATGGCAATCCTACTACTTGTTTGAGGAAACGCTGAAATATGAAAAACCTGATGTAGTTGTATTCAATGTATTGGCAATGAAGTACAATGAGCCGCAAAAAGAAGCCTATAATCGTCTGACTCTGGACGGCATGAAGCTTTCCAAATCAAAAATCGATGCTATTCGAGCTTCAATGCTGGAGGAAGAGAGCCTGATCACCTATTTGTTTCCTATATTGAGATACCACAGCAGATGGAGTGAATTAACATGGGAGGATTTTCGTTACCTGTTTAATAAGAGAAAGGTTTCTCATAATGGATATCTGATGAGAAGTGATACTAAACCTGTGACTGTGGTTCCGGAAGGGAGAAAGCTGCCTGACTATTCTTTCGGAGAAAATGCATGGTATTACCTTGATAAAATGACAAAGCTTGCCAGGGAAAACGGAATTGAACTGATGCTGATTAAATCTCCCAGCATTTATCCCTATTGGTATGAGGAATGGGATGAACAAATTGCGCAATATGCCAAGGAAAACGATTTGTTGTATGTTAATTTTCTCCCTTTGGCGGATCAAATGAATATTGACTACAGTAAGGATACCTATGATGGCGGTTTACACATGAACCTGGCCGGTGCTGAGAAGTTTACGGCATATCTCGGAAAAATCCTAAAGGAAAATTATAATTTGGAAGACCGAAGAGGGGATACGAAGCTGGCTGCCGTCTGGCAGGATAAGGTGGAGTTTTACGAGTGGATGAAGCAGGATCAGGCAATGGAAATGGAGAAGTATGGCTACTTGAAAAGCTATGGTGCTGCTGCTCAGGCAATAATAAACTAATATGTTGAAGTTGACAGCAGAATATTCTTATGCAATATAGGGAAATGGAGGATATATTTGTGAAAAAGATACTTATAGGAATAATCGTTGTATTGCTTCTGGCAGGTTGCAGCGGGGGTGAACAGGTGCAGAGCAAGCCCCAGGATCAGGGGTATGTATTCAACTATAATGGAATTCCGATTGTTGTAAATACAGATGTGGAACCGGTACTGAAAGAACTTGGGGAACCGCTGGATTATTTTGAAGCGGAAAGCTGCGCTTTTCAAGGGTTGGATAAAACCTATTACTACAGCGGCTTTGAATTAACAACATATCCAAAGGATAATACCGACTATATTTCTTCTGTCTATTTTATGGATGATTCGGTTAGCACAGCGGAGGGAATTTACATCGGCTCTTCTGTGGATGATGTCCTGGAAGCATACGGAGAGGATTATACAGGAGGAGAAAACGCCTATATCTATACAAAGGGAGATTCCTCTCTAATTATCATTACCGAAAACGATGAAGTCATTTCCATTACTTATCAGGCATTGGTTGAAGGATTGAATTAATACCTTTCAAGGAGTTGATTCATATGGGTGATATCCTGGTGGATATCGCCTTTTTTTATGGTATAATATGCATTGTAGTTAAAAAAACAGTCGAAATGGAGGATGAAATAATGAGGAAGCGAAATGTACTGGTAGCCCAATCCGGCGGCCCGTCCCCGGTTATTAACGCTTCTTTGCAGGGAGTTCTTGAAGCATGTTTCGAATCCGGTAAAATGGGCTGCGTTTATGCTGCTCACCGGGGAATCGAAGGGGTTTTATTGGAAGAATTGATTGATATGACAAAACAGCCCATCGATGAGATAAGAAGGCTGAAAAATACACCGGCTGCCGGAGCAATCGGTTCCTGCAGATATAAATTAAAGGAGAACAACGAAGCTGACTTTGAAAGAATTATTGACGTGTTTCGAGCTCATGATATAGGTTACTTTTTCTACATAGGCGGGAATGACTCAATGGATACCGCTGACAAGGTGAAGATATTGGCGGAAAAGCAAGGGTATGAACTGATTGTAATGGGGGTTCCTAAAACCATTGACAATGATCTGGGCGACGAGGAACGAACCATTATTGATCATACTCCCGGCTATGGCAGCTGTGCCCGTTATTGGGCTTATATCATACAAAACGTAAACGAGGAGAATCGCGGCATGTGTACTTCCGAATGTGTCAGTGTGCTGCAAGCCATGGGAAGAGGCTCAGGCTTTATAACAGCTTCCTCTCGTTTAGCAGATCCCAATCGGGAAATGCCCCTTCAGCTGTATCTGCCGGAATCAGGGCTGTCCATGGAAAAAATGTTGGCTAATGTGGATGATGAATTAATCAGAAGCGGCAGATGTATTATTGTAGTACCTGAAAGCTTTATGACCGATCCCGCCAGCCAGTTAAGAGACGGATTTGGTCATGTGGAATATGGAGCAAGTAAAACAACTGCTATGCAGGAGGTAGTAAATGCCCTGAATAAACATGGTTTCCCTGTCAGAGGCCAGGCAACCGGGCAAGTGCCAGGGGTTCTGCAAAGGGGAGTATCTTTACATGCTTCGACAATTGACAGGGAGGAAGCCTATACTTTGGGAAGGAAATCAGTAGAATTTGCCTTGACCGGTATAACCGGGAAAATGGCAACCATACTACGAAACAGTGATGAACCTTATTCAGTAAGATACGAACACGTACCCTTATCGGTTGTTGCTAATCGAGTAAGATATCTGCCAAAGGAATGGATAGCCCAGTCCGGGATTGACGTAACGGATGATTTCATTCGGTATGCCAGACCGCTGATCGGGGATTCGATGCCGGAAATAGAACTGGAAGCCGGTTTACAGCGTTTTGCCAGAATTAAGTTGACATTTGTGGAAAAAAAGCTGCCGGAGTACACTCCCTGCAATATGGCAAATTGCAGTCATTGACATGGCTGCAGCCTTATGAAATAATTTGGGAAGAAAAGACAATATTTCAAATGGTAGCTAAATTAACCCGAACATTGCATTACAACTTATAAGGATCTTTAAATAAAGCAATTAGTTCGAAGAGGGTTAAATCCATAGGTTGGTTTCAGAAACTGCCGGTTTACAAGAAAATTTTGTAATCAGCTGTATTTAGGGATCAGGATATAAATAACAGGCGAACATATTCCGACGTGGATAAAGGAAATTAGAGGAGAAATGATATGCTGGAATTATTGAAAGCAATGCTTTGGGGCATTGTGGAAGGAATAACCGAATGGCTGCCCATCAGCAGTACCGGCCACATGATATTGCTGGATGAAATAATCAGACTGGACGTAACTGAGAATTTTAAGGAAATGTTTCTGGTGGTAATTCAACTGGGAGCTATCCTGGCAGTTGTACTGCTGTACTTTAACAGGCTGAATCCCTTTTCATCCAGTAAAACAACGCAACAGAAAAAGGATACTATCACCCTTTGGTACAAGGTAGTAATAGGTGTATTGCCCGCTGCTGTTCTAGGTTTCCTTTTTGACGATTGGCTGGATGAGCATTTGTATAACTATATTACGGTTGCAATTACCCTTATTCTCTATGGTGTATTGTTTATTCTGGCGGAAAACAGAAATAAGTATCGCAGAGCACCTATTAACAGCATGAAGGCGCTTTCCTATAGAACAGCTTTTCTGATAGGCATGTTTCAGGTATTGTCGCTTATTCCGGGCACTTCACGTTCAGGGGCTACCATACTTGGAGGTATTTTGCTGGGGGCGTCCCGTTCTGTTGCTGCAGAGTTTTCCTTTTTCCTGTCCATACCTGTTATGTTTGGTGCCAGCGCATTGAAGTTGGTGAAATTTGGTTTTAATTTTTCCGGTTTGGAAATTGCCATACTGTTAACCGGAATGGCGGTTGCATTTTTTGTATCAGTAGCAGCTATTAAGTTCCTGTTAGGTTATATTAAGAAAAATGATTTCAAAGTATTTGGCTGGTACCGCATTGTTCTTGGATTGATTGTGTTGGCTTATTTTCTTATTTCCGGCTTAGGGAAGTGAATGAAATGAATAGATGCAACCATGATAGCGAAACCCATCATTGTGTACATAATGAACATGGACGCCTGCATTCCAAAGCATGTATTACGCTGGTTCCCATATTCAACCACTTGGATGATGATAAGCTGGAAGAGATTATGCGCGCTATTAAAACGGCACATTTCGATAAAGGGGAGATCATTTACCGGGCCGGGCAGCAATCTAATTCACTGTATATTGTCAGCAAGGGAAAAATTCGTATATATCGTTTGTCTGAATCCGGGAAAGAACAACTTCTTCGGATATTGAAGCCTGGCGATTTTACCGGTGAGCTTGCATTGTTTCGTCAGTCTGTTCACGAATCCTATGCCGAAGCCATGGCAGATACCGACGTCTGCATGATTAACCGTGATGATCTGCAGAAGTTTCTTCTAAAGTATCCGACCATTGCCCTGCAAGTACTGGCAGAGTTTTCAAATCGGCTGGATGAATCAGAAAAGCAGGCAGCCCGTTTTGCCACTGAACGGGTGGAAACACGAATTGCCCTGTACCTGGCAGAATGTGTGGAAGATCAGGGGGGCAGTCTAAGTATAAGCCTGCCGATGTCGCGGAAGGATATGGCATCCTACCTGGGCACCACCCCGGAGACCATCAGCAGAAAGCTGGCTGACCTGGAAGCTCAGGGATATATTCGACAAGTATCAGGCAGAAAAATCCAAATCCAGGACTTGGATGGCCTATTGATTCTATAATCAATAATACTAATTCAAAAAAATACTCTTACATTAAACCGATGTTGACAGCGGGGACATCTCACCTTGTGCTTACCTGTTCTGCGGGGGAGGCGCAGTACTGTCTTGCATCGGATGCATCGGCGGAAACGATGGGTTCGTATTTCACGCAGCCTGCGGAGATTAAGCGTAATACCAGACTTGACAGGACGCCAGAGCTTTAGGAAAAACATGTTTTCCCTTTGTCTTGCATAAATGTTTCGGGAAAGCGAGCGAAAAAGTGTCCAGATCAGAACAGCCCACATTAATATGGGAAGTATGAGATTGCGCGTAAACAAATTGATGAGCAGCAACAGGAAATAGATAACAAACAAAGCAATGTTTAATTGGTCGGTTCCATACCTGCCATACATAAAGCGGATAAGTCTATCTCTAAAACTGCCCATTTTTTCACGCTCCTCCACACTATCTTAGCACCTTACACATTTACCTGCAATACTCAAACTTAACAAAAACAACTATGAAATACTATGGTTATATCATAAACCTATATCATAGCCGACATAGGTGATAAGTTTGCTTTGCCGATATACTCCTTTATAACGCTGAATATTAAACGATGCCCTTCCTCGTTTGGATGAATCCCATCATCACACAATAAGCTGAAATAGTTACGAACCTTCAAAAAGGTGCTTCGAATATCCAGCAGAGGAACCCTCTTTATTACTGCCAGACGAGCTACAGTCAGACTATACATTTCATGCCAGCGGTATATGTGCTCAACATCGCCTAACCAATGTAGAATGCTTTTGGCATTGCGGTCTTTTGATATCCATGAAAAGTACCTATGTGCGTCTAAAGGCGGCAAGGAGAGCAATACCGGCCGGCTTCCGGCAGAAGCTACATAGTCAATTATTTCTGCATAGCAGGATTCAAACTTCTCAAGCTCAGTTTTGGGGCTGTGATGCCGGTCCGGATACTGGGAGACAGCTGCCCAGTCGAAGTCACAGTCATTTCCTCCAAACTCCAGTACGGTATATTTTAAATTTTTAATTCTATCCACATTTCTCTCAATAATTCTTTTTCCTGTTGTAATAGTACAGCCGAATTTGGAATAATTCTCAAGGGGAACCCCTGTATTAAGGGTGAAAAGATTTGCAAAGCTGTTCTTCAAAAGAATATATCTGCCCCGGATAGCATCCAATACAACTCCTTTGCCAATAGAATCACCAAATAAACAAATTGAGTTCATAATATAGCCTCCCTGCTACAATCTAATAATTAATATTATATAACATAATAAACGAAATTAAAATATGTAACGCTAATAATTTTATGTGTTATTGCAAATTATATTCGATGGTGGTAGAGTATTAGTTATCGAGTAGAAGGGGGCTATTCTTATGAAAGAATTGAAGCAGTTGAAGGAAACATTGACAAACGAAAGGCCTGCTTCCTGGAAGGAGTTTCCGGACATCGGGCTTTATAAAGACCAGGTTGTCACATATGTCAGCAGGCAGTTGGTTCGTTTTGATGATGAGGAGCCAATAACCTCAGCTATGATAAACAATTACATTAAAGACAAGCTTCTTCCCCGGGCAGATGGGAAAAAGTATTCCAGAGAGCACCTGGCAGGATTGATAGAAATTTGTATATTAAAGCAGGTACTGTCTGTCCGGGATATTGGATTCTTACTGCAGCAGGTGATGGATGAATCCACTCCGGAGTTGTTCTATGAAAAATTTATCGGGGACGTTAACCAGTCTCTTACCCAAATTGCTGAATATGTAGAAGAGGAATGGTGCCTGCAGGATTTGCCGGATATCGCTTTGCGTATGGCAATATCCTGCTATTGTAGCAAGCTTGTATGTGAGAGACTGATAGATATTATTCGAAGCAGCGCCTCGGCAGAGGAAAATAAAAAGAAAGAGAAACCGGACATAAAACTTGTTGAACAACATGAGAATAAGCAGGAATACAAAAAGGAAACAAAAGAGAGAGATTTGGAATGAAAAGACATGTAATTGTTATTGGAGGCGGGGCAGCCGGTATGGCAGCAGCAATTTCATCCAGGAGGCAGGGCGCCGGAGTTACCATTTTGGAAAGAAATCCAAGAGTAGGGAAAAAACTGTTGGCAACCGGCAATGGGCGGTGCAATTTCACCAATATCAATACCTCTGTAGAATACTATAATGGTAATAATCCCCGATTTGTGCATGGAGCTTTATCTGCATTTTCCGTAAAAGATGCTATTCGTTTTTTCGAAAAACTTGGAATTCAACATAAGGTGGAGGATTCTGGAAAGGTTTTCCCCATGTCTGACCAAGCCTCAAGTATATTGGATGTTCTCTTATATGAAATGGAGCAATCTGGAGTAGAAATTATTTGTAATTCATATGTAACAGACCTGGTGAAGAAGGGGAACAAATTTATAGTTCAAACAAGGGATGGTGAATCATTTAAAGGGGACAGGGTTATACTGGCAACAGGCGGCAAGGCTATGCCCTCCAGCGGTTCCGATGGCAACGGCCTGGAACTGGCTGCCAAGCTGGGACATCATGTAACGGATTTGTTTCCTGCATTGGTTCAGCTCATGCTGGAAGGACCGCATTTTAAAAGAATAGATGGTGTTAAATTTGTAGGAACAGCTGAAATCCTCTATAATGATAAAGTTCATGCACAAGACAGCGGGGATATTCTATTTACCAATTACGGGATATCAGGACCGCCCATTCTGCAAATCAGCCGAAAGGCAGGTGAGCTGTTGAATCAGAAAAAAAAACCGCTATTAAAGGTGGTAGTTATGAACGGAATGAGTAAGGATGAGGTAAGGGAAATAATAAGGAAGAGAATTAGCCTGGCTCCGGCAAAACCCATAGATTTCAGTTTTGTCGGTCTGATTAATAAGCGTCTGATTCCGGTTGTGCTAAAAGAAGCCTGTATAAAGGATATTAAGCTGCCTGTTTCCAGTCTGTCCCAATCGGAAATTGATCAGATTGCTAAAGTCCTGACAGATTGGAGATTCCCAATTCGAGGCACAAGGAGCTGGCCCAGTGCTCAGGTAACGGCAGGCGGCATTCATACCGGTGAAATAAATCCGGATACAATGGAATCCAGGTTGATTAAGGGCTTGTATTTGGCAGGTGAAATAATGGACATTGACGGTTTGTGCGGCGGCTTTAATCTGCAATGGGCTTGGTCTTCAGGTTATCTGGCAGGCCTGAATGCATCATGGTAAGAAGTTTCATAGTTTTTCAGCTTTTGTTTCTTACTGAAACATAGGGACTGCTGTTTATATAAAAACGATAGGGAAAGTAGATAGCTTCCTCGGCATAGTTGATGTTGATGCGGGTAGTGGTCACAATATCATTTTCCGGCGGGGCTTCCGCCTTTAGAAGGAACAGCCTGTTTCCGCACAGGTCCTGACCGTTGTTATTTTTATTGATATTCATTGCCTGACAAAGCTTGCCAGGTCCGTTGGTTAACCCCAGGATTTCCTTTTTGCTGCATGTGAGAAGGCTTTTTTGATATCTCAGCTCAGCCATTTTTTCCAGTCCTTCCACAGGTTCAACGGCCCGTATCAATACAGCCTGGGCTATATTTGTTTCAGCGGCTACAATATTCAGGCAATAATACATGCCATAAATCAGATATACATATGCATGACCCGGAGGACCGAACATTACCTCCGTTCTTTTTGTCCTTCTGTTGTTATAGGAGTGGGCAGCCTTATCATGCTCACCCATATAAGCCTCAGTTTCCACAATTTTTCCCACAAGTCTGCCATACTTTGTAATATGAACCAGATTGAACCCCAATATAGCCCTGGCCAGTTCCAGAGCGGATTTACTGTAAAATTCTCTTCTCAGTTTTTCCATTTTACCCTCTTTTTTTAAATAGCTTCGGACCTTTATTTACACTTCAGACTATATTATACACTTTTCAGAGATTTTTCAATGATCACATGAGTTTGATCATCGATGATATAATCACAAAAAGATTGCTAAAGGTATTCTTGTTACTGATTTGCTTGAAAAAGGTGCCGGAATCATAATATAATAAAATTTAGTGTCGATGACCGGACAATATGAAACTAACCAGGGGATGAAGAACAAAATGCAGAAAATGAAATGGAAAGCACCTATTCTGCTGACCATGGCAGCTGTAATATGGGGTTTTGCTTTTGTAGCCCAAAGGGTGGGAATTCAATATATCGGCAGTTTTACCTTTACCGGTGTGCGCTTTGCTTTGGGAGCTTTTACCCTGCTGCCTCTTTTAATAATTAGAAACATAAAAGATAAAAAAAACAATAAGGATGTTTCAATAGAAACAGAAGGAATAAAAGTCGGCAGGCATGCTGATAACCCAGCCGTTTTGCGGGCGGGGATTATAGCAGGTTTTGTGCTGTTTATTGCAGCAGGTCTCCAGCAAATAGGCTTGGAAGACACCACGGCAGGAAAAGCAGCTTTCATTACCGGTTTTTATATCGTACTGGTACCTGCTTTAGGTATCTTCATAAAGCAAAGAGTAGGAGTAAAAACCTGGATTGCAGCATTTCTTGCGCTGGCAGGACTTTATTTGATCAGCGTTGAAGAAAACTTTACCATTTCCAGAGGCGACTTAATGGTATTTATATGTTCCTTTTTCTTTGCAGTCCATATACTTCTAATAAACAGATTCACGCAGAAAGCAGATGCTTTGAAGATTTCCTTCGTGCAATATCTGACATGTTCTGCATTAAGCCTTATATCGGCATTGTTACTGGAAGAGATCCAACTATCCGCTATTACAAAGGCAGCTATCCCCATCCTATACGGCGGCATTTTTTCGGTCGGCATTGCATATACATTACAGGCGGTCGGACAAAAATATGCGAAGGCCTCCCATGCAGCTATTATAATGAGCCTGGAGTCGGTGTTTGCCTTAATCGGCGGAATGCTTATCCTTAAGGAAACCTTGGATTGGAGAGGTTATGCAGGGTGCCTTTTAACTTTGTCAGGTGTACTTCTTTCCCAGCTCCGGGCAAGGAATAGGGAAGAGGTTAATATAGAGAATGGCATGAATTTAAAACAGGGGGATATGCTGATGCTGCAAACAGAAGCGGAGCGAAGTGTCATAAAATGAGCTTGTAAAAAGGAAGCAAAAAACGATTTGCTTCCTTTTTATGAATAATATTTAAATGCAACTTGTAAGTTATTCTCTGTTCGGTACCTTGGGAAGTCCGGCAAACCCTTTTTCCAGATCTTCATCAGTAGGGATATAGTCTACCATGGTTCCGCTGTTGTAGCTGACATAGGCAGCCATGTCAAAATATCCGGTACCGGACAAACCAAATATAATAGTCTTCTTTTCGCCTGTTTCCCTGCATTTAATAGCTTCCTCCATAGCTGCCAGTAAAGCATGGGCGGATTCCGGAGCCGGCAGAATGCCTTCACTGCGGGCAAAGACAGTTGCCGCATCAAATACACTGGTTTGTTCCACCGCACGGGCTTCAATGTATCCATCGTTATATAGTTTGGAAATTATCGGACTCATACCATGGAAGCGAAGTCCGCCAGCATGGCTGGGAGAGGGAATAAAGCCGGAACCAAGCGTATACATTTTCATTAATGGGGAGGTCTTCCCTGTATCACCAAAATCATAGGCATATTTACCCCTGGTTAGGGAAGGACAGGAAGCCGGTTCTACGCCGATGATTCGGACATCCGACTTACCTGCAATTTTTTCACTGATAAAGGGTGCAATCAGTCCTCCGAAGTTGGAGCCACCGCCTGTGCAGCCGATTATTATATCCGGCTTAATACCGTGTTTTTCGCAGGCAATTCTGGTTTCCTGCCCGATTATAGTCTGATGCAGCAGCACATGATCCAATACACTACCCAGTACATATCTGCAATTATCTGTTTGTACCGCTGTTTCCAAGGCTTCAGAGATCGCACAGCCCAAAGATCCGCCGGTATCCGGGTGTTCTGACAGGATTTTTCGGCCAATTTCCGTCGTATCAGAAGGGGAAGCAACTACTTTTCCTCCATAGGTCTCTATGACAGCTTTTCGGTAAGGCTTTTGCTGGGAGGAAACCTTCACCATAAATACCGTCAAATCAATATTGTAATAGGCACATGCCATGGACAAAGCCGTACCCCATTGGCCTGCACCGGTTTCAGTGGTCAGGTGAGTTAAGCCTTGCTCCTTTGCATAGTATACCTGAGCGGCTGCTGAGTTCAGCTTATGAGATCCGGAAGTATTGGTGCCTTCAAATTTATAATAGATTTCTGCAGGTGTATCCAACTGCCTTTCCAGGCAGTAGGCACGAACCAGCGGAGAAGGACGGTACATTTTGTAAAAATCCCTTATTCCCTTCGGAATCTCTATATATTTGTCCGTTGTGTTCTGCTCCTGCTTTACCAGTTCTTTGCAAAACACCTGTTCAAGCTCTTCTGCGGTGCAAGGCTGGAAGGTAGCAGGATTCAGAAAAGGCTCTGGCTTTTCCTTCATAAATGCCTTCATGTTTATCCAATATTTTGGCATCTCTTCTTCGGTTAAGTATATTTTGTAAGGTACATTCGCCATGCTGTTCATTCCTTTCTTGTTTTTATTTTGTATATAAAAAAGGCCTTTGTCCTAACGATAGGACAAAGACCATGATCTCTGCGGTACCACCTAAATTGCACAAACGTGCCTCTCTAATCATACACTGACATGCATGCTTCATTGAAAACGGGTGAAGTTCCCGGCCGGCATAATCTCATTATGATTTCAGCCTGGCCCTCATGAGTCCATTCGTTATAAGCTTTATCGCCACAATTTCACCATCTGTGGCTCTCTTTGGATAAAGGGTTTTATAACTACTACTCTCAATCAACGGTTTTTGCGATATTCGATTAATTGACCTATATAATAACCTATCATTTTCAATTTGTCAACAACCAAAATAAGCTGTTGTTATTCTATCATAATGTCATGTTGAATTTATTCTGATAAAATGTCATGTATGCGAAAGGAGATATTCAACATGACTCAAAGAGAGATAACCAGGCTCAGAGTCATTAATCAAACTATCGATAAGGTAATAACCATCCGAGAGGCTGCCGAGCTTTTAAACCTCAGTGAACGCCAAGTAATACGATTA